>NZ_QVGY01000007.1:0-151267 GCF_003604105.1 Faecalibacterium sp. AF10-46 | reverse complement strand
CGCAGGTCTGGCTGGGTTGCCATATTATAATAATATTTCCGCTGAATATGCCCAAAGCGACGCGGAGGGCATTCAAATCGTACTATGAAAAAGGATGGAATCTATGCCCGAACTGACCGACCTCTCGGTGATCCGCGCCCTGTGTGAAAAATACGATTTTGCACTCTCCAAGGGTTTTGGACAGAACTTTATCATCAACCCGGGTCTGCCGCCCAAGATCGTGGATGCCAGCGGCGTGGATAAGCGCTATGGTGTCATTGAGATCGGCCCCGGCATCGGTGTGCTGACTCGGGAACTGGCAAAGCGCGCCGCCAAGGTGGTGTCCATTGAAGTGGACGAACGCCTGCCGCCGCTGCTGGCCGAAACGATGGCCGGAGTGGACAATTTTAAACTGGTATTACAGGATGTACTGAAAGTTGACCTGAAGGCTCTTATTGCGGAAGAGTTCCCCGGTATGCCGGTGGCTGTGTGCGCCAACCTGCCCTACTACATCACCAGTCCCATTGTCATGAAGCTGCTGGGCGACCGCCTGCCCATTGAAAGCCTGACCGTCATGGTACAGAAGGAAGCTGCCGACCGTCTGGCTGCTGCGCCCGGCACCCGTGCATCCAGCGCCATCAGCTGCGCGGTGAGCTACTATGCCACCTCCAAAATGATGTTCACCGCTGCGCCCGGCAGTTTTTACCCGGCCCCCAAGGTGACCAGCGCCGTGGTGCGCATGGAGATCCGTCCGCAGCCCGCTGTGCAGGTGGAGGACGAAGAAGGCTATTTTGCGCTGGTGCGTGCCGCCTTCGGACAGCGCCGCAAAACGGCTGCAAACGCCATTGCCAGCGGTCTGGGGATGTCCAAGGACGCGGTGACAGCCGCCATTGAAGCCGCCGGTTTTGATGCCCGCATCCGCCCGGAAGCCCTCACACTGGAGGATTTTGCAAAGATCCAGCAGGCCCTTGCCCGCTGAAGCAGCCCGCTGCTCAAAAAAGAATACAACAGACTTTGAACCCCACAGGAGCCGTCCGCGGTTCCTGTGGGGTTTTTATGATAATAGAATCGAATGGTTCGATTTTATTATCGATGTATTGCGTTGAAAATTACGGGTATCAAAACGTGATGCAACAGAAAAGAATGCTAAAAGCAGACGAAAGCATGAACTGATGGCAATGGCACCTCATTTGTTAAACGGTATAGTATACTGTTTGGGGAATGGGTTGTTTTTTTGCGCGCCAAGAAGATATTGACAAGCCGCGCGTTTTTTGGTATTCTATCAAAAGACCGCTTGATCCATGCTGGTGTGGCGCAATGGCAGCGCAACTGATTTGTAATCAGTGGGTTGCAGGTTCAACTCCTGTCACCAGCTCCAAAAAGCCGCTCAGGAACGTTGATTTCTGGGCGGCTTTTGCTTTTGTGTTTTTGCTTTCGACACAAAGATCCAAAAATTCCGCAAAAGATGTTGACAAACTACCATCCGGGTGGTAATATATACAGGCAATCCATGGACTGCAAAACTGAATATGGGCGTGTTCCCGAGTGGCCAATGGGGACAGACTGTAAATCTGCTGCTTTCAGCTTCGGTGGTTCGAATCCTCCCGCGCCCACCAAAAAACCTCAACGTATGCCAGTACGCTGAGGTTTTTGTTTTGCGACAAGGCTAAACTTATCGGGCGGGTGGATTCGAACAGCTGCGGCGACGGCGCTGAAGACGGCGCAAAAACAGCCCAGTGGGCTGTTTTTAGCAGCGCGGCTCGCGATATCCACCCGCGCCCACCAAAAAACCTCAACGTATGCAAGTACGCTGAGGTTTTTGTTTTGCGATAAGGCTAAACTCATCGGGCGGGTGGATTCGAACAGCTGCGGCGATGTCGTTGAAGACGGCGCAAAAACAGCCCCGATGGACCGTCAGGTTCACCGGGGCTGCTGCTATACCATGATTTTGTTGACGTTAACATTTTTGTGATGCCGCGAAAACATCACATGTAGACCTTTTGGCTGCGCACCTGCGCTTCGATCAAAAGAGCTGCTTCCCCGTGGGGGCTATGCACATGCAGGATATCTGTTTGTGCCGCCGTTACTCTTCCGCTGCAGCTTTGGATTCGTTCACAAAGGCGGCGATCTTATCCACCTGAATTTCGGCAACGGCACGGCCGGTCTCGTAGACGCGGCGCAGCTGGACCGGATCGCGCTCCATGGAGCCAATCTCCAGCGGGATGGGCGGGCGGATGACGAACGCCTTGCCGGTCTGCTCCAGCATGGCAATGTGATCCAGCGTTTCGTTGTAGCGCTCGTGACGGTCGGCAACGGCTTCCACGAAAGCGGGGTAGCGCAGGTAGCGTGCCCGGATGGCGGGCAGCATCTTGTTCTTCTTTTTCACAAAGCCCTTGGGCTGGGTCAGCACAATGAGGTTGCGTTTGTAGCCGATGGACTCGAAGAACCGCACGGGGATGGAATCGGCAATGCCGCCGTCCAGCAGCTGATAATGGCCGATCTTTACGATCTTGGCCGCCAGCGGCATGGAAGCGGATGCCTGCATCCACTGGATATCCTCGGCATCGCCGGTGCGGCACTTGTGATAGATGGGGTCGCCGGTACGCACATCGGTGCACACCACAAAAAAGTCCATGGGGTTCTCTGCAAATGTCTTTGCGTCGAACACGTCCAGCTTTTCCGGAACGGTGTGGTAGCAGAACTGCTCACTGTACAGGTTGCCAGTGCGCAGCAGGTTGCCAAAGCTTGCGTAGCGCTTATCGTTGCAATACTGGGTGTTGTAGCGGATCACACGGCCGATCTGATGGGACTTGTAGTTGCAGCCGAACACCGCACCGGCCGAAACGCCAATGGCACCATCCAGCACGATGCCATGTTCCATCAATACATCCAGAACACCGGCGGTAAACATGCCGCGCATGGCACCGCCTTCCAGCACAAGACCCGTTTTCATATATGCTCTCCCCTCCTGTGCGCCGGCGCACAGATGCCGGACACACCTTATATTAACTACAGTATACTCGAATCTGTAAAAAGTACAAGAGCGGAAAACCTATAAATTTATCAAGAAAACCTATTGCCAAAGGAAAGAGCATCCGGTATACTAGGTGAAATAAAAAGAGAAATATGCGCTGCAAACGCATGGGCATGGAAAAAATCAGGTTGGAGGAACTGCTGCACTATGAAGATGCTGGAAGATCGTATTCGCAAAGATGGTATCGTACGCGAGGGCAATGTGCTCAAGGTGGATAGCTTTATCAACCACCAGATGGACATTCCGCTGTTCCGGGAGATGGCAAAGGAGTGGAAGCGCCTGTTTGCAGGCAAGCCCATCAACAAGGTGCTCACCATCGAGGCCAGCGGCATTGGCATTGCAGCCATCGTGGCCAGCGAGTTCAACGTGCCGGTGGTATTTGCCAAAAAGTCCATGAGCATCAATCTGGACTACAACAACTACGAGACCAAGATCCAGTCCTTCACCCACAAAAAGATCTACAATGTGATCGTCTCCAAAAAGTTCCTCACGGCAGAGGATCATGTGCTGATCATTGACGATTTCCTTGCCAACGGCTGCGCCCTGATGGGCCTGCTGGATCTGGCCCAGGAGGCCGGTGCCACAGTGGAGGGCATCGGCATTGCCGTGGAAAAGGGCTTCCAGCAGGGCGGCGAGCTGATCCGCAGCAAGGGCATCCAGCTGGAGAGCCTTGCCATTGTGGAGTCCATGAACAGCGAGACCGGCGAGATCGTTTTCCGCGAGCAGCCGCAGCAGAATTAAACAAAAAACATTGCAGCCCCGGGAAAGTCGGAAGACCTTTCCGGGGCCGTTTTTTGCTTACGCCCCGTCAAAGCTGTCACCGTCGGCGGGCAGGTCGGCAGCGGTCTGGGCGGGATCGGGATCGGTTTCCGGTTCCACAGCGCGGGGCACGCCCTTGTACACCAGCGTCTGTTCCAGCACCTCGGCGCACACCGGGGCTGAAAGGCTGCCGCCGGCAGTCGTCCAGCTGTGGGGTTCGTCCAAGCACACCAGACACAAAAACTGCGGGTCGTCGATGGGAGCCACGGCCACAAAGCTGGCAATACGGGCTTTTTCGTCGGCGCTGTCCAGCTTCTGGCTGGTGCCGCTCTTGCCGCCCACCCGGTAGCCTTGGATGCGGGCATTGCGCCCGCCGCCGTAGAGCACAACGGCTTCCATCATCTCACGCATGGTTTCAGAAGTTTCCGGTTTGATCACCTGCCGCCTGCACACCGGCTCTGTGTGCTGCAGAATGCTGCCGTCCGGGTTCAGGATATCGCTGACAAGATAAGGCTGCATCAGCCTGCCGCCGTTCACCACAGCGCACACGGCTGCGGCCATTTCCATATAGGAGATCTTGCTGCTCTGGCCGAAGGCGCAGGAGGCCAGCTCCACCGGCCCCATGCGGTCGGCGGTGTAGTACAGGCTCTTTTTGGGTTCGGCGGGCAGATCGACCCTGGTTGGCTCCCGCAGGCCGAAAGCGGCAAAGTAATCGCAGAAGGCTTCCTTGCCCAGCCGCGCGCCGATCTGGATAAAGCTCTGGTTGCAGGAATTTTCCAGCGCCTGGGTCACGGTCTGGCTGCCGTGGCGCTTGTGGTTGGCGCAGTGAAACCGTGTGCCCGCCACCGAGATGGACTCGCCGCAGTAAAAGGTGGAGTTTTTGCTCACAACCCCGGCATCCAGCGCGGCGGCGCAGGTGATAAGCTTGAACACGCTGCCCGGCTCGTACAGGTCGCTGACAGCCTTGTTGCGCCACTGGGTCTGCTGGGCCAGCTGCAGGGCGGCAGCGCGCTCGCTGCCGGTAAGGGCATCCACAGCCTTGCGGGCGGCTGCATCGTAGACCACGCGCGGCTGGTTCGGGTCGTAGGCGGGCGTGGTGGACATGGCCAGCACGGCCCCGGTGTTCACGTCCATCACGATGCCCACGGCGCGCGCCGCCACATGATGCTCCTTGACCGCATAATCCAGCGCATTTTCAAGGTAATGCTGGATGTTGGTATCGACAGTCAGCCGCAGGCCGCTGCCTTCCAAGGGCACTTTTTCGGTCTCGTAGCTCTGCTCCAGTGTGTAGCCCCAAGCGTTGACGGCGGTGAGCACCACACCATTCTGCCCGGTGAGCACATCGTTATATTTCAGCTCCAGCCCGTTCACACCGGCGTTGTCTACATTGGTAAAGCCCAGCACGCTGGCCAGAAATTCCCCCTCCGGGTACCAGCGCTTGGAGTCCTGATTGATGCGGATGCCGGTGATGCCGTTCGCTTCACAAAAATCCCGCACGCGGTCGGCGGTGTCGCGCTCCACGCGGTAGCGCAAAAGGCAGTCGTTGGAGGTGCGGTCACTGAATTTTTCCAGCAGCTTCGCTTCGTCCAGCTCCAATATTTCCGCAAGGCCCTGCGCGGCAAGGCTGAGCTTTTCCTCCGGCATCTCGCGCGGGGAGGCCCGCAATGTCCAGCAGCTGCTGTTGGCGGCAAGCAGTACACCGTCGGCGCTGTAGATACGGCCCCGGTCGGCAGGCACCACAGTATCGCGCAATTGCTGGCCGAGGGCGCGGTTCGTATACCAGCCGCCCGCAAACAGCTGCAGATACGCCAGCCGCGCGGCCAGCCCCGCAAAGCAGACGCAGCACATCAACGCGGCCACCAGCCGTGCCCGGGCACGGAATGCCCGTTCCGGCAGGGTGCGCAAGGGGCGCGGCTCCGGTTTTGGCATGGCAGGCACCTCCTTCTCTGGGCAAGTGTATGCGCCGGTGTGCCGGGGATATGACTAACCGACACCGCCGCCGCGTACAATAAAGGAACGGAGGTGATACGGATGCACAAAGCTGCTGCCCATGCAAAGCGCGGTCTGCCGCTGCGGCATCTGCCGGCCATGGACCTGCCGTTTCTGATGCTGGTGCTCACGCTGGTGGGCTTTGGCCTTGTAATGCTGGGCAGTGCCAGCAGTGCAGTGGCGCTGTACCGGCGGGGCGATGCTTTTGCCTACCTGCGGCCGCAGCTGCTGTATGCTGCGCTGGGCATCGGGGCCATGTGGGTGGCAAGCCGGGTGGACTACCATATTTACCACAAGCTGGCATGGCCGCTGCTGGCGCTTTCAATGGTGTTGCTGACGGCGGTGCTGTTCATGCCGGAGTACAACGGCTGCAAGCGCTGGCTGGTGCTGCCGGGCCTGGGTACACTGCAGCCCAGTGAGATCGCCAAATTTGCGGTGGTGCTGGTGTTTGCGCATATCATTGCACTCAACCACGACCGCATGGGCAGCTTTGCGGTGGGGGTGCTGCCCTTTGCACTGGTGCTGGGAGCGGTGGCGGTGCTCATGCTGCTGGAACCGCACCTCTCCGGCACAGTGCTCATTTTGGGCATCGGCGCGGTGCTCATGTTCGTGGGCGGCACCGGCCTCAAGTGGTTCGTGCTGGCCGGGGCGGGCGGTGCAGCGGCCATTGGAGCTGCCATCATCATTATGCCGGACCTTGTGCCCTACGCGGCCAGCCGTCTCAGCTCATGGCTGGATCCCTTTGCCGATCCGCTGGGCGACGGCCACCAGACCATCCAGAGCCTGTATGCCATCGGCTCCGGGGGCGCGGCGGGCCTTGGCCTTGGCAGCAGCCGCCAGAAGCACCTGTTCGTGCCCGAACCGCAGAACGACTTCATCTTTTCCATCCTGTGCGAGGAGCTTGGCTTTGTGGGAGCCTGCGCGGTGATCCTGCTGTTTGCACTGCTGCTGTGGCGAGGCATCACGCTGGCGGCGCATGCACCGGATCGGTTCGGTGCGCTGCTGGTAGTGGGCTTTGTGGTCCAGGTGGCCCTGCAGGCAGTGCTGAATATGGCGGTAGTCACCAACACCATCCCCAATACCGGCATCAGCCTGCCGTTTTTTTCCTCCGGCGGCACCAGTCTGATGATGCTGCTGGGCGAAATGGGCATCGTGCTGTCGGTGTCCCGCGGGGAGACATAAAACCGGGCGTTCCCTGCCATAAAACGACAGCATCCTCTGCCGGTTCAGCTACAAATGACCGGACAAACAAATGGCACAACTGCAGACAAAATAAACAAAAAGCCTTCGCGCCGCATAGCATGAGGTATCTTTTGCGGAACGGGGGCTTTTTGCATGGGCGGAGATCTTATCATCACAGGCGGCATGCCGCTGAACGGCACAGTGCACATCCCGGCAGCCAAAAACAGCGTGCTGCCGCTGCTGGCAGCGGCCCTTTTGTGCAATGGCACGGTGCGTTTTCTGCAGGTGCCGCATCTTGCGGATGTGGACACCAGCGTGGAGCTTTTGCAGGGTGCGGGCTGCACGGCCCGCTGGCAGGGCAGCGACATCACGGTGCAGGGCGTGCCTTCCACCTGCCGCCTTGTGCCGGAAGCCGCCGCGCGGATGCGGGCATCCATTTTGTTCTGCGCACCGCTTCTGGCGCGGCTTGGCCGGGTGGAAACGGTGCTGCCCGGCGGGTGCCGCATTGGTGCAAGGCCGGTGGACCTGCACCTTTCCGGCCTTGCGCAGATGGGCGTGCACTGCCGGGAGGAGGGGGCAAGGCTGATCCTGACAGCGCCTGCCGGGCTGTACGGTGCGGACATCACACTTGGGTTTCCCAGCGTGGGCGCTACCGAGACACTGCTCCTGGCAGCAGCTGCGGCGCAGGGCGAGACGGTCCTGCGCGGGGCCGCGCGAGAACCGGAGATCAGCGATCTGGCAGCATTCCTGAACCGGTGCGGCGGCTGTGTGCAGGGCGCGGGCACCAGCACCATCCGGGTGCAGGGCAGACGAATGCTGTATAGCTGCAGCTTTGCGCCCATGGCCGACCGCATCGTGGCATCCACCCTTGCCTGTGCCTGCGCGGCGGCAGGAGGCCGGGTGGAACTGACCGGCTGCAGGCCGGAGACCTATGCACCGCTGCTGGAAATTCTGGCACAAATGGGCTGCAGGGTAGAAACAGGGCCGGAAAGTGCGGTCATTACCCGGCTGGGCGCGCTGCACGGCGCGGGCAGAGTGTTCACCGGGGTATACCCGGCACTGGCAACGGACGCAGCGCCGCTGCTTGCCGCTGCCATGCTTGCCGCCGACAGCGCCAGCAGCATCGAGGACGTGGTGTTTGAGCGGAGATTCGGCTGTGCAGAGGGTTTTGCGGCTTTTGGGGCCGCTGTGCAGGTGCAGGGACGCACACTGGACATCCGACCGGTGCGGCAGCTGCAGGGCGCGTGTGCACGGGCTGCGGACCTGCGCGGAGGCGCGGCACTGGTGGTGGCCGCGCTGGCGGCAAGGGGACGGAGCCGCATTACCGAAACCGGTTATATCGACCGCGGATATGCCGGTTTTGCACAGATGCTGGCGGAACTTGGTGCCCAAATTGAGCGGGAAATGCCGCGGGAAAGCGCCAGCGAGAAAAAAACACCTTCAAAAAAGCAAAATTGACTTGCATTCAGGGCAAAAAGATGATACGATACAGTTATATAAGTGTAAGCAGATAATTTCTGTGCGCTATGCGCAGTTTTACGATAAAATCCGATGGAGGACAAAGTTATGGCACTCATGCTCGATGAAGAAATGGACGAAAATGTTACGACGATCAAGGTGATCGGCGTGGGCGGCGGCGGCGGCAACGCTGTCAACCGCATGGTCAGCGACGGCCTGCAGGGCGTCGAATTTATCGCAATGAACACCGATCAGCAGGCTCTGGCCAAGAACCACGCTGCCACCAAGGTGCAGCTGGGTTCCAAGCTGACCAAGGGCCGCGGTGCCGGTGCAGACCCCGAGATCGGCCAGCGCGCCGCTGAAGAGAGCAAGGACGAGATCGCAAATGCGCTCAAGGGTTCCCAGATGGTGTTTATCACTGCCGGCATGGGCGGCGGCACCGGCACCGGTGCAGCACCCGTTGTGGCCGAGGTCGCCCATGATCTGGGCATTCTGACCGTTGGCATCGTCACCAAGCCCTTCTCCTTTGAGGGCAAGCGCAAGATGGGCCTGGCAGAGCAGGGCATTGCAAACCTGCTCATGCATGTGGACAGTCTGATCGTCATTCCCAATGAGCGCTTGAAGATGATCAGTCAGGAAAAGATCACCCTGATGAATGCCTTCCAGGCAGCCGATAACGTGCTGCGTCAGGGCGTTGAGTCCATTTCCGCTCTGATCAATGTGCCCGCCTTCATCAACCTGGACTTTGCCGACGTGCGCTCCATCATGAAGGATGCCGGCTACGCACACATGGGCGTGGGCAGTGCCAAGGGCGCAGGCAAGGCCGAGAACGCCGCAAAGGCTGCTATTTCTTCTCCGCTGCTGGAGACCAGCATTGCCGGTGCACACGGCGTGATCATCAACATCACTTCCAGCCCGGACATCGGTCTGGAGGATGTGGAGACCGCAGCAGGTCTCATTACCCAGAGCGCACATCCCGATGCAAACATCATCTGGGGTACTGCATTCGACGAGAACCTCTCGGACGAGATGCGTGTGACTGTGGTTGCTACCGGTTTTGACAACAAGAGCGCAAGCGACCTGCGCAGCAGCATCAGCAATGCAATGGGCGGCGCACAGTCCACTCCGTCTGCTGTGTTCAGCAGCGAGACTGCAAGCCCGGCAGCTTCTGCCGCAGGCGGCGCTGCACCGGCACCCACTGCTGCAAAGCCCGTGGAAGAGGACAACAGCGATAATGGCTATTACGACCAGCTGATGGCCATGCTGAACAAGCGCAGATAAAAAGCTGGCCGTCATAAGCAGATCAGGCGTATCGGATGGATCGGAGGGACACCATGGCGCAGGGCAGGCAGCAGAACAATGGTTCGCGGCAGCGCTGTGCCCAGTCTGCCGCGGCAAAGGCTCCGGCAGAGCCGCCCAAGGCGGTGTGTGCCCAGCTGGAGCAGATGAACCGAAAGCTGGCAGCGGCCAGTGCGGAAATTTTGCGCTATCAGACCCGTCTGTTTGCCTGTGAACGGCAGATGGCCGCGCTGCGGCAGGAAAATGCCCAGCTGGAAGCGGCCTGTGAGCAGGCGCGGCAGGAGGCTGAGTGCGCGGGCGCTCATGCAGAGCAGCTGCGTCAGGAGCTGGCCCGCCATGCCGAAGCTGTGCGGCCTGTGCCGGTTGCGGCACATACGTCCCCACAGCCGGAACCATCGGCAGCGCAGAGTCCGCGGCCGGAGCCGGAGGCCGAACAGCCTCCACAGCCCGGGCCGGAGACTCCGCAGCCTGCTCAGCCGGACTGGAAGCCCCAGACCAGATTGGAGCACCTCTCGGTGGAGCTGATGAACTGGTTCGACGATATGATGGGCGCATGACAGAAAGCTGGATGATCTGCAAAAAGCAGATATGAGTGAAATGAAAAGCTGCTGCAAAGCGCAAAGCTGTTGCAGCAGCTTTTTTGTGGTCCGGTAGGAAACGGAAGACCCTGCGGCCGGAAGTACAGGAGCGAGGAGCGGTTAAGATGGAACCAAAACAGAAAATACTGATCGTGGATGACTCGGAGATCAACCGCGCCATGCTCAAGGAGATTTTGGGTGAGGGCTACGAATATCTGGAAGCCGAGAACGGCCTGCGCGCGATCGAAATTCTGCGCAGACGCACCGATATCGCGCTGGTGCTGCTGGACCTGATCATGCCGGAAATGGACGGCTTTGATGTGCTGCGGGTGATGCAGTGCTATGCATGGCAGGAGGAAATCCCGGTCATTGTGATCAGCGCGGCAGAGGACACCCGAAGCGTCGAGCGCGCCTATGATATGGGCGTGGCCGATTACATCCGCCGCCCGTTCGAGCGGGTCATGGTGCTGCGCCGGGTGAAGAATGCGCTCATGCTTTACGCAAAGCAGAAGCGCCTTACCCGCCTTGTGACCGATCAGGTGTACGAAAAAGAGCACAACAGTGTGCTGATGATCAACATTCTGAGCCATGTGGTGGAGTTCCGCAACAGCGAGAGCGGCCAGCATGTGCTGCACATCCGCACCCTGACCGACCTGCTCCTGCATCAGCTGGTGCAGAAGACTGACCGTTACCAGCTGGATGAGAGTGATATCTCGCTGATCAGCACAGCGTCGGCGCTGCACGATATCGGCAAAATCATGATCCCGGAAGAAATCCTGAACAAGCCCGGCCGCCTGACCGAGGAAGAGTACGCTACCATCAAGACCCACACCACCGAGGGCTCCAGGATCCTGAAGGGGCTTGCCATCGGGCAGGACGAACCGCTGGTAAAGGTGGCACACGCCATCTGCCGCTGGCATCACGAGCGGTGGGACGGCGGCGGCTACCCGGACAGGCTCAAGGGCGACGAGATCCCCATTGCAGCACAGGTGGTGGCACTGGCCGATGTGTACGACGCACTGACCAGCGAGCGCTGCTATAAGCAGGCATACAGCCACGAAAAGGCCGTTGACATGATCCTGCACGGCGAGTGCGGCAGCTTCAATCCGCTGCTGATGGAGTGCCTGAAAGAATCCTCGGAGCTGCTGCGCACAGAGCTGCAGCGCTCGGAGTATGACCGCGGTTTCCGCCACGAGACCCGCCGCCTTTCGGAGGAGATCCTGCACCGCGAAGCTCTGCCCCGTGAGGATCGTGCCCAGCGCCTGCTGGATCTGGAACGGGAGCGCACCGCTTTTTATGCCGAGCAGCGCGGCGGTATCCAGTTCGATTACGATATCCTCAGCGGCAGCGTGACCGTGGTGAACCGCTACGAGGACCCGGTCAACCGAACCCAGAAGCTGGACTTTGATAAGGGCATGGGCCTGACATTCCTCTCCGGCAAGGACCGCCGCAAGCTGCTGGATGCCATTGCAGCCGCAACGCCGGAAGAGCCGGATGCCGCATTCCCGGTGCTGATCGCGGTGGATCAGGAATACCGGCTGCACCGGCTGGTGATGCACACCATGTGGAGCCGCGCCGGTGTGCGCCACTGCGTAAGCGTGGTGGGCCAGATCACAGATGACCATGCCCGCCTGCAGGAGCTGATGCTGGGCAATGTGAACAGCGACCAGCCGGAAGCACTGCTGGAATGCCTGAAGGGCATTTTTGACATTGTGCGTCTGGTGGACCCGGAAAGCACCAAGGTGCTGAGCCTGGGCAAGGATGGCCGGCTGACCGAAATGCCCGGCACCTGCCACATGGTGTGGAACAAATCGGGCCGGTGCGAAAACTGCATTTCCAGTAAGGCCCTTGCCCGCAAGGAATCCCTGAACAAGATCGAGTTCAAGGACGAGCAGGCTTATTTTGTCATGGCAAAGTATGTGGAAGTGGGCGGACGCGGCTGCGTGCTGGAAATGGTGTCCAAGCTTTCGGACGGACGCTGGCTGGATATGGGCGGCCGCCGGATGCTGCTGGACCGCGGCTCCAACTTTGACCGCAGCGCCTTTGTGGATTCGCTGACCGGGGCATACTCCCGCCAGTACTTCGAGTGCTTCCTTGCGGAGAGCGAACAGGTGGAAGGCGTAGTGATGATCGACGTGGATCACTTCAAGGAGGTCAACGACCGGTTCGGCCATCTGGTGGGCGATAAGGCCCTGCAGAGCGTGGCACAGTCCATCCTGAGCAACCTGCGCCAGACCGATGTGCTGGTGCGCTATGGCGGCGATGAATTCCTGCTGCTGGTGCCGCACATCCGGCCCGGGGAACATGTGATACAGCGCGTGCGGGAGGCTGCGGCCAATGCCAGAGTGGAAGGCTACCCGGAGCTGGAGCTTTCGGCCAGTGTTGGCGGTGTGTGCGGTGTGCATCCGCTCACCGAGGCCATCCGTCAGGCAGATGAAAAAATGTACCAGAACAAGGCCGAGCGCAAAAATTAAACAAAACAAAGCCCGGACAGGCTGCAGTGTCGCACTGCTGTGCCTGTCCGGGTATTTTTGTTTTTTCAGCGCACAGCGCTGGTGCGGTGCTCCATCAGATAGGTGGCTTCCAGATCAGCGATGTGCAGCTTGACGGCAAGGGGATACTTGTCGTAGGCTTCCGAGATGGCAAAGCAGCCGCCCCGGGCCGCATCGTCAAAGCCGCCCATGTGCCAGCGGATGGCAACGGCTTCCTCGATGTGCAGCTTCATGAACCGCTCGATGAGGAATACGCTCTTTTCGCCGTGGCCGTAGGGGAACAGATCTTCCACGCTGTAGCTGGGCACCTTTTCCCACTGGCCAGTCGCTTCGTTTTTCACGTTGCGGGTGCCGGGCTTGTAGTAGTTGGCCTTGCACAGATCGTGCAGCAGTGCACAGATGGCAAAGGTCTCCTCGCTGTCGCCCTCGGCAAAAAAGGTGTCGTGCAGCGCATGGTAGACGTTCAGGCTGTGCATACACAGCCCGCCCTCACACGCACCGTGGAACCGGGTGGAGGCCGGTGCCGTAAAGAAATCGGTCTTATGGTCCAGCCAGTCCAGCAGTTTTTCGCTGCCGGGGCGGGTGATGTGCTGCTGCCAGATCTGCAAAAACTCTTCGCGGCCGCCCATGCTTACAGCTCCAGATCGTCCAGAAGGCCCTTGAGGATGGCCATTTCGTCGTGGCTCAGGGAAATGCCCTTGCCCATGCGGGTGCCGTCCGGGGACCAGTCGCGGATGTCGTACTTGGGTTCGCCGTCGTTCCAGCTGATGAGGTTCAGCTGACGCTCCCAGCCACGGGGGCGCTCCGAGAGCACTGCAATGCGCTGAACAACTTCATATTTGATCTCTGCCATGATGCAAAACCTGCCTTTATCTTTGTTTGCTACCATAATAAGGGAAGCGGACGCAGATTTCAACAGGTAGAGCAAAAATAATTTGAAAAATTTTTGTTAGCCGTAAGGTGCATCCTCACGCCAGTCCACAAGGCTCAGCACCTGAGAAGCATCCTCGTCCGGGGCCGGATGGCAGGAATGGGTGTGTTGGTCGGTGCTGAACAGTCCGGGTGCATAGTGGGCCATCACGCTGGTCTGCACATCCCCGGCCAAAAATTCCCGGGCGTTCTTCTGGTAACAGGTGGCCGGGGTGCCGTTGGTCATGGGCACACCCTGCGGGGCGCTGTTTGTGTCCGGGTGCGGGGTCTGGCCTGGTGTTTCGATCTGCGGCGGCACCTGTGTGCCGGGGGCAGCGGGGTCGCCGGGCAGCAGGGGATCCGGCTCCCTGCCTAGCGGCGGGCTGCAGCGGGTGCAGCTGTTTTCCGGTGCGGCGGCAGTGCCGGACTGGTGTTCCAGCTCGTGGCGGATAAAGGGCGTCAAGCTCATTGGAAAATCACCTCCGCCCATAGGATGCCCCGAAAAGACGCAACTTATAAAGAGGCATTGCCGCCGCCCAGGTTAGCAGCCATTACACGATCAGTTCTACGGTAGAGCCGCCGGTGCGGGCTTTGCGCACCACCACCTGCCGGTCGATGCGGTCTTTCAGGGCACCTACGTGGGAGATGATGCCCACCAGCCGGTCGCCCTCGGTCAGCCCAGCAAGTACGCGCATGGCCTGTTCCAGCGATTCGTCATCCAGACTGCCGAAGCCCTCGTCGAGGAAGAGCGTGTCCAGACGGATGCCGCCTGCCGCGCTCTGTACTTCGTCCGAAAGGCCCAGTGCCAGCGCCAGCGATGCCTTGAAGCTTTCGCCGCCGGAAAGGGTCTTGACGCTGCGGCGGGTGCCGTTGTAGTGGTCGATGATGCCAAGGTCCAGCCCGGACTGGCTGCGCTGGTTCTCTGCCCCAATGCGCTCCAGCTCGTACTGCCCGGCGGTCATCTGCATCAGGCGGGTGTTGGCGTGGCGCAGGATGCGGTCAAGGTAGTTCATCTGGATGTAGGCTTCCAATTTGATCTTCTGTTTGCTGGTCAAGGTGCCGCCCGCCGTGGCGGCAAGGGCACTCACCCACTGCCAGCGCTGTTCAAGCTGAGTGCGCGCTTCGGCAGCGGTGCGGTATTTTTCAGCGGCTGCACGGTTGGGCAGCCGCTGTGCGGCCAGCTGCTGGGCCTGCTCCCGCAGGGCAGTGCGGGCGGCGGCAAGGCGGGCCTGTTCTGCCTGTAAAAATTCCAGCGGCTGGGCAGGCCCGGCGGTTTCGGCAGTGGCTTGCTGGGTATGCAGGGCATCCACAGCGGCTTTGGCAGCGGCATAGGCCTGCTCCGCCCGCTTGAGGACGGCCTGAGCCCGCTCCATGCCGGTGCGCAGGGCGGTGCGGCTGGCTTCCAATGCATCCAGCGCGGTCTGTGCCTCGGCCCGCTGCGGATAGGGCAGGGCTGCACGAGCGGCAGCGGCCTGCTGTTCCAGCGCATCGGCGCTGGCATTCTGCGCGGCGGCGGTGCTGTCAGCTTCAGCGGCGGCCTGTTCCAGTGCCGGGCGCTGGCGGCTTTTTGCCTGACGGTCGGCCTCCAATGCGGTGCGGCGGGCGCAGTCTGCTTCGGCCTGCCGAAGCGCGGCGACACACTCGGCCTGTGCTGCGTGCAGGGCACAGGCTTCTTCCGTCAGGACAGCGTTCATCCCCTTGAAGGTCAGCTGTACCGTCCCATCCGGGGAAGTGAAGCGCTCGGGCAATAGGCTCTCAGCATCCCGGCGCAGGGAGCGGCGGGCTTCGTCGGCTGCGGCAAGGGCGCTCTGTGCGGCAGTGCTGGCAGTCTGGGCCAGTGCATCGGCCTTTTCGGCTTCCTGCTTGGCGGCATCCACCTGCGCCTGCGTGGGGGCTGTGTGGGGCAGTTGGGCCTTTGCCGGGTGGTGGACGCTGCCGCACACGGGGCAGGGTTCACCCTCGGCCAGCGCCTGCGCCAGCAGTCCGGCCTGTGCGTCCAGAAAGGCTTTGTCCAGCGCATCCCGCCGGGCATGGGCCTGCTCCTTGGCTTCGGCGGCAGTGCGGTAGGCATCCTGCGCACGGTGAGCCTTTTGTGCCTGCTGCTGGCAGGCGGCAAGCCGCTGGTTCAGGGTAGTAAGGGCGGTGCGGCGCTGGGCCAGCTCCTTTTCCCTGTTCTGCAAGGCCAGCAGCCGGGTGGGAGCATCTTCCAGCGCGGTCAGCTCCTTTTCAGCAGCGGCCAGCGCTGTGTCCAGTGCGGCCAGCTGGGTACGTTTCGCTTTGGCCTTGGCAGCGGCCAGCTGGGCAGCATCCCGCGCGGCCTGCTGCTGATGGCACAGGGCATCCAGCTCGTCATAGGCAGCAAGGGCCGTCTGTGCCTGCGTCACCTGTCCGGCAAGAACATCCAGCTGAGCGGCATCGCTTGCGTGGCGGGCGCTCTCGGCACGGGCAGCTTCCAGCACAGGCAGGGCAGCGGTAAGCTCTGCCTGCTTTGTGGCCAGCTGTGCGGCCAGCTGTCGGGCCTGCTGGGCAGCACCCAGCTGACGTTGTACTTCGTCCAGCTTGGCTTCGGTGTCCTTGAGGGCAGCAGCAACGGTCTCCTGCGCGGCCTGCTGGCGGGCCAGCAGATCTTCCAGCAGGGCAAGGGCCGTCTCCGGCTCGGTCTGGGCGTTCAGTGCGGCAAGGGCATCGGCATCCGGGTCGTCGGGAGAAAACCGGATGCCGGAGAGCAGACTGTCCAGCTTTGCATTCTGGGTGGTGCGCTGCTGGCTGAGGGCGGCGCTTTCGGCCTGCAGGCGCTCCTGCAGGCGGGCATAGCGCTGGGTGCGGAACAGCTTGCGGAAAATGCGGCTGCGCTCCTCGGTGGAAGCGTTGAGCAGCTTTGTGAACTGACCCTGCGCGATCATGGCGATCTGGCAGAACTGGCTGTAGTCCAGCCCGATGATCTCCTGCACGGCGGCAGTCACATCCTTGGCTTTGGTCACCGGCGGACGGCCATCGGAATAGGTGAGGGTGGCATCCGCTTTCTCGGTGGTCATGCCCTCGCCGCGGTTTTTGGGGCGCTGATACTCCGGGTTGCGGTGCACGGTATAGCGCTGGCCGTTCACCTCAAATTCCAGCTCCACAAAGGTGGGTATTCTGGGGTCGGCATACTTGCAGCGCAGCATGGTACCCTCGCGCACACCGCCGCTGGAATGGTCGTACAGCGCATATGTAATGGCATCGAACAGGGTGGTCTTGCCTGCGCCGGTATCGCCGGTGACAAGGTACAGACCGCCTTTTCCCAGTTTTTCCAGTTCCAGAACCGTCTCGGCGGCATAGGGGCCAAAGGCCGAAAGAGTGAGCTTCAGCGGTCTCATGCGTCCTCGCCCTCCTTCCAGATCTCCTCAATGAGCTGCTGGCAGAATGCCGCCTGCTCCGCCGTCAGCGGCTGATTGTTCTGCAGCTGGTAGAACGTCGAGAAGTGCTCCAGCGGGGTGATGCTCTCTGCGCGCTCCGGTGCGGTGATCTCCTGATCTTCCCGGGTGCGGAGGTTATCGTAGTCCAGCCGCATCAGGTTGGGGTAGATCACCCGCAGGCGGGCCAGCGCGTCCGGCACGTCCTGCTCATCGGTCAGGGTAATGTGCAGGTAGTCGTCCACCGCAGTGCCGTCGTAATTGCGGCGGTCGGTCAGCTCCATGTAGCTGCCGCGCACTTCCCGCAGGTCGTGCTTCGGGGTAAGCGGCGCGGTGGTGATGGAAACTTCGCCCTTGAGGCCGAACTCCACAAAGGTGGCGCTCTTGTGCTGGCCTGCTTCCGAAAAGGAGTATTTCAGCGGGGTGCCGCAATAGCGCACGGCATCGCGGCCCACCTTCTGGGGGCTGTGCAGGTGGCCCAGCGCCACGTAGTCAAAGGCATCGAACAGGCTGGCATCCACGCTGTCCACACCGCCCACCGAGACTTCCTCGCTCTCACAGCAGGCGGCACCGGCTGCGAACTGGTGGGCCACCAGCACGCTGCGGTGGGCCGGGTCCAGCGGGCAGTGGCGCAGCACGCAGGCAAGGGCATCGTTGTAGCTCTCCACAGGCTCGTCCGGCCAGACATGCCGCACCATGGCGGGCTTGAGGAAGGGCAGAAGGTACACGTCCAGCGTGCCGTACTCGTCGGTGAGGGGGATGGACACCGGCGCACCGGAGAACACCGGGCTGACGTAGACCCGGCTGTTTTGCAGCAGGGCAGAGCCGAAGGCGATGCGGTCGGCGGAGTCGTGGTTGCCGCTGATGGCGAACACCGGCAGCTGCCGCTCAGCCAGCTGGGTGAGGAACCAGTCCAGCAGGCGCACGGCTTCGGCAGGGGGAACGGGCTTATCGTAGAGGTCGCCCGCCAGCAGCACACCGTCCACGGGCGTTTTATCCAGCAGGGAAAGGATCTGTTCCAGAATGTACCGCTGGTCGTCCAGCATGGAGAACTCGCACACCCGCTTGCCCAGATGCAGGTCAGAAAGATGCAGAAAACGCAAACGGAAACACCGCCTTTTCAGAGTTTTCTTTATTATACAGCAGGGCGGGGGTGGGGGCAAGGAAAACTCCCCCAGTCATCGCTGCGCGATGCCAGCCCCCTCGGGGATGGGGCCTTTGGCAGTGCGGAAAAGCTTCCGGTTTTGCCAGAGGCTCCCTCTTTGAGGGAGCTGGCACGGCGCAAGCCGTGACTGAAGGAGTTCGCTTCCCTTAAATCAGAACATCTTCTCCCATGTTCCTTCGCCGACCACGCCGTCGGCGGTAAGGCCGTTGCGGCGCTGGAACCGCTGCACAGCCGCTGCCGTTGCCGCGCCGAACCTGCCGTCGGCGTTCAGCCGTTCACCCAGCGAATTGAGCTTCTGCTGCACCAGACGCACCGTGCCGCCGGAAGAGCCGCTGCGCAGGGCAATGCCGGGGTAGGGCACATGCAGGCCGTGCTTGGCCGTGTAGCGGGTGTAGAGCACGTTCCATGTGTTCGCGCCCACCTTGCCGTCCACATTCATCTTGTTTTTGAGTTGGAACTCCTTCACGGCGTTCTCGGTGGAAATGCCGAATTTTCCATCGGCCTTCAGCTCGCTGTACCATGTGCAGGCGTCGCGCACACCGTTGAGCCAGGTCTGCACAAGAGCTACGTCCGGCCCGGAGGAGCCGCGCTGGAGCAGGGAATAATAAGCAGGGATCGCCATAATGATCACACGCTCCTTTCGCCCTATGCTATGCGGCAAAAGCGCCGGGCGTTACCCAAGCAGCACCACGTCCTCCCGGCGGGCGGTGCGCTGCTGCACCCACTCCACCACTTTGAAGCGCAGGATGTACTCCCCGCAGACCAGGTCGTTTTCGGCAGGCTGGGCGTAACTGCCGCAGGCAGAGCGGCACAGGCCCGGGTAGAGCACGCACCACCAGTTGCGGCCTTTTCCGGCACCGAGATCGATGCGCAAAGCGTCGTACCGCCCGGCGGGAAGAGTGCCCGAAGCGTAGCGCCGGGTGGCAAAGTACATATTTACCAGCTGCACCCGCACCGGTGTGCGGATGCCCAGCTGTGCCAGCGCGTGCCGGGCTGTGAGCTGCAGCTCAAATAGATGCTGTGCCGCCCAGGCGATCGCTTCCGGTTTGCTCTGTGCCGGGCAGGCGGTGTCCAGATAGGCAAGCACGGCATCCCGCACATGGAGCTTTGCGCTCTGGCTGGCAATGGAATCGCTCTCAGCCCGGATGTGCAGGCGCAGGGTGTCGGCGCACACCAGCGCCCCGGTGTCCAGCTGGGTGCGGCCCCATGCAAATGCCTGCCATGCGCCACACAGAGCAAGGGCGAGAAACAGGCCAAGGCAGAGCAGAGCCATCTGAGCGCGTGTAAGCATTCTGGATAACATAAAAACAGACCCTTCTTCTGGAAATGTTATCCAGAGGATGGGCCTGTTGGAGTAGATTTATTCTCTTAGTTCTTCAGCGACTGCATGGGGGCAGGCAGGCGGCCGCCGCGGTTGATGAACACGGACGGGTCGTGCTGGTTCACGGCCATGATGGGGCCATAGCCCAGCAGACCGCCAAAGTCCAGCACCTCGCCAGCCTTGCGGCCAATGGCAGGGATCACGCGCACGGCGGTGGTCTTGCTGTTCACCATGCCAATGGCAGCTTCGTCAGCGATCAGGGCGCTGATGACAGCCGGGGTGGTGTCGCCAGGGATGATGACCATATCGATGCCCACCGAGCAGACGGCGGTCATGGCTTCCAGCTTTTCAATGGTCAGGCATCCGGTCTCGGCGGCGTGGATCATGCCGGCATCCTCGCTGACCGGGATGAAGGCACCGGACAGACCGCCCACATGGTTGGAGGCCATCACGCCGCCCTTTTTCACGGCATCGTTCAGCAGGGCGAGGCAGGCGGTGGTACCGCAGCAGCCGCAGGTCTCAAGGCCCATCTCTTCCAGAATGTTGGCCACACTGTCGCCGATGGCGGGGGTAGGTGCCAGCGAAAGATCGATGATGCCGGCGGGCACACCCAGTGCCTGAGAAGCCAGATTGGCCACCAGCTGGCCCACGCGGGTGATCTTGAAGGCGGTGCGCTTGACCAGCTCTGCCACCTCGTCGATGGGGGCATCCTTGGGCAGGCGGGCCAGTGCAGCGCGCACAGCGCCGGGGCCGGAAACGCCCACGTGGATCTCACAGTCCGGCTCGCCGGGGCCGTGGAATGCACCGGCCATGAAGGGGTTGTCCTCCGGTGCGTTGCAGAACACCACCAGCTTTGCGGCACCGATGCACTGACGATCAGCCGTCAGCTCACTGGCCTTCTTGACGGCCTCGCCCATGAGCTTGACAGCATCCATATTCAGTCCTGCCTTGGTGGCACCGATGTTCACCGAGCTGCACACGATGTCGGTCTCGGCCAGTGCGCGGGGAATGGACTCGATCAGGCGGCGGTCACCGGCAGAAAAGCCCTTGTGCACCAGAGCACTGTAGCCGCCCACAAAGTTTACACCCACCTTTTTACCGGCGGCATCCAGGGTCTTTGCAAAGTCCACGGGGTCGGCATCCGGGCAGGCACCCAGCAGCATGGCGATGGGTGTAACACTGATGCGTTTGTTGATGATGGGAATACCGTACTCGGCACTGATATGCTCCACCGTGGGCACAAGGTTTGCGGCCTTGGTGGTGATCTTGTTATAGATGTTCTCGCACGCCTTCTTCGGGTCCGGGTCGATGCAGTCCAGCAGGCTGATGCCCATGGTGACGGTGCGCACGTCCAGATTGTCCTGAGTGAACATCTCGATGGTCTCGAGGATGTCACCGGTATTAAACATACTCATAGCTGTGTACTCCCTCCATCAGATGGTGTGCATGGCATCAAAAACTTCCTGACGGGTCACGTTGATCTGCATCCCCATCTCGGCGGCCAGTGCGTCGGTGCGCTTGTGCAGCTCTTCGTGGCTCACATTGCAGTTGCTGATATCCACCAGCATGATCATGGCGAACATGCCCTGCAGGATGCTCTGGGTCACGTCCTCGATATTGATGTTCAGTTCGGTGCACAGACCAGCGACCTTGGCAACAACGCCCACGGTATCGTGACCAATGACGGTAATGAATGCTTTCATCGTTTCCACCCTCGTTTTCCTTTTGATGAACGGTGCCGCAAGCGTTCCGGCACACTCTTACCATTCCAGTATAGCAGATTTGGCAAAATTTGAACACACTTTTTGTAAAAAAGAACAGACACGAAGGGAAAAAGACATTCTATCCCAAAAACCGGGTGCAATCTTTTACAGCTTGTGCTATACTTATAGATAATTTATTTCCCGATTATGGGCTGAGAAGGAGCAAAATACTATGGAACAGCTTTTGAAGATCCTGGAAGACAATGCGCGGCTGCCCATTGAGGACATCGCCACGATGCTGAATAAATCCCCCGCCGAGGTGGCGGCAATGATCGATCTGGCCCGGGCGCAGGGCATCATCAAGGGCTACAAGACCCTTGTGGATTGGGAAAAGGCCGGTGTGAACCGTGTGGAGGCCGTCATCGCGCTGAACGTCAGCCCCAAGAAGAGCCGCGGCTTTGACGAGATCGCAGCCACCATTGCCGCCTTTGACGAGGTGGAGAGCGTGCTGCTGATGAGCGGCGGCTACGACCTGCAGCTGGTCATCAAGGGCCAGACCTTCCAGGAGATCGCCCTGTTCGTGGCAAAGCGCCTTTCTCCGCTGGACGATGTGCTGTCCACCGCTACCCATTTTGTGCTGCGCACCTATAAAAAGGAGGGCCGCCTGTATCAGGACGAAGAAATCGATGAAAGAGAGTGCACGGTGCTGTGATGGACTACGATAAACTGATCGCGCCTGCCGCTGAGGCCATGCGCCCCTCCGGCATCCGCAAATTTTTCGATCTGGCTGCCGAAATGCCCGAGTGCATCAGTCTGGGCGTGGGCGAGCCGGACTTTAAAACGCCATGGGCCGTGCGCGAAGCCGGCATTGAGAGTCTGGAGCATGGCCGCACCCGCTACACCTCCAACGCAGGCCTGAAGGAGCTGCGCGCCGAGGTGGCAAAGTATCTGGAGCGCCGCATGGGCCTGCACTACGACCCGCTGCACGAGGTGCTCATCACGGTGGGCGGCAGCGAAGCCATTGATATGTGCATCCGCACGCTGGTGCAGCCCGGGGACGAGGTCATCATCCCGGAGCCCTGCTTTGTGTGCTACGAGCCCATCACCACCCTGTCCGGCGGTGTGCCGGTGCATGTGGCCTGCCGTCAGGAGGACGAATTTCGCCTGCGTGCCGATGCCCTGAAGGCTGCTATCACCCCCCGCACCAAGCTGCTCATCATGCCGTTCCCCAACAACCCCACCGGTGCGGTGATGGAGCGCGAGGATCTGGAAGCCGTTGCAGAGGTGCTGCGCGGCACCAACATCATGGTGCTCTCGGATGAGATCTACGCCGAGCTGAACTATGGCCTGCGGCCTCATGTTTCCATTGCCACCCTGCCCGGCATGGCCGAGCGCACCATCGTGGTGAACGGCTTCTCCAAGACTTACGCCATGACCGGTTGGCGTCTGGGCTATGCCTGCGGCCCGGCACCCATCATCCGGATCATGACCAAGATCCACCAGAGCGCCATCATGAGCGCCCCCACCACCAGCCAGTACGCCGCCATCACTGCTCTGAAGGAGTGCGACGGCGAGATCGACCGCATGCGCGACGAGTACAATATGCGCCGCCGCCTTGTGGTGAAGTCCTTTAACGATATGGGCCTGACCTGCTTTGAGCCGCGCGGTGCGTTCTACGCCTTCCCCTGCATCAAGAGCACGGGCATGAGCAGTCAGGATTTCTGCACGAAGCTGCTGGAACAGAAGCATGTGGCCATCATCCCCGGCGACGCCTTTGGCGCTTCCGGCGAAGGCTACGCCCGCATTTCCTACGCCTACAGCGTGGAGCATCTGAAGGAAGCGCTCCGGCGCATCCGGGAATTCCTGCAGGAAAACGGCATCTATCACGGAATCTGAGGAGGAACAAATGGCAAGGTTCAACTGCGTGACCGTTCTGGCCCCCGCAAAGCTCAATCTGGCGCTGGATGTGGTGGGCCTTCTGCCGGGCGGCTACCATGATCTGGACATGACCATGCAGGCTATCACCCTCTACGAGCGGGTGGTGCTGCGCCGCAGTCCCTATCTGGACCTGCGGCTGCCGGGCAGTCTGGTGGCCCCCAACGACAAAAACACTGCCATCAAGGCAGCGCTGGCCTTTTTTGACTACACCGGCCTTCTGGCGGGGGTGGACATCACCATCTATAAGAATACCCCGGTGCGGGCAGGTATGGCAGGCGGCAGCGCCGATGCCGCCGCTGTGCTGGTGGGCATGAACGAGCTGTACGGTGCGCACCTTTCCATGAGTGAGCTGTGTGCACTGGGCGCAAAGATCGGTGCGGACGTGCCCTTTGCCCTGATGGGCGGCACCTGCCGGGTGCAGGGTGTGGGCGATTTTCTCAAGGCGCTGCCGCCGGTGCCGGAGTGCTGGTTCACGGTGGTGATGCCGGACTACGGCGTTTCCACCCCGGAAGCCTTTGCAGCTTACGATAAGGTGGGCAGCAGCATCCACCCGGACTGCGGAGCGCAGGAAGCCGCTATCCGTGCCGGAGATCTGGATGCCCTTTGTGCCGCTGCCGGCAATGCGCTGGAAGAGTGCAGTGGGGCAAAGGATACCGGGGCCATCAAGACCCTGCTGCGGGAGCATGGTGCTGTCACCGCCCTGATGACCGGCAGCGGTGCGGCGGTGTTCGGCGTATTCCGGGACGAAGGGGCCGCACGGGCTGCTGCACAGGCCGCAAAGCGGCGCTGGAAGCAGGTGTACGTGGCGCAGCCTGACCGCGGCGGCGCACGGGTGAGCCGATAAAAATGCATAGACCTCCTTCCCACGGGGCATACTGCCCGCAAGGGAAGGAGGTCTTTTTTGTGCAGACCTTTTATAAAATCTGCCTGATCCTGTTGATCGTGGGCGGCATCAACTGGGGCCTTGTGGGGCTGTTCCAGTTCGATTTTGTGGGCTGGCTGCTGGGCGGCAGCGCGTCCATCTGGTCCCGCATCGTGTTCACGCTGGTGGGCATCGCAGCCCTGTGCGGCATCCCGGGGCTGTTTTCGGACGATAGTTCCTCTGAAAGCTGAAAAATCATGCAAAAACAAAAGCACTTGCAAAACCAATTGCAGGTGCTTTTGCTTGTTGACTCAATTACTGCTTCCGTCAAGATCATCCCAGCCTACCAGATCCGGCAGGGTGAGCGTCTCGTCGGAGCAGTGGGGGTGTGCACGCCGCTGGTCCTCGGCCATGGTGCGCACCACCTCGCGGGTGATCTCACGGATGGCGGCGCAGTCCTCCGGCAGGTCGGTCTGGCTGCGGCCGGAATGGGTAAACAGGATCTTACCCATGTGGCCCACCACCAGCGTCAGCGGCAGCTGCTGCGGAGCATTGCTGTTGTAGCGGTAGCCCTGCTCTTTGGCCGCTTTGTAGATGCGCTGGGCCGCAAAGCTCCAGCTCAGGATGCCGCGGGCCTGTTCTACGCCAAGGTAGCCGTACAGCACCCCCGGCGCGTCGCAGATGAGGGTGAAGGGAAACTCGGCCCCCTGCGTGGCCTTTGCCACCATGCGGGGCGAGGAACGCACCACGCAGGCCAGCCGCACGCCGCGCAGTCTGGGTAGGGTTTGCAGGTAGCGGGTCAGGTATTCCCGGGTGACAGGGTGGTCAAAGGCAGGCAGGAAGATCATGACAAGAGGGTGCTCCCCTTCGCACAGCTTGTAAAAATCATTGCCCGGTGTGGTGGGGGTATCAAAGGTGAAACGGGGGATGGAGGTGCCAACCAGATGTTCTGACTTCATGCCGCAATGCACATCCTTTCCATATTCAGGGAAATAAAAAAATCCACACACTGTCTCTGTTTTTGCAGAGGACAGCGGTGGATGGATTGCTATAAAAAGATCCCGCCCGGTCGTCTGCGGTCAATCAAACCTACCCTTACGGACAGGTGGGTGCCCTGTCGCCGGATTCGCGCTTCCTCATCGAACCTCCATGGTCGACCCATGGCGGGGAGGTCTGCAATCCGCCGGAGAACTCCGGGCTCCCGTTGAATGATTAGTAGGATCATATAAACCGCAACAAATCGAGCCGGGCAGGAAGTTTTGCCGGGTAATTTGTCTGGAATTATTCTTCGATGTCGTACTCGTCGCTCAGGCGCTCTTCAAACAGCTTGCCCAGCTCCAGCAGCAGCTCGTCGTCGTCCACGACATCCAGATATTCGCCTTCATCATCCTCGCCAACGCTCAGGATGACCAGCTGAGCATTCTCAGCTTCCTCTTCGGTCTCGGCGTATTCCACAGCAGCCAGATAATGCACACCCTTGTAGTCCAGCGCATCGATCACCTCAAATGTGATCTCGTTGCCGTCCTCATCCTCCAGGGTCATCAGGTCGGGCTGATCTTCTTCGGTGTTAGGGTTCTTGATTTCGTCAGACATAGATATTGTCTCCTGTATCGTGTCATAAAACGGGCTGTTTGTGTGCCGCCCGCTTGGCCTGCATATAGTGTAGCGTTTTTTTGCCTGCTCGTCAAGATGCTTTTTCGCACAGAAATTGTGTAACAAATTTTCACGCATTTGCTCTCGCACTCTGTGGCAGAATATGATATACTATCCTCTGAATCTTCTGTGCACGGTGTGCCGTGCAGGTTACTATAGAGTATGGAGCGTGGGTGGAAATGATGCATAAAAAAAGATGGGTGGCGTTTGTGCTGGCAGCGGCGCTGGTGCTGACGGGCTGCAGTGCCGGGAGCTTTCTGCACTTTGGCAAAGGCAGCGGCGGCAGTACAGTCCAGAAGATCGACCGCCCGGCAGTGGAATCGGCAGAGCTGCAGTTTGCCCACCCTGCGGCGGGGGACACCATTGCGGTGTTCGATACCTCGGCAGGCGTGTTCAAGGCGGTGCTTTTCCCGGACAAAGCCCCGCAGGCCTATGATAACTTTGCGGGCCTTGTGCAGGCAGGCTACTACAACGGCCTGACCTTCTCCCGCGTGGAGAGCGGCTTTGTGGTGGAGGCCGGGCAGGGGGCCGACGGCAGGGGCAGCACCATCTGGAACGGCAGCCGCTACCCGGCTGAGACCACCGACAGCCTGCACCATTATTCCGGTGCCCTGTGTATGGGCACCGATGCTTCCGGCGAGTGCGCCAGCGTTTTTTACGTGATGCAGACGCTGCCGGGAGACCAGTCGGTGACGCAGGAGCTTGTGGACCAGATGAACAGCGCGGGCTACCGCGCGGAGGTGGTTTCGGCCTATCAGACCGTCGGCGGCGCGCCTTATCTTGACTACACCGATACCGTGCTGGGGCAGGTGTACGAGGGCATGGACGTGGTGGATGCCATCGGCCAGACCGCCGTGGACGAAAACCAAAAGCCCCGTGAGGACATCACCATCAACAGCGTGAGCATTACGCAGTACGAATAAGAAAAAGGACACCGTCAGGTGTCCTTTTTCTTATATCTCCCCCGGGTGTTCCTTCCGCCATGCAAGATAATCGTCCAGAATGACGGTGGCGCTGACCGAATCCAGAATCTCCTTGCGCTTTGTGCCAAAGGTGCCGCTCTCGTCCAGCAGGTCGGCGGCGGCGCAGGTGGTCTGGCGCTCGTCCCACATGCGTACCGGCAGGCCGCTCCAGATCTCGACAGTCTTTGCCAGCTTGCGGCTCTTGATGGCGCGTTCGCCCTCGGTACCATCCATGTTCAGCGGCAGGCCGATCACGATCAGCTCGGCTCCGATCTCCTTGGCCACTTCGCACACCCGTGCCGCCACCTTGTTGCGGGCTTTCAGGGTGATCTGCGGGGTGATGGCCGTTGTAAGGAACTCGGTGTGGTCACAGGTGGCAAGGCCGGTGCGGCTGTCGCCGTAGTCAACAGCTAAAATTTTCATACAGGCTTCCTCTCTTGTGTGGAAAAGTTTGTCGATCCAAGTGTACCACAGCTGCAGGCTAAAAGGTAGAGAATAACACTTTTTTTGAGAGGATTTTCGTGTTACAATAAACACAGATCGTTTTTTTAGGAGGAAGTGCCCCATGCTCAAACTGGTTTTAGGCGGCTCCGGTAGCGGCAAGACCACTCTGCTCTATTCCCGCATCAAGGCCCGGGCCGAACAGGGCCGGCGCAGCATCCTTCTGGTGCCGGAACAGTTCACTTCCAGCACGGAGGGCCGCATCTACCGGGAACTGGGCGATGCTCTTTCCGGCATGGTGGAAAGCTTTTCCTTTACCAGTCTGGCCGAGCGCATCCTCTCTGCCGAGGGCGGCGCGGCGGTGCAGACCCTTTCGGACGCGGGCCGCGCCGTGCTGGTGCGCCGCGCGCTGGAAGAGCTGCAGGATCATGTGCATTACTACTACCGCCACCGCCGCAGTGCGGCCTTCTGCCAGATGGCAGCCCAGACCATCGACGAGCTGAAAAGTGCCGGCCTTTCCGGCGCACAGCTGGCAGAGCTTGCGCCGGACTGCGGGCCGGAAAGCGGCAAGCTGAGCGAGCTGGCACTGATCTTTCAGGGGTACGAAACGCTGCTGGCGGGCACCGGCATGGACCCCGCCGACCGGCTGGAGCTGGCGGCTGACCGGCTGGAAGCCGCTCTTGCCCGGGGCGAACTGCCGGACTTTCTGCGGGAGCGGGAGGTGTTCATTGACGAGTTCGATACCTTCAACGCACCCAAAAAGCGGCTGATGGGCGCGATGTTGGCGGCGCTGCCCACCGTCACGGTGGCCCTGTGCGACGACGGTGCGCCCATGGTGCCGGGGGATATGGGGCTTTTCTCCGGCGCAAAGCAGGTGGCCGCACAGCTGCGGCAGCTGGCCCGCAAAAATGGTGCTGATGCGGCAGTGCCGGAGCTGCTGCGCCGCGACCTGCGCCATAAGGATGCGCCCGGCCTTGCGGCTGTGACAGAGCTTTTGGAGACTGGCACCTGTGAGGTGCCGCCCGCTGCGCCGGAGGTGCGGCTGTTTGCCGCTGCCAGCCGGGAAGAGGAAGCCCGCTGCACCGCTGCGGCCATCCGCCGCCTGATGCGGCAGGGCGTGCGCTGCGGCAAAATGGCCGTGGTCTGCCGCAATATCCCGGATTACCGTGCGGCCATCCGGTACGAGTTCCGTATGGCAGATATCCCGCTTTACTGCGATGAACCCACCACCCCGGAGTTCAGCGCCCCGGCTACGGCGGTGCGTGCACTGCTGGCACTGCTGCGCGGTGCGGATATGACCGAAAACCTGACCATTCTTGCCAAGACCGGCCTGTGCGCTCTGACCGAGCCGCAGGTCTGCGCGCTGGAAAACTATGCCTATACCTGGTCACCCAATGCGGCGGCATGGCGCACAAAATTTGAGAAAAGCCCCAAGGGCTTCGGCGAAAATGAACTGTCCGATGAGGATGCAAAAACGCTGGAGGATGCCGAGACTGCCCGCCAGCTGCTGGTAACAGCCGTGGACGAACTGCGCAGCAAGGTGCGGGGCGGCAGCGCCGAACAGATCAGCCGGGAACTGTATTTCTGCCTGAAAAAGCTGGGTGCAGAAGAGCAGCAGGCAGCGCTGGTGGAAGCCGTCCGCACTGCCCGGGGCATCCCGGCGGCAGAGGAAGCGGCCCGCGAGTGGAACGTGGTGATGCAGCTGCTGGACGAAATGGCCCACCTGCTGGGCGGGCAGGGTGTGACCTTTGCAGAATATGAGGACCTGTTCAGCCTGCTGCTGCGCTCTTCGGACCTTGGGCATATCCCGCAGACGCTGGATGCCGTGGTGCTGGCAAGCGCGGGCAAAATGCGTCTGGACGCGCCGGACTATGTGTTCGTGCTGGGCCTTGCGGAGGGCGAATTTCCCTGTGCACCGTCCGAGACGGGCCTTCTGACCCACGCCGACCGCGATGTTCTGATGGCAAAGCAGATCGATCTGCCGGACTGCTTTGAGAACCGCGTGGTGCGCGAGCAGGTGTGCGTTTACAAAGCCCTCACCGCACCGGCCAAGGGGTTGTGGCTCAGCTGGCCCAAGGGGCAGGGCAAGACCCTGTGCGCAGCGCTGGAGCCCATCGTGGAGGCCCTGCACCCGGCGGCACCGGAGCTGGAGCTTCCCGACCTTGCAGCCACCCCCGCCGATGCACTGGATACGCTGGGCGGCTGGCCGCTGACCGACACGGAACGCGCCAGCCTGACGGAGGCGCTGCGTCTGCCGCAGACGGATGCACCCCGGGGCCTTGCGCTGCTGCAGCGCATGGAGGAGGACCCGCCCCGGCAGGTGAACGATCTGTCTGCGCTGAGCGGCCTGCTGGGGCAGCGGCTGCGCATTTCGCCCAGCCAGCTGGAAAAATACTATACCTGCCGGTATGGCTATTTCCTGCAGTATGTGCTGGGCCTGAAGCCCCGCAGGCGGGCCGAGCTTTCAGCCGACCAGAGCGGCACCCTGATGCACTGGGTGCTGCAGATGGCGCTGGACCCGCACCCGGATGCGGATAATCCCTGCGCCGGGCTGGCCCCATTTCTGGAGCTGGACGATGATGCCATGGCAGGCCTTGCCGGCCTGCTGGTGGACGAATATGCAAAGCGTTATCTGCCGGAGGATACGGCCCGGTTCGCCTATCTGCTCTCGCGGCTCAAAAAAAGCATGACAAGCCTTTTGTGCTACCTGCGGGACGAACAGAAGCAGTCCTGCTTCCACCCGGCAGCCTGTGAGCTGCGCATCGGCTCCGGGGAGGACGCCGTGCCCGGGCAGGTGTATCATCTCTCGGACGGGCGCACCGTGCAGCTGGTGGGCACGGTGGACCGTGCCGACGAGTGGGTGGAGGAAGACGGCACCCGCTGGGTGCGGGTGGTGGACTATAAGACCGGCACCAAAAAACTGAACCTGAAAGAGGTATACTGTGGGCTGGACTGCCAGATGCTTTTGTATCTGTTCAGCCTGACGCGGGATAAGAGCGGCCGCTTTACCGGTGCGGAACCGGCAGGCGTGCTGTATCTGCTGGCAGACCCGGCCCCCAAGACCACCAACCGCCAGCAGGCACAGCAGGACGTGCAGTACGAGCTGGACGGCCTTGTGAGGGATGAGCAGAAGGTGTTCGATGCCATGGATGCGGATGAGACGGGCCGCTACCTGCCCTTTGGCTACCGCAACGGTGTACCCAGCCCCAGCCAGAAGGATAAGCGTGCCGATATTGCAAAGCTCAACCGCATCCAGCTGCATCTGGATGATCTTGTCACCCAGATGGGCCAGCAGCTTTACGATGGGCAGATCGCTGCGGAACCGCTGGTGGCAGGCGCAGGCAGGAACCCCTGCGTCTGGTGCGACTACAGCTTTATCTGCTGCCACGAGACCGGCATCGGCGAGCGGGCACTGGAAGCCCCGGCCAAGCCCTTTGAGCCGGAAGAGACCGAGAACGAGAAGGAGGGTGAGCAGGCGTGAGTGGACCCAAATGGACCCCGGCCCAGCGCGCTGCTATTGAGGACCGGGGTGGTGCGCTGCTGGTGAGCGCAGCGGCGGGCAGCGGCAAAACAGCCGTGCTGACCGAACGCGCCGTGCGGCTCATCACCGATCCGGACCACCCGGTGGATGCGGACAAACTGCTCATCGTCACCTTTACCAATGCGGCGGCGGCGGAGCTGCGGGCGCGCATCGGGCAGGCACTGCTGCGGCTCAGCCAGCAGCAGCCCCACAACACGAGCCTGCGCCGCCAGCGGATGCTTTTGCAGCGCGCACCCATCTGCACCATTGACGCGTTCTGTCTGGACCTGCTGCACAAGCACTTTCAGGCACTGGACATCCCGCCGGACTTTGCCCCGGCAGACCCCGGCAGCGTGGAGGTGCTGCGGGCTTCGGCGCTGGCCGAAACGCTGGAAAATGCCTACCGTGACCCGGACTTCTGTGCCTTTGCAGACCTTTACGGCAAGGGCCGCACCGATCAGGCCGCAGGCAATACCATCCTGCATGTGTACGATTTTCTGCGCGCTCTGCCGGACTACGACCGCAGGCTGGACGAATATCTGGCACCATGGCAGCAGGAAAACGGTTTTGACTTTACCTGCTGGCATGACCTGCTGCTGGCGGAAGCGGCCCGCTGCGCAAAGGCCGCGCGGGAACTGCTGACGGCAGCGCTGGCAGACTGTAAGGAAGATTTTGTCCTTGCACAGGCACAGGCCGAGGAAAAAGGCAAGACCGCTGCTTCCAAGGCAAAGGCCGTGGCCGGTGTCAACGATAAATTTGCAGAGCCGCTCTCCCGGCTGGAAAGCGCCGCCGCCCTGCTGGGCGAGGTGGAACGGCTGGCTGCGGCAGGGCAGTGGACACCGCTGTACGATAAGCTGACACCCTATGTGCTGGGCATGGAGGAGATACCCGGCTTCAAGGGCATGAAAAAACGGCTGACCGGCGACCACAAGGCGGCGGTGCGCACCCGCACGGACGAAGCCGCCAAGCTGTTCGAGCAGATCATGGAGCTTATCTCCTGCAGCGAGGAGGAGGCCGAAGCGGACCGCAGGGAGGCGCTGCCCCGGCTGCGGGTGCTGTTTGCCGCCGTGAGGGATTTTGATGCCCGCTTCTCGGCAAAGAAAAAGGAGCGCAAGCTGCTGGAATTCAGCGATTTTGAGCATCAGGCCCTGCGGCTGCTGCGCACACCGGATGGCGTGTGCACCCCGCTGTGCCAGAGCATCCGGCAAAGCTATGCCGCCGTGATGGTGGACGAATATCAGGACACGAACGCTTTGCAGGATGCCATTTACCGCTGCCTTGCTTCCCCGGAGGGGGATGACCTGTTCCTTGTGGGCGACCTGAAGCAGAGCATCTACCGCTTCCGTCAGGCCGACCCCAGCATCTTCCGGGCTAAGCTGAACGCATGGGCACCGTTGCCCGGCGGCACTGCCCGCCCCCGCCCGGAGAAGGGTACGGCAGGCGGAAACGCTCTGCTGGCGCTGGATGCAAACTTCCGCTCCGCCCCGCAGGTGGTGGCAGGCATCAACTTTATCTTTGAACAGCTCATGACCCCCCAGCTGGGCGATACGGCTTACGGCGACGGCCAGCGTCTTGTGTGCGGTGCACCCGGCGACTACGCAGGCAGCGTGGAAGCGCACTTCCTGCCCGACGACACCGCTGAGACCGACGCGGCGTGGATCGCCCAGCGCATTGAAGAACTGGTGAAAAACGGCGAACCAGTGCGGGACGGCAGCTCCACCCGCCCGGTGCAGTACGAGGATTGCTGCATCCTGCTGGCGGCGCGCGGCGACTTCCACGCTTATGAGGAAGCGCTCACGGCCCGGGGCATCCCGGTGTATGCGGATGCGCGCGAAAACTTGATGGAAGCAGCGCACATCCGGCCGCTGATCTCGCTTTTGAAGGTCATCGACAACCCGGCGCAGGATATCTACCTTGCCGCCGCCATGCTGGGGCCGATGTTCGGCTTTACGGACGACGACCTTGTACGCCTGCGTGCCCAGAGCGCCGCAATGCAGAAAAAGGCGCAGGAGGAACAGGGCGCGAAGGAAACGGGCAAAAGGGCTTCCCGCATGAGTCTGTACGGCGCAGTGCTGCAGGTGGTGCAGAATGGTGATGAAACGCCGTTCACCCAAAAGGTGAAAGACTTTTATGACCGACTCACCGCACTGCGGCGCATGGCCCGCAGTGCCCCGGCAGAACAGCTGCTGGAAGAGATCTTTGTCTCCACCGGCTATCTTGCTGCGCTGGGCGTACTGGAAAACGGTGCGCACCGCCGGGAAGATGCCCGGCGCTTTGCGGCTTTCTGTGCACAGACCGGTGCAAACGGCATCTCGGCGCTGGTGCGTGCCATCGACGCGGCGGCGCAGGCAGGTTCTACCGGGCAGGACACTGTGCCCGGCGGTGCGCGGCCTGGCTGTGTGACCATCATGACCATCCATCGCTCCAAGGGTCTGCAGTTCCCGGTGGTGTTCGTGGGCGACACGGCCCGGCACTTTAACCTGAGCGACACTTACCAGCCGGTGCTGCTGCACCGGGAATACGGCGCGGGCCTGCGCCTGCGCCCGGAACAGGGCGAGAGCATGTACAAGACTGCAGCCTACGCAGCTCTTGCCAGCGTCCATGCGCAGGAAACGCGCAGCGAGCAGATGCGCCTTTTATATGTGGCACTCACCCGTGCACAGGATAAGCTGATCCTCACGGTGCCGCTGGGCATGACCAAGACCGGCAATCCCTTTGCCAAGGCGGCAGCATTCCTTGCTGCGGGCGCGGGAGAAACGCTGAACCAGCAGGCGGGCAGCTTTGCCGACTGGCTGCGTGCAGCGCTGCTGGTGCATCCCTTCGGCGGGCCGCTGCGGCGGCTGGCAGGAGATCTGGAACTGCCCTTTGTGTTTACGGAAAGCGAGATCATGGTCACGGTGCAGGAAGCTCAGCCGGAGCCGGAAACACCGGAACAGGAACCGGAAGCGGCAGAGCCTGTCCCGGCAGACCCGGCATTGGTGGCTCAGCTGCAGGAGGGCTTTGCATGGCGGTATCCGGCGGCAAAACTGGCTGCGGTGCCCGCCAAGGTCAGCGTGACCAGCATCGTGCACAAGGCCGAGCAGACCACGCTGGAACGCCCTGCCTTTCTCTCCAAGGACGGACTGACCGCCGCCGAGATGGGCACGGCTCTGCACGCTTTTCTGGAACATGCGGACTTTGCCTCCCTTGCTGCTGCCAAAGCGGCGGGCACGCTGGAGGAAGCCATCCTTGCAGAGCGCCAGCGGCAGGTGGACACCCAGCTGGTGGCCCCGGAAATTGCGGAAAAACTCAATGCAGGCCGCATCCGCCGCTTTGCCGAGAGCGAAGCCTTTGCAAAGATCTGCGCAGCCGAAAAGGTGCTGCGGGAGCTGGCCTTCATCACGGCGCTGCCCGCGTCGGCCGTGCTGACGGCACAGGGAGCTTCCGCGCAGGAAGCCGCCGCCGTGCAGGATGAGCAGGTGCTGGTGCAGGGCATTGCAGACCTTGTGCTGGTGTTCCCGGATCATCTGGAACTGCTGGACTACAAGACCGACCGCCGCAAGACCGAAGCGGACTTCCTGAGCGCCTACCGCCCGCAGCTGAACCTCTATGCCCTTGCCATCGATAAGCGCTTTGCGCCGAAGAAGGTAACGTATAAGGGCATCTACTCGCTGGAGCTGGGGAGGCTGATCGAAGCGTAGGAGAACGTCGGTGCCGCCCACTCCGTCCTGCTTCCGCTCGCCAGTCCATCCAGCGTGAGAAGCCCTCGCACTTCCCGTTAAGGTTTTTTGGTCGATTTTAATTGCAGCCTACACTTTAGACCATGGCTTCGCGTCATCCTGCCGGAGTGGGCGGCACCGATGCCCGGGCAGATGCTGCTCCCTGATGGCCTGCCTTTCGGAAAAGTCATATTTTTCCCGCAAAACGCATAAAAAGTGCTTGACAGCGCTTTCTGCCTGTGGTAAAATAACCGGGTAAAGAAAGCAGCTACGGCCTGTGCCGCGCTCGCCTTGCGAGGGAAAAATCCCCCGGGCTATACCTGAAGGCAGTTCATTATGAGTGGACTGCGGCTTTGAGTGAATTTTTGCGCGGCTGTCCTGAAAATGGGCGGCCGCGTTTTCTATGCCAAATATTGCAACAAAATGGATTTTGTTTGGAGGTGCATTCATTATCGCTACCGCTGGAAAGTCGAAGGAACTGGAGATCAACGGTCAGATCCGTGACCGTGAGGTCCGTCTGATCGGTGCAGACGGCGAGCAGAAGGGCGTTGTGTCCATTCAGGTGGCCATGCGCGCTGCTGAAGATGCTGGTCTGGATCTGGTCAAGATCGCACCGCAGGCTGTTCCGCCTGTGTGCAAGGTGCTGGATTACGGCAAGTACCGTTTTGAACAGCAGAAGAAGGAGAAGGAAGCCAAGAAGAACCAGAAGGTGGTCGAAGTTAAAGAGACCCGCCTTTCGCTCAACATTGACACCAACGACTTCAATACCAAGCTGAACCAGACTGCCAAGTTTCTGGCAGCTGGCCACAAGGTTAAGGTTTCGATCCGCTTCCGCGGCCGTGAAATGGCGCACAGTGCTCTGGGCGCAGACGTGCTGAAACGTTTTGCCGAGGCTCTGCCTCAGGCATCCACCGATAAGCCGCCGGTGCTCGAGGGCCGCACGATGTCCATTCTGCTGATCCCGAAACCCAATAAGGACTAATTTTAGGAGGAAACTAAAATGGCTAAGATGAAACTGAAGACGCACTCTGGCGCTAAGAAGCGCTTTAAGCTGACCAAGAACGGCAAGATCAAGCGCGGCCACGCATTCCGCAGCCACATCCTGACCAAGAAGACCACCAAGCTGACCCGTGGCTACCGTCAGCCCAGCTACGTTGATAAGACCAACGCAGCTACCATCAAGAGCATGCTGCCCTACGCCTAAGAGCGAGCCGCAGGCAAACACATTCTATTGAGACAACTAAAGGAGATATAAAAAATGGCACGTATCAAGGGCGCAACCATGACTCACAAACGTCGTAAGAAGATGCTGAAGCTGGCCAAGGGCTTCTACGGCTGCAAGAGCAAGCACTTTAAGATGGCCAAGCAGCAGGTCATGAAGAGCGGTAACTACGCTCTGGCTGGCCGCCGCATGAAGAAGCGTCAGTTCCGCAACCTGTGGATCTGCCGCATCAACAACGCAGTTCGTCCTCTGGGCATGAACTACTCCACCTTCATGGCTGGTCTGAAGAAGGCTGGCATCGAGCTGAACCGCAAGATGCTGTCTGAGATGGCTATTAACGATCCCAAGAGCTTTGCAGCTCTGGTCGAGACCGTCAAGAACGCCTGATTAGGAACTTGAATCGTGACGCCCGCGCGTATACGCGGGCGTCCGTTTTGTATCCGGGGTTCTTACGGCAGGGAAACATGTTTTTCAGGGCAGCGCCCTGCCGCAGGAACGCTTTGTGGCAGACGCTGCCCTTTTTGCATTTTTTGAACAAGACGGCAGACTACTTTTTGAACGACAGTACAGCGAAAGGTTGAATACACACGATGGACGAAAAAATCACCAGCCGGGAAAACGCAAAGATCAAATACGCCTGCCGCCTTTCTTCCAGCGCGGCATTCCGCCGCAGCGAGGGCCGCTTTCTGGCCGAGGGCCGCAAGCTCTGCCCGGAGCTTGCCCGCGGTGCGCAGCTGGAGACCTTATTTTATACGGAAAGCGCTATGGCAAAGTGCCCGGAGCTTGCCGGGCTGCCCGGTGAACACTACCTTGTGGAAGACCATGTGGCCGATAAGCTGGCCGATGTGGGCACCCATCAGGGAGTGTTCGGCGTGTTCCGCACCCCGGTGCACACACTGGACGAAGTGAAGGCGGGCGGGCGGTATCTGGCGCTGGAACGGGTGCAGGACCCCGGCAATGTGGGCACCCTGCTGCGCTCTGCTGCGGCCTTTGGCTTTGACGGTGTGATCCTGAGCGACGGCTGTGCCAGTGTGTATGCCCCCAAGACCCTGCGCGCTTCCATGGGAGCCGCCGTGCGCATCCCGGTGATCGAAGCCGGTGCCATGCCCGATGCCATCACCCAGCTGCGCGCAAAGGGTATCACCTGCCTTGCTGCCGCGCTGTACAAGTCTCAGCCGCTGAGCGCGGCGCAGGCAAGCTGCCCCGGCGGCATCTGCGTCGTCATCGGCAGCGAGGGTCAGGGCCTGACCGATGAGACCATTGCTGCCTGCAGCAGCACGGTGCGCATCCCCATGACCGACCGGGTGGAAAGCCTGAACGCCGGCATTGCGGGCAGCATCCTGCTGTGGCATTTCCGGGAGGAAAGCCTATGAGCGGCCTTGCAGGGCAGACCAGCCTTTTCCCGCCGGAGCCTGCCCCGGATCCGCTGCTGTGCTGGCTGTGGCTGGCCCATGTGCTTGGCCCGGCCAGCGTTCACGCGGGCCGTGTGCTGGATGCCTTTGGCGGTGCACAGGAAGCATGGGAAGCGCGGGACACCGCTGAATTCCGTGCTGCAGCCGGGGATGCTGCCGCGCTTCGCGCACAGCAGCTGGACCCGGAACAGTATCACGCACTGGTCATGCGGTGCGATGATCTGGGTGTGCGCATCCTGCCGTTTGACGACCCGGACTATCCGCTGGCGTTTTCCCGCATCCCGGATATGCCGCTGGTGCTCTACTGCACCGGCGATCCGCTCTGGCTCAACGAGCCGGGCGCGGTGGGCATCGTGGGCAGCCGCAAGCCTACCGAATACGGCCTGAACGCAGCGGCGGACATTGGCGGGGAACTGGCCCAAAGCGGCGCTTTGATCGTCAGCGGCCTTGCGGACGGGCTGGACAGCGCCGGGCACCGCGCTGCTGTCAAAAACAACTGCCCTACCATTGCTGTGATGGGCGTGCCCATTGACCGCACCTATCCTGCGGCCAATGTGGTGCTGCGGCACAAGATCGAGCAGAAGGGCTGCGTGATCAGTGAGTACCCGCCCCGCAGTGAGGGCGTTGGCCCAAATGGATTTTTGCAGCGCAACCGGCTCATTGCGGCGCTCAGCTCTGCATTGCTGGTGGTGGAAGCGCAGGAAAAAAGCGGCACCATGTCCACCGTGTCTCACGCCGAACGCTATGGCAAGCCGGTGTTCGCGGTGCCAGGCAGCATCTACTCGCCCAATTCCGCAGGCACAAACGGCCTTTTGCGGGACGGCAGAGCGCGTGCCGTGTGTTCTGCTGCGGACCTGCTTGGCCCGCTGGGCCTGCGCCGGCAGAGCGCAGCGGCGGTGACGGCAAAGCAACCGGAGCCTCTGAGCGAGAACGAGCGGAAGGTGCTTTCCTGCATCGGGCCGCAGCCCTTTGGCATCGAGGAGCTTTGCGTGCGCAGCGGCCTGCCCACAGCGGTGCTGCTGGGCACCCTGATGAAGCTGGAGCTTTCCGGCCGGGTGCTGTGCATGCCGGGCAAGCGGTATGTGATAAAATAGTATAATTTCTGCTGGCGCAGCACACAACAGCTGTGGTATGATATAAAAATAGAGAATCCCGTACTGTGCAGTTGCACGGTGCGTTCCTGATAGAGAAGAAAGAAAATTTGAAATGGGAGTAAACTCGAATGGCGAAACTGGTTATCGTGGAGTCGCCTGCTAAGGCGAAAACCATTGGCAAGTATCTGGGCGATGATTACGAGGTCACCGCAAGCATGGGCCATATCCGTGACCTGCCCGCTTCCCAGCTGGGCATCGATGTGGAGCACGGCTATGCCCCACAGTACATCAGCATCAAAGGCAAGGAAAAGCTCATCAAGGAATTGAAGAGCAAGGCCAAACACGCAGACGGCGTGCTGCTGGCAACCGACCCGGACCGTGAGGGCGAAGCCATCAGCTGGCATCTGGCAAACATTCTGGGGCTGGACCCCCACGAGCCGAACCGCGTGACCTTTGACGAGATCACCAAAAAGGGCGTGAAGGAGGGCATGGCCCATCCCCGCGCCATCGACGAAGATCTGTTCAACGCACAGCAGGCCCGCCGTGTACTGGACCGTCTGGTGGGCTACAAGCTCAGCCCGTTCCTCTGGCGCAAGGTGCGCCGGGGACTTTCCGCAGGCCGCGTGCAGAGCGTGGCCGTGCGCCTGATCGATGACCGCGAAAAGGAGATCGAGAGCTTCAAGCCCGACGAATACTGGAATGTGGATGCCACCCTCGGCGCAGGCCACAAGAGTTTTACCGCCCGGCTGGCCACCGATGCCAGCGGCAAAAAGCTGCTGCCCAAAAACGAAGCCGAGGCCCGCGCCATTGAAAAGGGTCTGGAAGGGGCCGAGTACGTGGTGGCAGAGCTGAAAAAGGGCAAGCGGGCAAAGCAGCCCACTCCGGCTTTTATCACCAGTACCCTGCAGCAGGAGGCATCCCGCCGCTTGGGCTTTACGGCCACCCGCACGATGCGCGCTGCCCAGACCCTGTACGAAGGCGTGGACATTGCGGGCCACGGCACCATGGGTCTGATCACCTACATGCGTACCGACAGCCTGCGCATCTCGGATGAAGCCGTTGCCGCCGCAAAGGAATATATCGCAGGGGCCTACGGTGAAGCCTATATCTGCCCCTACAAGCGCACATGGAAGACCAAGAGCGCCACTGCCGCACAGGATGCCCACGAGGCCATCCGCCCCTCGGTGCCGTCCCTGACACCGGACGAGGTGGACAAGAGCATCAGCGGCGACACAGCAAAGCTCTACCGCATGATCTGGAGCCGCTTCATGGCCAGCCAGATGGCAGACTGCCAGCAGGACACCGTGTCCGTCACGGTCAGCGCGGCGGACTACCGTTTCAAGGCCAGCGGCTATACCGTTACCTTTGACGGCTTCACCGTCCTGTACGAGGAAGCCACCGACGAAAAGGAAAAGAAGGAGACCGCCCTGCCCCCGCTGGAACAGGGTCAGGTGCTGAAGCTGCGCGACCTGAAGAGCGAGCAGAAGTTCACCCAGCCGCCCGCCCGCTACACTGAAGCGACCCTCATCAAGGCACTGGAAGAAAACGGCATCGGTCGTCCTTCCACCTACGCACCCATTATCACCACCATCATCGACCGCGGCTATGTGGAGCGCGACCAGAAAAAGCTCAAGCCCACCCTGCTGGGCCGGGCTGTGGATGGGCTGATGCTGGAGCAGTTCCCCCACATCGTGGATGTGGACTTCTCCGCCCAGATGGAAAAGAATCTGGATAAGATCGAGAGCGGCAAGGCTGACTGGCACAAGACGGTGGACGACTTCTATCAGGGCTTTGCGGCAAGCCTCGAGCAGGCCGAAAAGAACATGGAAGGCAAAAAGGTAAAGGTGCCGGACGAGCCTTCCAGTGAGGTGTGCGACCTGTGCGGCCGGCCCATGGTCATCAAGGTGGGCAAGTACGGCAAGTTCCTGGCCTGCAGCGGCTTCCCGGAGTGCCGGGGCACCAAGCGGCTGGTCAAGGATACCGGCGGCATCTGCCCCAAGTGCGGCAAGGGCCGTATGCTGGAGCGCAAAAGCTCCAAGGGCCGCATCTATTATGGCTGCGAGCGCTACCCGGACTGCGACTTTATGACATGGGACATGCCGGTGCCCACCAAGTGCCCCAAGTGCGGCAGCACCATGTTCCGCAAAGGCTCCAAGCTGTATTGCGCAAAGGAAGGCTGCGGCTACGAGATGCCGGTGCCGAAAAAGGACTAAAAGGATAAAACTATGAACTATCAAGTAACCGTGCTGGGCGCTGGTCTTGCGGGCTGTGAAGCCGCCCTCTGGCTGGCTGGCAAGGGCGTGCAGGTAGACCTGTACGAACAGAAGCCCGTGCATTTTTCGCCCGCACACAAAAGCGCAGGCTTTGCAGAGCTGATCTGCTCCAATAGCCTGAAAGCCGAACGGCTGGACTCTGCTTCCGGCCTGCTGAAGGAAGAAATGCGCCGGATGGGCAGCCAGCTGCTCAACGCCGCCGAGACGGCCCGCGTGGCCGCTGGCGGTGCGCTGGCGGTGGACCGCGACGCATTCAGCGCCGAAGTGACCCGCATGGTGGAAAGCTGTGAGAATATCACCGTCCACCGGGAGCAGGTGGAGCACATTGATGAGACTGCCCCCGTTCTGGTGGCCACCGGTCCCCTGACCGACGGCGCACTGGCCGATGAGATCGGGGCCTTGACCGGTGACGAGCGGCTGCACTTCTACGATGCCGTGGCCCCCATCGTCACCGCTGAAAGTCTGGACTACAACAAGGTGTTTGCCGCCTCCCGCTATGACCGGGGCGAGGCCGACTACCTGAACTGCCCTTTCAACAAGGAAGAGTACGAGAAATTCCACGCGGCTCTCGCTTCGGCAGAGCGTGCCCCGCTGCACGACTTTGACACCGGGGCCGAGCAGTCTGCTCAGCCCGACCCGGATGCCCACGGCAAAAAGGCCGACACCGTCACGGTCTACGAGGGCTGTATGCCCATCGAGATCATGGCCGCCCGGGGTGCCGACACCATGCGCTTCGGCCCGCTGCGCCCGGTGGGCCTTGTGAATCCCAACACCGGCCACCGTCCGTGGGCCAATGTACAGCTGCGGGCCGAAAATAAGGAACGCACCCTGTACAACATCGTGGGCTTCCAGACCAACCTCAAGTGGGGCGAACAGAAGCGGGTGTTCAGCATGATCCCCGGGCTGGAAAATGCCGAGTTCGTGCGGTACGGTGTCATGCACCGCAACACCTTCCTCGATGCGCCCCGGGTGCTCAGCGCCCAGCTGTGCCTGAAAGAACACCCCAATGTGTTCTTTGCGGGCCAGATCACCGGCTTTGAGGGCTATATGGAAAGCGCTGCCTGCGGCCTGCTGGCGGCCCGCAGCCTGTATGCCCGGCTGGAAGGAAAGGAACTGCCCGCCCCGCCTGCCGACACCATGTGCGGCGCACTGGTGCAGTACCTGACTACCGAGAACAAGCACTTCCAGCCCATGGGCGCGAATATGGGCATCCTTCCTCCGCTGCCGGAGGAGAGCCGCCCGCGGGACAAGCGCCTGCGTTACATGGCACAGGCCCAGCGCGCTGTTGCCAGCTTCCAGTACTGGCTGGATGAAACTTCTCTTTAAGAAGGGAGAAAAGCTATGAAGATTATCGTGGATATGATGGGCGGCGACAACGCCCCTCTGGCTGTGCTGGAGGGTGCCGCACAGGCCGTGAAAGAGTACGGCATCACCGTCGTCGGTGTGGGCGACGAAGCTCTGGTGCGCAGAACCGCACAGGAAAACAGCATCCCGCTGGACGGCATTGAGCTGGTGAACTGCACCGAGGTCATCGACATGTGCGATGAGCCTGCCCGCGCCATCCGCCAGAAGAAGGATTCCTCCATCGTGGTGGGCTTGAACATGCTGAAAGACGGCAAGGGCGATGCCTTTGTTTCCGCCGGCAGCACCGGTGCGCTGCATGTGGGCGCAAGTCTCATCGTGCGCACCCTCAAGGGTGTCAAGCGCCCGGCTCTGGCTACCATGGTGCCCGCCAAAAAGCAGGCTTATCTGCTGCTGGACTGTGGTGCCAATGTGGAGTGCCGCCCCGAGATGCTGGCGGCGTTCGCTGTCATGGGCAGCTGCTATGTGAACAAGGTGGAAGGCCGCTGCAGCCCCAGCGTGGCGCTGGCCAACAACGGTGCGGAGGAGAGCAAGGGCACCCCCATGCTCAAGGAAGCACACCAGCTGCTGAAAACCACCCCCGGCGTCCGCTTTGTGGGCAACATCGAGCCCCGCGATGTGCCGGGTGGCGAGGTGGACGTGGTGGTGTGCGATGGCTTCACCGGCAATGTGATCCTCAAGCTGACCGAGGGCGTGGCGAAAATGCTGCTGGGCATGCTGAAACAAATGTTCCTCGCAAACCTCGGCGGCAAGCTGGCCTATCTGCTGCTCAAGGGCAGCGTAGCAGACCTGAAGCACCAGATGGACAGCGAGGAGTACGGCGGCGCACCTTTCCTGGGGGCCAAGCAGCCGGTCATCAAGGCCCACGGCTCTTCCAAGGCCAAGGGAATCAAGAACGCCATCCGTCAGGCAAAGATCTGCGTGGAGAACGATCTGTGCGGCACCATGCAGTCTGCGCTGGACGAGCTGGCTGCGGCACAGAAAACTGAGGAATAAGGGAAGCGGGCTTGCCCTCTCCGTCATTGCTTTGCAATGCCACCTCTCCCAGAGTGAGAGGCTTTGGCAGTTCGTGCAGACTGCATCGATTTGCCAAGGGCTCCCCCTTTGGGGGAGCTGGCGAACGGACGTGAGCCTGAGAGGGCGAGGATGCTGACCATCAATAAGGGAGCTAAAACATATGAGCCATCAGTTGGAAACAATTATTGGTTATAAGTTCAAAAACCCGGAGCTGCTGGAGATCGCGCTCACCCATACCAGCTATGCCAACGAGAGCCGCACCCCGGTCAAGCACAACGAGCGGCTGGAATTTCTGGGCGACAGCGTGCTGCAGATCGTCTCGGCAGATTATCTGTTCCACGCCTATGCCGACCGGCCGGAGGGCGATCTGACCCGCATCCGCGCCAGCCTTGTCAGCGAGGGGGCCCTGTTCCAGTTCGCGCAGGAGATCGATCTGGGCGAATACCTGCGCCTTGGCCGCGGCGAAGAGCGCTGCGGCGGACGCAACCGCCCCAGCGTTGTGTCCGATGCGTTTGAAGCGCTGATCGCGGCTTTGTATCTGGATGGCGGCATGGATGTGGCCCGCAGCTTTATCCTGCCCTTTATCACCGAGGGCAAGCACGCCGAGGCCGACTACAAGACCCGCCTGCAGGAGATCGTGCAGCAGAACCCGGAAGAGCGGTTGAGCTATGTAGTAGAAAGCGAGTCCGGCCCAGATCACGACAAGCATTTCGTGGTGGCTGTGCGGTTCAACTCTGACCGCGTGGCCCGTGGCGAAGGCCGCAGCAAAAAGGCCGCTGAGCAGTGCGCCGCAAAAGAAGCGCTCAAGCTGCTGGGCGTGATAAAGGAAAAGTAAATGGTATTCAAGGAACTGGAGATCCAGGGCTTCAAGAGCTTTCCCGATAAAGTTAAAATTCGGTTCGACGCAGGCGTTACCGGTGTGGTGGGTCCCAACGGCTCCGGCAAGTCGAACCTTTCGGACGCGGTGCGCTGGGTGCTGGGCGAGACCAGCTCCCGCCAGCTGCGCGCGGCAGGCAAGATGGAGGACGTGATCTTCGGCGGCACCCGGCGGCGCGGAGCCATGGGCTTTGCGCAGGTGCGGCTGACGCTGGATAACGCAGACCACACCTTTGATGTGGATGCGGACGAAGTGACCATTGGCCGCAAATATTACCGCTCTGGCGACAGCGAGTATACCATCAACGGGCAGGTGTGCCGGTTGAAGGATGTGTACGAACTTTTGCTGGATACCGGCATTGGCCGCGACGGCTACTCGGTGATCGGGCAGGGCCGCATTGCGGAGATCGTGGCCGCAAAAAGCAGTGAGCGCCGCGAGATCTTTGAGGAAGCCTGCGGCATTGCCAAGTACCGCTACCGCAAGACCGAGGCGGAACGCCGCCTTGCTGCGGCGGGCGAAAACCTTGAACGCCTGCGGGACATCCTTGGCGAGCTGGAAAGCCGGGTAGGCCCGCTGGAAAAAGAGAGCGCCAAGGCAGAAAAGTTCCTCGAGTTGGCCGCACAGCGCAAAACGCTGGAAGTGACCCTGTGGACCGACGGTGTGCACCGCGCGCGCGAAGCCGTGCGCCAGCAGGTGCGGGACTACGAGACAGCACAGGCCGACTACGAGCGCTTTGACCGGGAGACGAAAGCCGCCGAGCAGGAGGCTGAGGAGATCCGGATGCAGGCACAGCAGCTTACGGTTGCTGTTGAGCGCCTGAATGGGGATATCCGCAGCATCACCGAGCAGATCAGCGGGTCGGAAAGCCGCATCGCTGTGCTGGAAAACGACATCCTCCGAAACGAGGAGAGCGCCGCATCCCTGCAGGAAGAGATTAGCGCCGGGGAACAGGACAGCACCGAGGCACAGGCCGCCTTGCAGCGTCACCGGGCCGTGGCAAAGACCATGGAAGCGGAGGGCGAAAAGCTGGCGGCAGAGATCGAAGCGTTGAACGCGGAGATCGCACGTCTGACCGATGCCAGCAGTGCCAGCGGTGCCCGCAAGGATACCCTGAAAGCAGAACTTGCCGGCCTGACAGCCCGGCGCACCGAAGCACAGGTGGCGCAGGCCGCTGCCGAAGCTGCCGGGGAAACAGCCCGCCAGCGCCTGCCTGCCCTTGAGCAGAGCGTGCAGGAAAGCACCGCCCAGCGGGACGAAGCAAAGCAGGATCTGGACGACACCATCAAGTATCGCCGGATGCTGGAAGAAAACGAGAAGCAGCTGGAAAATGTCCGTTCCGGCGTGGAACTCAAGCTGAAAGGCCGCAAGGCTGCGCTGGACGATGCCGACGCAGCAGAGCAGCGCCTTGGCCGTGAGCTGGATGCGGCCCGCCAGCGCCTTTCCGTGCTGCGGGAACTGGAAAAGAACATGGACGGCTACCAAAACTCGGTCAAGGCCGTCATGCGTGCTGCCGGTGCACGCCGCCTGCGGGGCATCATCGGGCCGGTGTCTGCCATCTTAAAGGTGGAGCCGGGCTGTGAAGTGGCTGTGGAAACGGCTCTGGGCGGTGCGCTGCAGAACATCGTGGTAGAGAACGAAGCCGCTGCCAAAGCGGCCATTGCCATGCTGCGCAATGACAATGCGGGCCGCGCCACCTTCCTGCCGCTGGATACCGTCCAGCCCGGCGTGTTCCGTGGCCGACTCTCCGGTACGGCACGGCTTGCCTCCAGTCTGGTGCAGGCCGACCGCCGGTATGAGAACATCGTATCCAACCTGCTGGGCCGCATCATCGTGGTGGACGACATCAACGAAGCTTCTCGCGCGGCGCGGGACAACGGCTTTCGCAGCAAGGTCGTGACCATGGATGGTCAGGTGATCAATGCAGGCGGCAGCTTTACCGGCGGCAGCGTCCAGCGCAGCGCGGGCCTGTTCACCCGCAAGCAGGAGATGGAAGAGCTGCGGGTGAAAGCGGCCAAGCTACAAAAAGACTGCCTTGCTGCACAGGAAAAGACCGACCGCTGCAAAGAGCAGGTGGACGCTTTGCAGGCGGAGCTGACCGCCACGGAAAGTGAGCAGCTCACAGCCGCCAACGACAAAGTGCGCGCCGAAGCAGAGCAGAAGCGGCTGGAAGCTGCTGCCGCCCAGCTGGAAACGGCCCGCAGCAACGGCCAGCAGCAGATCGACGCTTTGCAGGCGGCCCTGACAGAGAGCCGCGGCAAAGCAGAGGAAGCTGCCAGCCTGCAGGCCCGGCTGACGGCAAAGATCGACCAGCTGACGGCGGAGATGAACCGAATTGCCGAAGGCGACGACAACTTTGTGGCCCAGCAGACAGAACTGAGCCAAAAGCTCAGCGCAAAGCGGCTGGAACAGGTGACCCGCCAGAAGGATGCAGAGCTGGCCTACAGCCAGATCGCGGCGCTGGAACAGCGGGCACAGGATGCCGCTGCCCGCCGCGCCACGCTGGAAGAAAGCCTTGCGGCACTGGCACAGCGCAGCGAGAGCTGCCGGGCAGAAATTGCGGCCATCCGGCAGGCAAAGTCCGACAGCCAGACCGAGATCGCCCAAAAAGAAAAGGCAATCCGGGAAGCCACCGAACAGCGGCTGGAACGCCAGCAGGCTGAAACAGCGGCACTGAGCCGGGCGCGCACTTCCTCCGACAGCCGCGAGGAAATGGGGCGCGAGATGGCCCGCCTTGCAGAGCGCAAGGCCGCTGCCGAGACCGAGTACGACCAGACCGTGGCAAAGCTGTGGGATGAATACCAGCTCTCGGTCAGTCAGGCAGAGAACCTTTGCGTGGAGTTTGAAAGCCTGACGGCCCTGCGCGCACAGGTGGCCGACCTGCGCGGCAAAATTCGCGCCCTTGGCAGCGTGAATGTGAGCGCCATCGAGGAATACAAGGAGGTCAAGGCCCGCTACGATGCCCTGATGCATCAGGTGACCGATGTGGAGGAAAGCCGCAATGAGCTGACCCGCATGATCTCCAAGCTTTCGGCACAGATGCGGGAGATCTTCTCCGACAGCTTCCGCGCCATCAACGAAAACTTTGGCCGTGTATTTACCGAGCTGTTCGGCGGCGGCGAAGCCAGCCTTGTGCTGGAGGATGAAAGCGATGTGCTCTCCTGCGGCATCGGCATCCGGGTGGCACCGCCGGGCAAGGTGATCAAGAATCTGGAAGCACTTTCCGGCGGCGAGCAGGCGCTGGTGGCCATCAGCATCTACTTTGCCATTCTGGCGGTCAACCCGGCCCCGTTCTGTATTCTGGACGAGATCGAAGCCGCTCTGGACGATGCCAATGTGGTGCGGTTTGCCCAGTACTTACGCCGGGTGAGCGACAAGACCCAGTTCATCGTCATCACCCACCGCCGCGGCACAATGGAAGCCGCGAATGTGCTTTACGGCGTTACCATGCAGGAGGACGGCGTGTCCAAGCTGCTCAAGCTTGATCTGGAACAGGTTGACGCAACGCTGGTTTCCTGATATATATTAAAGAAAAAGATAGGAGGACACCATGGGGTTCTTCGGATTTGGCAAGAAAAACAAAGAAAAAGAACAGGAAAAAATGAAAACGGGTCTGGAAAAGACCCGCACCGGTTTCTGGGGCAATATCCTCAACACCCTCACCGGTAGCGTCATCGACGATGATATGTACGATGATCTGGAAGAGCAGCTCATCCTTGCGGATGTGGGCGGCGAGGTGGCCGTGCGTCTGGTGGACAAGCTGCGCGACCGTGTGCACGAAAAGGGCCTGAAGACCGGCGAAGAGGCGGCGGATGCCCTGCGCGACATCATTGCCGAGGAAATGACACCGGATGCCGAGATGGATCTTTCCGGCAAGCCGGCCGTTATTCTGGTCATTGGCGTGAACGGCGTGGGCAAGACCACCAGCATTGCAAAGCTGGCCGATCACTACACCCGCGAGGGCAAAAAGGTGATGCTGGCCGCAGGCGATACCTTCCGTGCCGCAGCCAGCGAACAGCTGGAGATCTGGGCCGACCGCGCCGGTGTGCCCATCGTCAGCGCAGGCGAGGGCGCAGACCCGGCGGCTGTCATTTTCGACACCGTAAAGTCTGCCACCGCACGCGGCTATGACATGGTCATTGCCGACACCGCAGGCCGTCTGCACAACAAGGCAAACCTGATGGCAGAGCTTTCCAAGATCAGCCGCAGCGTCAAGAAGGCCAGCCCGGAAGCCAGCCTTGAAACGCTGCTGGTGCTGGATGCCATCACCGGCCAGAACGCCATCAGTCAGGCCAAGGAATTCTGCAAGGCTGCAGATGCTACCGGCATCATCCTGACCAAGCTGGACGGCACCGCCAAGGGCGGCTGCGTGGTGGCGGTCAAGCAGCGTCTGGGCCTGCCGGTGCGCTTCATCGGCGTGGGCGAGGGCATCGACGACCTGCTGCCCTTTACCCCGGAGGGCTTTGTGGAAGAGCTGCTCCCGCGCCAGTGGAAGCACTAAGGAGGGTCGCAGCATGAAAATTTGTGCAGCTACCGGCAACGCCGGAAAGCTCTGCGAACTGCGCCGCATTCTGGAAGCGCAGGGCCACGAGGTGGTCAGCCAGAAGCAGCTGGGCATCACCATCGAGCCGGAGGAGACCGGCACCACCTTTGCCGAGAACGCCCTCATCAAGGCTGAAACCATCTGCAAGGCATGCGGTCTGCCCACCATCGCCGATGACTCCGGCCTGTGCGTAGATGCGCTGGGCGGTGCGCCCGGCGTGTACAGCGCCCGCTACTGCGGCCGCCACGGCGACGACGAAGCCAACAACGACAAGCTTCTGGATGTCATGCAGGCTGTGCCTGCCGGGCAGCGGGGTGCAAAGTTCGTGTCCGCGGTGTGTTTCATCCTGCCGGATGGGCGGCATCTGACCTGTATGGGCGAGTGCCCGGGCAGCATCGCCTTTGAGCGGCTATGCGGGGACTACGGCTTTGGCTACGACCCGCTGTTCATCCCCACCGACTGCGGCGTGGGAAAGCACGATAAGTGCCCCAACACAGAGGGCCGCAGCTACGCCCAGCTGACCCCGGACGAAAAGGATGCCATCAGCCACCGCGGCAACGCGCTGGCAGCGCTGGAACAGCAGCTGCCGGGGTTTTTGAGTGCAGCCAAGGAAGAAGGCGTCATCGCACAGGTGTCTGGAAAAGTGGAGATCAGGCTGAAATGATTGTAAACCTGAAACGGGCTCGCCCTCTCCGCCTCACGTTGTTCGGCACCTCTCCCAAAGGGAGAGGCCTTGGCAAAACCACAAACTTTATCTCCTCGCCAGAGGCTCTCCCTTTGGGAGAGCTGGCGCGAAAGCGCCTGAGAGGGCGAGGACGCTGGCAGATACGCCCCATCCTGTGAAAAAGTAAAATTGAAAAATCCGCAGATTTTTCAATTTTACAAAAAATCATAGAAATTCCGCTGATATTGTCAGAGCGCAAGCGGAGACAATTTTAAATCGTTTCTTTATCGAAATATCAACCTCAAAATAAAGGAGAAAAACTATGCTGACAAGCAAACAGCGCGCCATTCTGCGCGGCAAGGCAAACACCATGGACCCCGTTTTCATCGTGGGTAAGGGCGAGATCGACGAGACCATGATCCAGGGCGTGAAGGACTGTCTGGATGCCCGTGAGCTCATCAAGCTCAAGGTGCTGGAAAACAGCATGTACAATGCCCGTGAAGCTTCGGTCAAGCTGGCTGAGGCCACCGGTGCCGACTGTGTACAGGTGATCGGCTCCAAGTTCGTGCTGTATCTGCAGAAGAAAAAGGACAGCGCCTACGCTGATCTGCTGAAGTAAAAATGAAAGTTCTTCTCTACGGCGGTACATTTGACCCGCCCCATAACGGCCACCTGAACAATCTGCGCGCTGCCGCTGCCCGCGTGCAACCGGATAAGGTGGTGGTGATGCCTGCCGGGCTTTCGCCCTTCAAGCAGAAGACCTCTGCGCCGGGCGCACTGCGGCTGGAAATGTGCAGCTGCTTCCATGCACTGGAAGAGGATGCGGACACGATCCCGCAGCTGGAGGTCAGCGGCTGGGAGATCGAGCAGGCCGCTGCCGGAAACCGCAACTATACGGTGCTCACGGTGGAAAAACTGGCCCGGGACTACCCCGGGGCACAGCTGTACCTTGCCATTGGTAGCGATATGCTGCTGAGCTTTGACGGCTGGCACCGCTGGCAGGATATCCTGCGCCTTGCCCATCTGGTGGTCACCAGCCGCCATGTGGGCGACGACCCCGAGCTGCACGCAAAGGCTCTCCGGCTGGACCCCACCGGGGCACGTATCCTGTTTGCACCGGTACAGGCGCTGCCCATGGCCAGCAGCGACATCCGCACCCGTCTGGCTGCAGGCGAAGGGTGTGAAGCTGAGCTGCCGGAGGCGGTGCGGGCGGTCATCCGCCGGGAGAAACTCTACAAAAAGGAAGTATCAGCCAATGAACCTCAAACAGGCAAAGGAGCTTGTGCGCGGCCGCTTGAGCGATAAGCGCTATGAGCATACCTTGAATGTGAAAAAAATGGCCGTCAAGCTGGCAAAGATCTACGGTGAGGACGAGGAGCGGGCCGCGCTGGCAGCCCTGCTGCACGACTCGGCCAAGGAGATCAGCAAGGATGAGATGCGCGAGATCCTGCGCGCTTACCCCCAGTATGCAGAGGGCGGCGAAGAGCGCCCGGCCCCGGTGTGGCACGGCGTGTGCGCCGCCATTCTGGCCCGCACCCAGTGGGGTGTGACCGACGAAGCGGTGCTTAGCGCTATTGCCTGCCACACGGCGGGCAAACCCGGCATGACCCGGCTTGACAAAATTTTGTATCTGGCCGATATGACCAGCGCGGAGCGGGACTGGCCCGGAGTGGAAAAGCTGCGCAAGCTGGAAAAAAAGAATCTGGATGCCGCCATGCTGGCCGCGCTGAAGCAGACCAACGATTTCGTGCTCTCGCAGGGAAAACCTCTGGACCCGATGTCCAAGGCGGCCTATGAGGATATCCTGGCCCGCAGCGGGAAGAATGAACGGTGAGAGCACAGCTGCTCTGAAACAAGCGGAAACAGAAAACGGATTGCAGATTTCGTCGGATAATGCTATACTTAAGAGCATGACAGGTCTGCAGGAACATTTTTTTGCAGGACCGCGAAAATCTGGAGGATACAAAAAAGCATGAGCCAGACGCCACGCCATATCAATACTTCGCGTTCTCTGAACCGGCCGGATCCGGCAGCAGCCGCACCGCGCCACGCTGCGTCCAGCACGGATGCAAAGCAGAGCACAGGCGGTGCACACAATGAGCCGCCGCGCCGCCCGGCACAGGGAGCAGGGCAGGAGCCGCCGCGCCGCCGCAAAAAGAAAAAGAAAATGCCCCTCTGGCTGCCTTTTGCAGTGGTCATGGCCATCATCGCGGTGATCTCCGGTGTGGTGGTGTACGGAGTCAGCCTTGTAAACAAGGTGGAGGACAGCATCCGCCCGGACGACAGCACCCCTACCATTGAGGAAGAGGTCAAGACAGCCGAGGAATACAAGGGCGATGTGGTGAACATTCTGGTCTGCGGCATCGACTATGAAGAGGGACGCAGTTATTCCAACGACCCCACTTCCAATGATGGCATGACCGATATGATCCTGTACGTGCAGTTCGACATCAAGAACGGTGCACTGCGGATGCTGCAGATCCCCCGCAACAGCCTTGTCACCACCAAGAACAAAAAAATCACCCTTTCCAATGGCAAGACCTACGCCGCCACGAATTATCAGATCAACTCGGTGGCAATCTCCAATGGCGGCAGCATCGCCGCTCTGGCCGATGTCATCTACGATCAGTTCCGGCTGCCCATCGATTACTATGTGACGGTGGACATGCAGGCACTGGTGGATATGGTGGATAACTTTGGCGGCATTGAGGTGTATATCCCCCACGATATGTCCTACGGCGGCAGCAAGCTGCTCAAGGGCTACCGCAATCTGGACGGTGCATCGGCAGAGTTCTTTGTGCGCTGCCGCCACGGCGACGGCTACGCCAATTCCGATATCGACCGCCTGAACATGCAGCGCTATTTCTATGCCGGCCTGTTCAAGCGTGCCCGCGCCATGGGCGTTACCGATATCCTGAACCAGCTGCCGCTGGTGTTCAAGAACTATATCAAGACGGATATGGACATTTCCACCATTGCAAAGCTGGTGGTGTCTTTCCTCAAGCTCGACAGCTCCAACATCATTCTGGCGCAGACACCGGTGTTCATGGGCGTGCCCAACGTGGGCAAGACCGACACCTTTGCCGGTTACTCCTGCGTGGTGCCGGATGCGGGTTCCATTGCAAACCTGCTCAACCAGTATTTCTGCACCTACACCGGCCCCATTGATGTGAGCGAAATGAACCTTGTCACCGACGAGTGGCCCCACGGCAGTGCATCCACCGATGCCAACGTGCAGTATATGGGCCGCATCGATAAGGAGTCGGACGATGCCATCCTGAGCGGCGATACAGACCTTGAAGGCGCTGTTACCACCGATGGTCAGGCGGCAGGCTCCGCAAACTGAAACTGACAGAAAGGAAAAACATATGGAGAACTTCAACGACAGCAAGGCGCTTGCCATTGAGATCGCAAAGATCCTGGATAAGAAAAAGGCCCACGATGTGCGCGTGCTCAAGGTGGAAAGCCTGACCGTGCTCACAGATTACTTCGTTATCGCGTCCGGCACCTCCACCACGCAGGTGGCGGCTCTGGCCGATGAGGTGGAGTACGAGCTTTCCCAGAAGGGTCTGGAGCCCTACAGCACGGAGGGTTACGACTCCAAGAACTGGGTGCTGTTGGATTATTCCAACGTCATCGTGCACGTATTCGTGCCCAACACCCGCACCTACTACGATCTGGAGCACCTGTGGGCAGACGGCGAACCCATTGATATTTCCGAGTACCTTACCCCGGATAGCACTGTCGAATAAGGCAGAACGGCCCTGCCTTTTGCGGCAGGCAGCCTGTAGCATAAATCATTCCAATTACGGTATATGCAAAAGTAAAGTCTGGAGCTGATTACAAACATGAAGTACGATTACAAGGCTGTTGAAGCCAAGTGGCAGAAGGTGTGGGAGGACGAAAAGACCTTCCATGTTGAGATCGACCACAAAAAACCCAAGTTCTATGCACTGGTCGAGTTCCCGTATCCGTCGGGTGCCGGCCTGCATGTAGGCCATCCCCGCAGCTACACCGCGCTGGACGTGGTCAGCCGCAAGCGCCGTCAGAACGGCTACAATGTGCTGTATCCCATGGGCTGGGACGCTTTTGGCCTGCCCACTGAGAACTTTGCCATGAAGAACCACATCCACCCGGCCATTGTTACCAAGAACAATGTGGACCACTTCCGCAGCCAGCTGAAGGCTTTGGGCTTCTCCTTTGACTGGGACCGCGAGATCAATACCACCGACCCCGAGTACTACAAGTGGACCCAGTGGATCTTCCTGCAGCTGTATAAGCATGGTCTGGCTTACAAGAAGGAAATGAACGTCAACTGGTGCACTGGCTGTAAGTGCGTGCTGGCCAACGAGGAAGTTGTCAACGGCGTGTGTGAGCGCTGCGGCAGCGAGGTCGTTCACCGCGTCAAGAGCCAGTGGATGCTCAAGATCACCGCTTATGCCGATAAGCTGATCGATGGTCTGGACGGTCTGGATTACATTGAGCGCGTTGCCACCCAGCAGAAGAACTGGATCGGCCGCAGCCACGGCGCAGAGGTCAACTTCGGCACCACCGCAGGCGATACCCTGACCGTGTACACCACCCGCTGTGACACCCTGTTTGGTGCCACCTACATGGTCGTTTCTCCGGAGCACGCTATGGTCAAGGAATGGCTGGACAAGGGCATCCTCAAGAATGCCGATGCCGTCAAGGCCTATCAGGCCGAGGCAGCCCGCAAAAGCGACTTTGAGCGCAGCGAGCTGAACAAGGAAAAGACCGGTGTCAAGCTGGAAGGCGTCATGGGCATCAACCCGGTCAATGATACCGAGATCCCCATCTTTATTTCGGATTACGTTCTGTCCACCTATGGCACCGGTGCCATCATGGCTGTGCCCGCTCACGATACCCGTGACTGGGAGTTTGCCAAGAAGTTCGGCCTGCCCATCATCGAGGTGGTCAAGGGCAATACCCCCTCTAATCTGGACGAAGCCGCTTTTACCGATGTGGCCACCGGCACGCTGGTCAACTCCGGCTTCCTGAACGGCCTGTCCGTCACCGATGCAAAGAAAAAGATGATCGACTGGCTGGAGGCAAACGGCAAGGGCTGCGATAAGGTCAACTACAAGCTGCGCGACTGGGTGTTCAGCCGTCAGCGTTACTGGGGCGAGCCCATCCCCATGGTCAAGTGTGAAAAGTGCGGCTGGCAGCCCCTGCCCGAGAGCAGCCTGCCTCTGACCCTGCCGGACATCACCGATTTTGAGCCGGGTCCGGACGGAGAATCTCCGCTGGCCCGCCACAAGGACTGGGTCAAGACTACCTGCCCCTGCTGCGGCGGCCCCGCTACCCGCGAGACTGACACCATGCCCCAGTGGGCCGGTTCTTCCTGGTACTTCCTGCGCTACATGGACCCCCACTGCAAGGATGCCATTGCTTCCAAGGAAGCTCTGGAATACTGGTCTCCGGTGGACTGGTACAACGGCGGCATGGAGCACACCACCCTGCATCTGCTGTACAGCCGTTTCTGGCATAAGTTCCTGTATGATATCGGCGCTGTGCCTTCTCCGGAACCCTACCAGAAGCGCACCGCTCACGGCATGATCCTGGGCCTGAACCCCCACAGCTTTGTCAACCTGCCCGCTGAGGAGCAGGATAAGCTGCTGAAGGAGTACGGCAGCCAGAAGGCCGCTGAAAAGGCTCTGGAAGAAAAGTACGGCGAAATGGCACGCCACCCCATCGTGAAGATGTCCAAGTCTCTGGGCAACGTCATCAATCCGGACGAGGTGGTGGACCAGTACGGTGCCGACACCATGCGTCTGTACGAGATGTTCATGGGCGACTTTGAGCAGGCTGCACCGTGGCAGACCTCTGCCATTGCAGGCTGCAACCGCTTCCTGGACCGCGTGTGGGCACTGTCCGACAAGCTGGTGGAGGGCGAGGGCTATCGTCCGCAGGTCGAGACCCTGATGCACCAGACCATCAAGAAGGTGGGCGCTGACATCGAGACCCTGAAGATGAACACCGCCATTGCCCAGCTCATGACGCTGGTGAATGCCCTGTACGACAACGGCGGCGCGACCAAGGCCGAGCTGGAGACCGTTGTTCAGCTGCTGAACCCGTTTGCTCCCCACATGACCGAAGAGCTGTGGGAGAAGCTGGGCCACAGCCACGATGAGCAGCTGGCTTACTACCCCTGGCCCAAGTACGAAGAGGCCAAGTGCGTGGAAAGCACAGTGGAGATCGCTGTGCAGGTGAACGGCAAGGTGAAGGCCCGCCTGAAGGTGGCTGCCGACATTGACGCTGCTGCCGCTATCGCCGCCGCCAAGGCTGACCCCGCTGTTGCTGCCGCTCTGGAAGGCAAGCAGCTGGTCAAGGAGATCTACGTCAAGGGCCGTCTGGTCAATCTGGCTGTCAAGGGCTAAACCAACCGATACCCTGCCGAAAGGCTGGATATACAACTACCCGCAGAGGCGGACTGGCGCATAAAACACCCGGGAACGTTTATTCAAAATCTTTTCAAAGATTTTGCGCAAAAAACTTTCAAAAAAAGGTTGACGAACCGGAGAAAATGCGCTATACTGTCTACTGTTAGTTACCATGTAACAACGAAATTCCTGCCTCACGGTCCAAGGGAGGGAATAAGATGTCGGAAATTCGTGTTAAAGAGGGCGAGTCGCTGGAAAGCGCACTGCGTCGCTTCAAGCGCAGCACCGCTCGCAGCGGTGTGCTCGCAGAGGTCCGTAAGCGCGAGGCTTACGAGAAGCCGTCTGTCAAGCGCAAGAAGAAGTCCGAAGCAGCCCGCAAGCGCAAGTTCAAGTAATTGATCACTTGAAGTCGCTGTTGCTTTAGATTTCATACGCGTTGCTAACGCCGATGTAGGGGAGCCTGTATTGCAGGTTCCCCTATTTTCATTGCAGGGAGAAATACTATGCTCATCACCCCCGAATACGTTTTCAAGGATGTCACCCACATCATGCCGGAATGGCTGGCGGAAAAAGGCATCACTGCGCTGGTGCTGGATATCGATAACACCCTCACCGCCGACCGCAGTCAGGAGCTGCCGGAAGAAGTGGCCGTGTGGCTGGACACTATGCGCAAGGCGGGTGTCAGGCTCACCATCGTGTCCAACGGTGCGGAAAAGCGGGTGCGGCCCTTTGCCCAGAAGCTGGGCCTTGCGTGTCTGTACCGCTCCGCAAAGCCGCTGCCCTTTGCTCTGATGGCGGCGCAGCACCGCATGGGCGTGAAGCGTCGTCAGATGGCGATGGTGGGCGACCAGCTCTATGCCGACCGCATGGCGGCAGCGCTGTACGGCATTCCGGGCCTGATGGTGGTGCCCCGCGGCCCGGACCTCGGTGCGCAGGTCATTCTCAAGCGTAAGTGGGAGAAAAAACACTGGCAGAAATACTATGACCGGGGAGGCAAGACCCTGTGAGCGATTGGAAGATCCGGTTCGGCACCGCAGGCACCAGCGACAGCTTTGCCGCCCAAGGCTACAAAAGCAGCTTGGATGTGCCGGAGTACACCGCAAAGATGGGACTGAACGCCTTCGAGTACCAGTGCGGGCGCGGCGTGCGTCTGGGGCTGGACAAGGCTGCAAAAATGGCCGCACTGGCCGGGCCAAAGGATATCCTGTTCAGCGTGCATGCACCGTATTATATCAGCATGTCCAGTCTGGAAGAGGAAAAGCGGCTCAACAGCATCCAGTATCTGCTGCAAAGTGCGGCGGTGTGCAAGGCGCTGGGTGGCAGACGCATCATCTTCCACTCCGGCAGCTGCGGCAAGCAGAGCCGGGAAGCGGCCCTTGAAAAAGCGCTGGATACCATGCGCCGTGCCGTGGAAGCGCTGGACGAAGCAGGCTTTGCCGATATGACTCTCTGCCCGGAAACCATGGGCAAGATCGGCCAGCTGGGCACACTGGACGAGGTGCTGGCGCTGTGCAGCGTGGATAAGCGCATTACGCCCTGCATCGACTTCGGCCACCTGAATGCCCGCACTCTGGGCGGCATCCGCTCAAAAGAGGACTACGCTGCCATCCTTGACCGCATGGCAGAAAAGCTGGGGGACCAACGGGCAGAACGGTTCCATGTACATTTTTCCCGCATCGAGTATTCGGCGGGCGGCGAAAAGCGCCACTGGACCTTTGCCGAGACCCAGTTCGGCCCTGAGCCGCAGCCGCTGATGGAACTGCTGGCTGAGCGGAAGCTGCAGCCGGTCATCATCTGCGAGAGCGCAGGCACGCAGGCTGAGGATGCCGGGGCTATGCAGCAGATGTACCATGCAGCGTGCAAAACGTAAAAAATTTTGTGTTTTTATCGTCTTTTTTGCCGAAACCCCTTGCCAAATGCAAACGGATTGGGTAAAATAAATAGAGATATGCGTTAAGCATTTGAGATTAAACTAATGGAGGAATTCCTATGATTTCTGCAGGCGAGTTTCGCAATGGCGTGACCTTTGAGCAGGACGGCCAGGTTCTTCAGGTCGTTGAGTTCCAGCACGTGAAGCCCGGCAAGGGCGCTGCCTTTGTCCGTACCAAGACCAAGAACGTAATCACCGGCTCTGTGGTTGAGACCAGCTACAACCCGACCGCAAAGTTCCCGCAGGCTTTCATCGAGCGCAAGGACGTGACCTATAGCTACGAGGATGGCGATCTGTACCACTTCATGGACAACGAGACCTACGATGACATCCCCGTCAACGCAGCCGATGTGCCCGATAACTTCAAGTTCTGCAAGGAGAACGAGCTGTGTAAGCTGCTGAGCTACAAGGGCAAGGTGTTCAGCGTCGAGATCCCCAACTTCATCGAGCTGGAAGTTACCCAGACCGAGCCGGGTGTCAAGGGCAACACTGCCACCAACACCCTGAAGCCCGCTACCGTCGAGACCGGTGCTGAGATTCGTGTGCCTCTGTTCATCAACGAGGGCGACCACATCCGCATCGATACCCGCACCGGCGAGTATATGGAGCGCGTCTAATCCCTTTAACGCCAAACCGGGCTGCGGGCAACCGTCTGCCCGGTTTTTTAAAACTCCGATTTTTCTTATTTTAAGGAGGGCATTCGTATGGAACTGAACAAAAAGGCAGCTTATCTGCAGGGTCTGGTCGATGGTCTGGGCATTGATGATACCACCAAAGAGGGCAAGATCATCAAGGCCATGAGCGCACTGCTGGGTGAAATGGCTGAGGTCATCGAGAGCGTGGACGAAGATCTTTCCCGCGCCTACGACCAGATCAACGACCTGAGCGATGAGCTGGAAGATCTGGAAGCAGATCTGTACGAGGAGGAGGACGAAGACGGCGAAAGCGAGGACGCTGAGGATGAGGACACCGATGGCGACGACGATGCCAAGGATGATGACATCGCCAGCGAGCCGTTCTATGAAGTGGCCTGCCCCAACTGCGGCGAGACCGTTTACGTCAGCGAGGATGATCTGGATGCAGGCGAAGCCAACTGCGCGCACTGCGGCGTGACCTTTGAGGTCGCTCTGGAAGGGGACGGCGAAGAGGATGCCGAGGATGGCCCCGTGCAGTACGAAGTGACCTGCCCGGACTGTGGCACCACCGCCGTGTTTGAGGAAGACGAACTGCTGGACGGCGCACCCAAGTGCCCGAACTGCGGCAAACCCCTCGACTTTGAGGTGACCGAAGAATAAGCAAAAAAGACCGCTGCACTCCGGTGCAGCGGTCTTTTTTGTTTACTGTGCGTTTGCCTTCTGCAGCCAGATGCTGCCGATGTCCAAAGCGTTGTACAGGCCGATCTTGGTGGTCTGACGCATCACGCGCTCCTGCGGAGCCTTGGTGGTGTCGGTAGAGAGCAGCATCAGGTGGACCTTGTCTGCAACCTGCTGGTCGCCCACAGGCTTGGTGGTCATGATCTGCAGATAGAGCACATATGGGTCGGTCATATTGCCGTAGTACAGCTCATTGTCCTTGCGGACGAGGGGCTTGCCTTTATAAGTCAGTTTTGGAGTAAATGCCATCGTGAAAGCCTCCCTATCAATAGTAGTTCAGTTCAGTATAACACATCTATGGTACAGGATGCAAGCTTTTGACCCGATAGAAGGCGGGCTTTTTGCACACAATGGCATGCCTGCGTGCAAAAGAATCTGCAATTTTAGGCACTCTAGCAGAAAACGGGTCTTGCCGGAATGCACAGATATGGTATACTATGAACGAGAAAGCCCGCAGCATAGCCCGGGCAGAAAAGTGAGGGAGACAGCATGGCAGACTATCAGGAATACCGGCGGCGCGTGCTGCGCAAACGCTGGCGCAGGCGGTTCATGGCGGCAGCTCTGCTGCTGCTGCTTTTGCTGGTGGGAGCCATCGGGATGTTGTGGAAGAGCCTGCACCGGGAACAGCGGCCCTCCGGCGTTGGGCAGAACACCATCCTGCAGGAGGTAACACAGGATAATACTTGGAACACGGCCTCCTACGCGGTGGCGCGGCAGCTCACGGTGCAGACGCTTGCAGACAGCGCGGCCACTGCGCTGGATTTCCGTATGGCGGCGCTGCCAAAGAGCAGCACGGCTGTGGGCAAGGAATGGTTCAATGACGTGAGCTTTGTGGGCGACAGCCTGACGCAGGGCATGCAGCTGTACGAAGAAGGAATGCAGAACGCCATGTTCTGTGCGTACAAGGGTGTTGGGCCGAACGTGATCGTCAACGGCACCACCTGCAAGCGCGCCGACGGCGTGGCTGAGGTGCCGCTGGAAGCGTTGACCGCCCAGCAGCCCAGAACTATTTATGTTCTGTTGGGCACCAACGTGCTGGGCCGCGATACCGATTATAGCAGCTTTCTGACCTATTACCGGCTGATGCTGGACATGCTGAGTCAGACACTGCCAAATGCAAAGATCTATGTGCAGTCCATTACGCCGGTGCGGCCGGAAGTATGCCAGAAGTCCGGCCATGAGGGCTTGAACCGCGACCGCCTGTGCCAGATCAACAATGAGCTGGCAGCCATTGCGCTGGAAAAGAACTGCTATTTTCTCAACCTGTGGGAAGTGCTGGCAGATGAAAACGGCGACCTGATCGAAAGCTACGCCCAGCCGGACGGCTACCATCTGAGACCCGCCGGGTATGCCGCATGGACGGATTATCTGTGCAACCACACAGAAGGATAAAAAATAAGAGGTTCGTTCACTGAGCGAACCTCTTATTTTTTTACTTGAAACTTAGAACAGGCCGGTGATCTTGCCGTCGGCATCCACATCGATGCCAACAGCGGCGGGCTTTTTGGGCAGGCCCGGCATGGTCATGATATTGCCGCAGATGACCACCACAAAGCCTGCACCGGCAGCAAGGCGCACCTCGCGCACCTCCATGGTAAAGCCGGTGGGGGCACCGGTGAGCTTGGCATTGTCGCTGAAGCTGTACTGGGTCTTGGCGATGCACACGGGCAGGTTCCCGTAACCCATCTCAGTCAGCTCGGCCAGTGTCTTGCTGGCGGCGGCGCTGTAGTTCACACCGTCGGCCCGGTAAATTTTGGTGGCGATGGCGTTGATCTTGTCCTTCAAGGGCATTTCCAGCGGGTAGGTGTACTGGATGGGACGATCCTCCAGCACCTCCAGCACCTTCTCGGCCAGAGCTTTGCCGCCCTCGCCGCCCTTGGCGAATACCTCGCTCAGCACGCAGGGAACACCCTGCTCGGCGCACACCTGCTCCACATAGGCCTGCTCTTCGGCGGTATCGGTGGGGAAGGCATTGATGGCGACCACCACCGGCAGGCCGAAGCCATTTTTCAGGTTGTCGATGTGGCGGATGAGGTTGGATGCACCGGCCTTGACGGCTTCGAGGTTGGGCTGGCTCAGGTCGGCCTTTGCCACGCCGCCGTGGCTCTTGAGGGCACGCACAGTGGCCACCAGCACGCAGGCAGAGGGAGCGATACCGGCGTAGCGGCACTTGATATCCAAAAACTTCTCTGCGCCCAGATCGGCACCAAAGCCTGCTTCGGTGATGGTATAGTCGGCCAGAGAAAGGCTCAGCTTGGTAGCCAGCACGCTGTTGCAGCCGTGGGCGATGTTGGCAAAGGGACCGCCGTGGATGATGGCGGGGTTGTTTTCCAGCGTCTGCACAAGGTTCGGGTCCAGCGCGTCCTTCAGCAGGGCGGTCATGGCACCGGCAGCACCGATCTCACCGGCAGTGACGGGCTTGCCGTCGTAGGTGTAGGCGCATACGATCTTGGAAAGACGCTCCTTCAGATCGGAAATGCTGGTGGCAAGGCAGAAAATTGCCATCACCTCGCTGGCAACGGTGATATCAAAGCCGTCCTCGCGGGGGGTGCCGTTCACCTTGCCGCCCAGACCGTCCACGATGAACCGCAGCTGGCGGTCGTTCATGTCCATGCAGCGCTTCCATGTGATGCGGCGGGGGTCGATGTTCAGCGGGTTGCCCTGCTGGATGCTGTTATCGATCATGGCAGCCAGCAGGTTGTTGGCCGTGCCAATGGCGTGCAGGTCGCCGGTGAAGTGCAGGTTGATATCCTCCATGGGCACCACCTGTGCGTAGCCGCCGCCGGCTGCGCCGCCCTTGATGCCGAATACGGGGCCGAGGGACGGCTCACGCAGGCAGAGCATGGTCTTTTTGCCCAGAGCGTTCATGGCATCGGCCAGACCCACGCTGGTGGTGGTCTTGCCCTCGCCCGCCGGGGTGGGGCTGATGGCAGTGACAAGGATCAGCTTGCCCTGCTTTTTGGCATCGTGGATCAGGCGGTGATCGATCTTGGCCTTGTAGCGGCCATAGGGGATCACGTGCTCATCGGAAAGGCCCAGCTGGGCGGCGATCTCGGTGATGGGTCTCATTTTGGCTTCCTGTGCGATCTCGATATCGGTTTTCATCAGACATCCTCCTTGACAAACCCTCTCAGTCTGTTCACTTCGTTCACAGCCAGCTCCCCCGAAGGGGGAGCTTTTCACAGCGGAAATCTCGCCCGGCGGGAGAAATGGAGTTGCGCAGCGATGACGGAAAGGAATGAAAAAAGGGCAGCTTTGCGCAGCAATTGCGCAAGGCTGCCCAGACGGTCGGCATTGACTCTCCCGCCATCCCTGCACTGTGGTGCTCCACAAGGTTCCGTCAGCAGAGATACGGTCTCTATGCAGTAAAGATAGCACAATGCCGGGGTGTTTGTCAAGGAAAAACAGCACCAAATATTTTGCGTTCTACAGCCTGTTGTGGTATACTTATCATGGTTTACTATGAAAATTTAGAAAGCAGGAATCCCTTTTATGCTGCAAAACCCTGAATTGCATTATCTGGATAACGCCGCTACCACCATGGTGGCTCCCGAGGTGGCGGATGTCATCGACAAGGCCATGCGGGAACACTGGGCAAACCCGTCCAGCCTGTATGGCCCCGGGGCCAGAAGTGAAGAAGCGCTGAACGCCGCCCGTGCCGCTGTGGCCCGTACACTGGGCTGCAAGCCAAAGGAGCTGTACTTTACCTCCTGCGGCAGCGAGAGCAACAATCTGGCCCTGCTGGGCGCGGTGCGCACCCGCACTTTCGGCAAGGGCATCGTGGTGTCCGGCTTTGAGCACCCAAGCGTCCAGCGCCCGCTGGAAGAGCTGGCGAAGCAGGGCTACAATGTCACGGCGGTCAAGCCCCGCCCGGACGGCACATTGAATATCAACGAAATGCTGGAGCATGTGGACAAGAACACCATCCTCGTGGCCTGCATGATGGTGAACAACGAGGTGGGCACCCGCAACGATGTGGAACGCCTTGCCGCTGAGGTCAAGCGCCGCAACAGCCGCACCATTGTCCATGTGGACGCAGTGCAGGCGTGGATGCGTGTGCCCATCAAGCTGACGAACATCGACACCCTGTCGGTGAGCGGCCACAAGATCCACGCTCCAAAGGGCATTGGCGCGCTGTATCTTTCTGACCGTCTGGTGCAGGCGTTCCGGCCGCCGTACCTCGGCGGTGAGCAGGAGCGCGGCCTGCGCCCGGGCACCGAAAACCTGCCCTACGCCATGGGTCTTGCCGCAGCCGCCACCCGTCTTGCCAAGACCATGAAGAGCCGTGACACCGCTATGAAGGCTCTGAACCAGCGTCTGCGGGACGGCCTGAAAGCTTTCCCGGAGGTAGAGCTCAACAGCCCGGAGAACGCGGTGCCCGAGGTGCTGAACTTCAGTGAGATGTGCATCAAGAGCGAGACCATGCTGGCATGGCTGGCCGAAGCGCAGGTGTATGTTTCCTCGGCAAGTGCCTGCGGCCGCGGCCAGCCCAGCCACACGCTGGCAGCCATGGGCAAAGACCCGCTTGCCATCGACACGGCCATCCGCGTGTCCTTCTGCGGCGACAACACCCCGGAGGATGTGGACGCTTTCCTCAACCGCTTTGAGGACGGTATGAAGCATCTGCAGAAGATCAGAAAGTGAAAAATAACAAATCCTACGATCAGGAGATACAACATTTATGCATGAAATCATTATGGGCTATCAGGGTGAAATGTCCCTGAAAGGCCTCAACCGCAACCAGTTCGAGTCGGCGATGATGAAAATTCTGCGCTACCGGCTCAAGACCGTGGGCAAGTTCAAGGTCTACTGCACCCAGTCCACCTTTTACATGGAGCCTGAGGAAGAGGACGTGGACATGGATCTTGCCTTTGACCGGGCGAGCAAGGTGTTCGGCCTTGCGGCGCTCAGCCGCGCCGTGGTCTGCGACAAGGACTTTGACACCATCTGCCAGACCGCTGAGGATTACCTCGGTGCCAGTCTGCACGGCATCCGCACCTTCAAGGTGGAAGCCCGCCGCTCCGACAAGACCTACCCCATGACCAGCCCGGAGCTGATGCGGGAACTGGGCGCTTACCTGCTGGGCAAGCACAACTACCTCAAGGTGGATGTGCATAACCCGGATTTTAAGGTGATCGTAGAAATTCGTGATTACGGCGCGTATATTCACGGCCCGAAAATACCCGGTGAGGGCGGTCTGCCCGTGGGCACCAGCGGCCGTGCATTGAACATGCTGTCTGGCGGCATCGATAGCCCCGTGGCAGCTTACCGCATGGCAAAGCGCGGTCTGGCACTGGACCACATCCACTTTGCGTCTCCGCCGTACACTTCGGAGCGCGCAAAGCTCAAGGTGAAGGCACTGGCGCAGCTCACCAGCATCTATACGGGCAGCTCCAATCTGTTCGTCGTGCCCTACACCAAGCCGCAGGAGTACATCCGGGATAATGCTCCGGATGTGCTGTTCACGGTGCTGATGCGCCGCAGCATGATGCGCATTGCCAACGTTATTGCCAAGAAGCAGGGCTGCGAAGCCCTCATCACCGGAGAGAGTCTGGCACAGGTGGCCAGCCAGACCGTCAAGGCCCTGCAGTGCACCGATGCTGCGCAGGATCTGCCCATCCTGCGCCCGCTCATCGGCATGGACAAGACCGAGATCGTGGAGACGGCCCGTCACATCAACACCTTTGAGACCAGCATCCTGCCCTATGAGGACTGCTGCACCATCTTCACCCCGCCGCACCCGAAGATCCGCCCGGAGCTGGCCGAAATTCTGAAAGCCGAAGCCGCCATGCCCGGCCTTGCCGCGCTGGAAGCCGAAGCAGCAGAGAGCGCCGAGCGCATCCGCATCCGTATCACCGATCAGGTCGAATTTGAGGGGTAAGTCAGCCATGACAGCAGAGATCATCAGTGTGGGCACCGAGCTGCTGCTCGGCAACATTTTGAACACTAACGCCCAGTACCTCAGCCGGGAACTGGCGGCTCTGGGCATCACCGTCCAGCGCGAGAGCACCATTGGCGATAACCACGGCCGTTTGGCGGATTTCGTCAACGAAGCAAAGCAGCGGTGCGATCTGCTGGTGTTCACCGGAGGCCTTGGCCCTACTGCAGACGATCTGACCAAGGAGACGGTTGCTGGCTGCTACGGCGACATGCTGGCCTTTGACCCGGAAGAATGGCAGAAGATCGTAGATTTCTTCACGCGCACCGGGCGCAAGACTACCCCCAACAACCGCAAGCAGGCCATGGTGCCGGTGAACGGCCACAAGATCATCAATAACCACGGCACTGCCCCCGGGGCATGGTTCGAGCAGGATAGCCATTGCGCCGTGCTGATGCCCGGCGTGCCCCACGAAATGAAGGCCATGTGGGAGGAGAGCGTGCGCGGCCTGCTGCTGGCCCGCCAGAATTGCACCCTGCATTCCATAACGCTGCGGGTGCTGGGCGGCGAAAGCGATATCGAATACCGTGTGCGGCATCTGCTGGAAAACGCAAATCCCACCGCCGCAATCTACTGCAAGACCGGCGAGTGCGAGATCCGCATTACTGCCCGGGCAGAAACCGACAGTTCAGCCGAAAAAATGTGCCGCGCATACGCCACAAAGTTCTATGATCTGCTGGGTGATGCGGTGTATGATGAGGATGTGACCGGTCTGGAAGAGACTCTGGTGCACACCCTAAAGGAAAAGGGACTCACCATTGCCACGGCAGAAAGCTGCACAGGCGGCATGATCGCCCAGCGGCTGACCAATGTGTCCGGTGCAAGTGAGGTGTTCGGCTTCGGCTTTGTTACCTACTGGGAGCAGGCCAAGGCAAAGATGATCGGCGTAGACCCGGCGGTGATCGCAAAGTACAATGTGGTGTCTGCACCGGTGGCGGTACAGATGGCACTGGGCGCAGCCGAAGCTGCCGGGGCCGATATCGCTGTCAGCGTCACCGGTCTGGCAGGCCCCAACGGCGGTGATGCCGTCCGCCCAGTGGGCACGGTGTATCTGGGTGCGGCCTGCGGTGAGACCGTCTATGTAAAAAAGCTCTTCGTCTCCCGCCCCGACCGTGCGCTGGTGCGTGCCCGCGCGGCACAGGCGGCACTGGAACTGGCGCTGCGTCTGGCTCAGGGCAAAGTTCCTGCAGATACACAGGCACTGGCAAAAAGCGCCCGGCATGATGCTGCGGCTCTGACGGAACTGGACAGCACCTTCCTCAAGGGTTAATACGAGCGGCCCCGGGCCGCGGGGGTGAAGCAGTTGATACACGAAGAAAAAACGCAGACCACCTGTGTGCTGCGGTTGTTTGGCGCACCGCTGTGGGCAGTACAACAGGCAGTGCAGCAGACAGGACTTGCTGCCCAGTGCCGCAGCCGCGGTGCAGAAACACTGGCTGCGCTGCAGGCAGAAACGCCCGCGGCATTGAGCAAGGCGCGGAAAACGCTGGCAGACCGCTTTGCGGCAGAGCTGTACGGAGAAGGGGAGATGACCCTTGTTCATGCAGCGGTGCAGGCGCTGGAAACGCACCGCAGGCTGCTGGTATGCTGTGATGCGGATGCAGGCACTCTGCTGGAAGCCCGGATGGAAACGGTGGCCGGCGCAGAAAAAGTGTTTGATTTTGGAGCTATGAGCTATGCTGATGCAAAGGTGCGGGAAAAGCTGAGCGCAAAGGTCTGCCGGGTCAAGGGCGGGCCGGTGCCGGCAAAGCTTACCCGTGTGCGGGCAGCGCAGCGCCTTGTGGGTGCAGACTTTGCAGCCGGGTGTCTGGAGCGCGCCGAGGACACGGTGCTGTTTCTGGGCAGCCGGAAAGGCTGCTGGGTGCGCACGGTGGCCAATGCAGATACGCCTGCTTTGTGGCTGCTGGATATGATCCGCCGGGCGGCCTCCGGTCTGCCGCAGGCGGCGGGAACGATCTGGCAGAAGTATGGCAGGGCCATCCCGGCAGATGCCCTGACGGCGCAGCGCCTGCCGGACAAGCCGGAGCCGGATGCACCGACAGCAGCGCCGCGCAAACGGCACAGGGTGCGGAATGCCCTGATTTTTCTGCTGATTCTGGCACTGGCCGCGTTTGCCGCTGCGTGGTATTACACCGGCGGCGACCTCGCCGCCCTGCCGCAGCAGCTGCAAAGCCTTGGGGCCGACAGCCTGCCGCACTCCGGCGCAAAACTGATATAAGAATAAAAGGGAACGGTTCATCTGAATGAAGTGAACCGTTCCCTTTTATATTAAATAAAGATTTACGGATGCTCGCTCAGCCAGCGCAGGCCCATATAGGCATAGGCCGCAGAACCCGTGTACAGCACACTGTCGTCAAAGCGTACCTTGGGGTGGTGCTGGCCGTAAACATAGCCCTCCTTGGCGTTGCCGGCGGAGAGGAACATGCCCACGGTGGGCACTTCGTGGCTGACAAAGGCAAAGTCCTCGCTGCCGCCGCCGGGCTTGCCGCCGGTGAGGACGGTCATATCCATGGCACCACGGCCCAGCAGTTCAGTCATATAGGTCAGGGCATTCTTGGCAAGAGGCGTATCCACCACCATGCAGGGGCAGTGGTCGCTGAACTCCACATCAGCAGTGCAGCGATAGGCTGCCGCCACGCCCTGCGCGATCTCGGTCATGCGCTGGTGGATCTGCTCGCTCACGGCACCTTCGGGGTCTACCGTGCGGATAGTGCCCCACATATCGGCAGAATCCGGGATGACGTTGGATGCCTTGCCAGCTTCAAACCGGCCCGTGGTGAACACGCCAAACTTGGCGGGGTCCAGCTCACGGCTGTTGATCTCCTGCAGGGCAATGTGGATGTGGGCCGCTGCGGTGATGGGGTCGATGCAGGCGTTGGGCATGGAGCCATGGCCGCCCTTGCCGTGTACAGTGATGTGGTACTGCTCACAGCTTGCCATGGTGATGCCGCCGCCCGGCACCAGCACGGTGCCCACGGGCAGGGGCATCCCGGCCAGAACATGGAACATGACCGCGGCATCCACCTTCGGGTTTTCCAGCAGGCCGTTTTTCAGCATGTCCAGCGAACCCTGAAAGATCTCCTCTGCAGGCTGGAATTCCAGCTTGATGGTGCCCTCGATCTCGTCCTCGTGTTCTTTGAGCAGCTTTGCCGCACCCAGCATCATGGCGGTGTGCATATCGTGGCCGCAGCCGTGCATCTTGCCCGGCACCTCGGAAGCAAACTCTTCGCCGGATTCCTCCTGAATGGGCAAAGCATCCATGTCACCGCGCAGCAGGATGGTCTTGCCGGGGCGCTTGCCGCCCGCCAGCGCCAGCACGCCGCATTTGCCGCAGTCCTGCGGGGCATAGCCCATCTCAGTCAGGGCTTTTTTGACCAGCGCTTTTGTCTCGGGCAGGTCAAAGCCTACCTCCGGGTGGCGGTGCAGGGTGCGCCGCCATGTGCGCAGCTGGGTTTCCAGCTCCTTTGCGGATTCGAGCAGTTTTTCTGGTGTGATCATTCCAAAATCAACTCCCTCTATTTTATCAAAAACCTCCCAGACCCTGCCTTATGGCAGAGCCTGAGAGGTTTTTTTACTTAGTTTTCGTTCGTCGATGTGCCTTCCGGGTGGTACTTGGCGCAGGTGCACTTTTTCCACTTCAGGCCGCTGCCGCAGGGGCAGGGGTCGTTGCGGCCAATTTTGATGACACGCACAGGCTGGCCGTGGGGTGCACCCTTGGCACCGGGTGCACCGTTGCCGGGCACAAAGCCTTCGCCGGTGGGCTTTGCCACCTGCTCACGCTTGGGGGCAGCACCGGCCTGACGGATCTCGATGGTCAGCAGCATCTTCACACTGGACTCACGGATGGAATCCACCATCTGGTCGAACATGTCAAAGCCCTCGATGCGGTACTCCACAACGGGGTCCTTCTGGCCGTAGCCGCGCAGCGCAATGCCCTGACGCAGCTGGTCCATGTTGTCGATGTGGTCCATCCACATGCGGTCCACGCACTTGAGCAGGCAGATGCGCTCCAGCTCACGCATGATGGGAGCACCGTAGCGCTGCTCCTTGTCGGCGAGGATCTTCATGCCGCGGTCATAGAGCTGGTCGGCAATGCCCTTGCGGGAGATATCGTCAAAGTCGGCCACGGTGTAGTGGAGGTCTTCCTCGGTGGTCAGCCAGCCCAGATAGTGGCGGCGCAGGGCACCAAAGTCCCAGTCGTCCTTCACATCACCGGCCAGGAACTGGTCGCAGCTGGAATCGATGTTCTCGCGCAGCATCTTGTGCATTTCGGTGCTGATATCCTCGCCATCCAGCACCTTGCGGCGCTGACCATAGATGATCTCGCGCTGCTGGTTCATCACGTCGTCGTACTTCAGCACGTTCTTGCGGATCTCGAAGTTGCGGCCTTCCAGCTTTTTCTGGGCGCTTTCCAGCGTGTTGGTGATCATGCGGTTCTCGATGGGAGTGTCCTCATCGATCTTGAGGGTATCCATCAGGCTGGAGACGCGGTCGCCGCCAAACAGGCGCATCAGGTCATCTTCCAGGCTCAGGTAGAAGCGGGAAGCACCCGGGTCGCCCTGACGGCCGGCACGGCCGCGCAGCTGGTTGTCGATGCGGCGGCTCTCGTGGCGTTCGGTGCCGATGATGAACAGGCCGCCTGCAGCGCGCACCTGCTCAGCTTCGGCATCGATCTGGGGCTTGCACTGGGCGTACAGATCATCGAAGCGCTTGCGGGCAGCAAGGATGTTGGCATCCTCGGTATCGCCGTGGCCGTTGGCTTCGGTCAGCAGCATTTCCACTGCAGCCGGGTCGGCATCCTCGGGCTTTTCCGGGTTCAGCAGGTTTTCGCAGAAGTGTTCCTTGCGCATCTGGGCCTTGGCCATGAACTCGGCGTTGCCGCCCAGCATGATATCGGTACCACGGCCTGCCATGTTGGTGGCAATGGTAATGGCACCCTTTTTGCCGGCCTGCGCCACGATCTCGGCTTCACGCTCGTGGTTCTTTGCGTTCAGCACGTTGAAGTCGCGGGTGTATTTCTGCAGCATCTTGGCAAGGGTTTCGCTCTTTTCCACGCTGACCGTACCCACCAGCACGGGCTGGCCCTTCTGGTGGCATTCCAGCACCTGCTGGATAACGGCATTGTATTTGCCGTTGACCGTCTTGTAGATGGCATCCGGATAATCGATGCGCTGACGGGGGCGGTTGGTGGGCACCGTAACGATGTTCAGGCCGTAGATCTCGGTGAACTCGGTGGCTTCTGTCTTGGCGGTACCGGTCATACCGGACAGCTTTTTGTACATGCGGAAGTAGTTCTGGAAGGTGATGGTAGCCAGCGTTTTGCTCTCGGCGGCGATTTTCACGCCCTCCTTGGCTTCGATGGCCTGATGCAGGCCTTCGTTGTAGCGGCGGCCGATCATCAGACGGCCGGTGAACTCGTCCACGATGATGACCTGACCATCCTTGACCACGTAATCGATGTCCCGCTGCATCACGCCGTAAGCCTTGATGGCCTGATCGATGTGATGGGCAAGGGTCATGTTCTCGGCGGCGGCAAGGTTTTCGACCTTGAAGTAGGCTTCCGCTTTCTTGATGCCGCTGGCAGTCAGGGTACAGGTCTTGTGCTTTTCGTCCACGACGTAATCACCGTCGGTCTGCTCGTCGGTAGAGACCTTATCTTCCAGCTCTACCACCACGCTCTTGCGCAAGGTGCGCACAAAGCGGTCCACCTGTGTGTACAGGCTGGAGGAATCCTCGCCGCGGCCGGAAATGATCAGGGGCGTGCGGGCTTCATCGATCAGGATGGAGTCCACTTCATCGACGATGGCATAGGCATGGCCGCGCTGCACCATGTTGGCCTTATAGGTCACCATGTTGTCGCGCAGGTAGTCGAAGCCAAACTCGTTGTTGGTGCCGTAGGTGATGTCGGCAGCATAGGCGGCGCGGCGTGCATCGCCGTCCATGCCCTGTGCGATCAGGCCGACAGAAAGGCCCAGCCAGCGGTAGAGCTTGCCCATCCACTCGCTGTCGCGCTTGGCAAGGTAATCGTTGACGGTGACAACATGCACGCCCTCACCGGTGAGGGCATTCAGGTAGGCGGGCAGGGTAGCCACAAGAGTCTTGCCTTCACCGGTCTGCATCTCGGAAATATCGCCGCGGTGCAGGGCAATGCCGCCGATGACCTGCACAGGGAAGTGCTTCATGCCCAGCACGCGCCATGCGGCTTCGCGGCAGACGGCAAAGGCATCGGGCAGGATATCATCGGTGGTCTTGCCGTCGGCCAGCTGCTGCTTGAACACAGCGGTCTGTGCCTGCAGGTCGGCATCCGGCATGGCGGCATATTTTTCTTCCAGAGCCAGCACCTGCTTGGCAATGGGGTTGATCTTTTTCAGCTCTCGGTCCGAGAAGCTGCCAAAGAGTTTTTCAACAAGGGACATTGGTAACACCTCATAGATCAAATTCGGGAAAATGCTTCCCGGAGATAGACATAAATACACACATATATGATACACCAAAGCGGCAGACGCGTCAAACCTGCAAGGTTATTTTAGCCGGTTTTTGAATGAATTTTCTGTAAATTTGCGCTGGAAGAGGGTTCATAAAAGGAAAAGATATGTGGTGGAGGCGAACAGCCTCGCCCTCTCTGTCTGCTCCCGCTGGTCGCATCCACCTCCCCCAAAGTGGGAGGCCTTGGCAATCCACGCAAAGTTTCCGGTTTCGCCAGAGGCTCCCCCTTTGGGGGAGCTGGCGAGCGAATGCGAGACTGAGAGGGCGAGCCAGCTAAAACAAAAACCACCTCTGATTTTTGCAAATCAGAAGTGGTCAGATGTACATTATAAGGTTTCCAGCAGCTGCGGCAGCTGTGCCAGATCGTCGATGACATTCGGGCACACAGCCTCGAGCCGCGCGCGGGACTGGTGGCCGCCGGTGTAGAGCACGCATTTTGTGCCAAGGGCCTTTGCAACTTCGGCATCGTGCTGGGTGTCGCCCACCATCACGCAGGCAGCAGGGGCGATGCCGCTTTGTGCAAGCCACTGTTTGCCCACCTGCACTTTGCTTACGCCATAGATGTCTGCAAGGCCGAGCAACTCAGTAAAATAGGCCTGCAGGCCCCGTGCGGCTACCTGCTCGATCAGGTAGTCCCGGCGGGAGGCGGAAAGCACGCTCTGCCGCCAGCCCCGGCGCGAAAGTTCGGCCAGCGTTTCGGCAGAGTGTGCAGAGGGGGGACAGGCATCCACACCTGCGTTATAATGTTCCATAAAGCGCTCGGCCAGCTCTGCATAAGGGTGCTTTGCAAAGTTGAAACCGGCGCGGGTGTAGTATTCCTCAATGGGAAAACCGAAAATTTCCCGGTAAGCGGCAAGATCGTACCGCTGCGGATAACCGTGGGTCTCCAGCATCCAGTTGAGACAGCTGTGGGTGAAATCAACATCATCCATCAAAGTGCCGTTCCAGTCCCAGAAGATCATTCCGTTTGCCTGCATGGAAACCTCCTTGCGGTCATTAAGCTGCAAAAATTTTGCGCAGGGCCTTGCTGCTCTCGATGACCTTCACCAGCAGCACACCCAGAACGGTGCAGCTGATGAGCTCGCCGATCCCTACGGAGATGCCGTTGGTGATGCAGGCCAGCCAGATGGGAGCGCTGGAGGTGGGGTCCGGGAACATGACGGCAATCTCAATGCCGATGATCACGGCATTGAACAGCACCGGCGGCAGGGAAGCCGCCACAGCCAGACCCTTGAAGCGGATGTTCCGCAGCTTGTAGGTGACAAGGCAGGCCAGCAGGGTGGCAAGGGTGCCAAAGATGACATCCACGATGGTGGAGCCCAGCAGGTTTGCCAAAAAGCAGCCCAGTACCACACCGGCAATGTACTCGGCACCGAACACCGGCAGCAGGCAGAGCGCCTCAGCCACACGCACCTGTACCGCACCATAGGAGAGCGGCTGCAGAGCCATGCAGAGAACAACATAAATGGCTGCGACCACGCCGCAGCGCACCAGTTTACGGACGGAAGAATTCTGATTCATGATAATACTCCAGCGGGATGATTTTGACCGCACAGGGCCGCCAGCCCCTGTGGGTTTGGCCCGGCATGGTTCGAGACACGCCGGGGAGCCTAAAATCCTAAGTTGCTCTGAAAGGATGCCGCACAAAAAGCACAGCAAAAGGCAGTATAGCATAATTTTTGGCAGATTGCAACGAATTTTCGCAGAATCAGGTACAGATGCAGTTTTTGGTTTGGACCCTTCCGGTGAAAAAAGAGGTTCCGAAAAGCCCGCAGGCTTTTCGGAACCTCAAAATAAAAATAAAATTACCGCTGAAATAGCCAGAGCGAAAGCGGAGGCTATTAAAATCGTGTGTTACCCTCTGGGGTGTCCGGTGTATACCAGAGCCACCGTGTCGGGGCCGGTGTTTGCGGAAACGACACCGCCCAGCTCAAACACCAGCAGCGGCGGCTTGCCAAAGGCCTTGCGGCAGGCCTTTTCCAGATCCGCTGCCTGCGGGATGTTGGTGTGGCCGATCATATAATCAAAGTTCTCCACGCCTTCGCTGCGCTGTTTGCACAGCTCCACCATGGCGGGCACCACCTTGTCATCGCCGCGTACCTTGGCTTCCACCTTGGTTTTGCCGTCGATCAGGGTGATGATGGGACGAATGCCCATCAGCTCGCCCATAACAGCAGCAGCGGCAGAGATGCGTCCGCTCTTTTTCATCTGCTTCAGGCTGTAGGGGCCCAGAACGATCTCCATGCAGTCCATCTGCTTTTCAAACTCCCGGATCACATGGCTGATCTCTGCACCGTTCTTCAGCTTGCGGGCCATTTCGCACAGATACCAGCCGAACACCATGGAATAGGTGTGGGGGTCCAGCAGATGAATCTTCAAGTGGTGCTCCGGGCGCTCTTCCCGCAGCATCCCCTGTGCCATGAGGGCGTTATTGTAGGTGGAAGAGCCGGATTTGTTGATGGGTACATGAATGACATCGGTATAGCCCTCGTCCACGTACTGGCAGTATTTTTCACAGAACTGGATGGGGGTGATGGCGGCAGTGGAGGGCACGCCCTTAGCGGCACGCATTTTATCGTAAAATTCGGTGTTGGTGCAGCTTTCACGCTCCACATAGTCCACATCGTCCAGCAGGATGTGGAAGCTCATGATGTCGATGCCGTATTTCTCGGCCATCTCCTGTGGGATATCGCAGGAGGAATCGGTCAGGATCGCAATCTTGCTCATAATGTCCCTCATTTCCATTCGTAGTCTCGTAAGTGTCCGTGGTCCAAAAGCTCCGGAAAGTCCCACTGGCGCAGCACTTCATACACGCCCACGGCCACGCTGTTGGAAAGGTTCAGGCTGCGGCAGGTGTCGCGCATGGGCATTCGGATGCAGTGCTCCTGATTGGCGGCAAGCAAGGCTTCGGGCAGGCCGGCATCCTCGCGTCCGAACACGAGGTATGCACCGTCCGGGTAGCTCACATCGGTGTAGCGCTGCGGTGCCTTGGTGGTAAAATAGTAATAGGGGCCGCTGTTTTTGGCAAAGAACTCGTCCAGACTGTCGTAATAGCTGATGTCGAGGTAGTGCCAGTAATCCAGACCCGCATGCTTGAGCTTTTTATCATCGATGGCAAAGCCCATGGGGCCTACCAGATGCAGCCGACAGGCCGTGCAGGCACAGGTGCGGGCCACATTGCCGGTGTTCTGCGGGATGCGCGGCTCCACCAGAACGATGTTCAAGGTTGGCTTTTCGTTCATCGGTGTACCTCCCCTTATTCTGCCGAGCTTGCCGGGCACAGGCGCGGCAGAAGCGGCTCGAACCAGACCCCGTAGCGGGTATCCTGCACGGCGGGCGTGTTCTGGATGGAAAGCGCCACGAACTCGGCAGCGTTGTCGGCGGCGGCACTCAGGGCGTTGCCCTGCAGCAGCGAGCCGATGAGCACCGCACCGTACAGGTCGCCGGTGCCGGGAAAGCTGCGGCTGATGTGCAGCTTTTTGATGAGGAAGCGGTCTTTTCCGCTGCCTGCACAGCCGATGTATTTGCCCAGCGGCAGGCCGGTGACGACAGCCCCGGGGGCCAGAGCGGTCAGCTCGTCAGCCAGAGCCTGTGCGGCTTCATCGGTGAGCAGCTCGGTCTGCGGCTGGCGCTGCAGCAGGATCTGTGCCTCGGTGTAGTTGGGCAGGATCAGATCGGCAGCACCGCACAGTGCACGGATGCGGTCGATCAAAGCAGGCGTTACGGTGGAGTAAGCCTTGCCGTTGTCGCCCATGACCGGGTCAACGATCTTTTTGGCTGCGGGCCAGAGGGCAAAGGCTTTTTCAGCCAGTGCCACCTGATCCTCACCGCCCAGATAGCCGGTATAGATGCAGTCAAACTCCACGCCGAGCGCATGGTAATGCTCCAGCGCCTGTTCGCCGTAGGCGCAGCCGTCCAGCCGTGCAGGTGTGCCAAGCCCGCCTGTGTGGGTGGAAAGCACCACCGTGGGCAGGGCTACCGGCTGCACGCCCATGACCGACAGCACCGGCAGGATCACTGCAAGGCTGCAGCGGCCCATGCCGGAAAGATCGTGGATGCAAAGGACTTTTTTGGGTTCAACAGGGTGTATCAAATAAGGAACCTCCTTACCAGTATGCGGAATGAGCAGTGCGCTTTTTAGCCGGGCACACCCGCCCATTAAAACATCGTAGAACAGTATACCACAAACTTCTGCATAAAAAAAGCGGATACCAGATAGTTTACAGGAAATAATAACACCGGAGACCGGATCTTTTTCACCGAAAGGAGTTTTACTATGAAACATGAATCAACCAGTTCTTCCGGAATGCTGCTTGGCATGGCCGCGGGGGCGGCACTGGGTGCCGTGGGCGTGATGGCCGCCACCCAGAACCAGCGCCAGCTGCGCCGCACCACCCGCAAGGTGATGAAGGGTGCCGAGAACGCTGTGCTGCAGCTGGACAAAATGGTTGGCGACTTTGTGGAAAAGCACATGGAGTGATAAAAGCAAAGAACGGCGTTCCGGTGAGGAACGCCGTTCTTTGCTTGAAAAAGCTTACTTGTTCCAGATGCACATGCGGGCCGTGGTGTTGATCTCGCCCAGCACGCTCAGATCCATCTGAATGTTGCAGGTAACGGTGAGTGCCTTGTTCACATCGCTGCCGGTCAGCACCGAGGCGGGCATGTTCTTAATGGTGAGCACGCCGGTGCCTTTGGCAACATCGCCGGAGACGGTGCCGGTATAGGTCACATCACCAATGGTCAGGCCGGACAGATAGCCGGTGACACCCATCTTGCTTACCTGCTGGATGGGCAGGGTGAGCGTGTAGGTGCCGTTGGACTGGCGGGTGAGGGTGACATCACGGCTGGCATCGATGCCGGTGTTGGCCATGGATTCCTTATCGGATCTTTCTTTCCAGAATTTAATGCCTACGTTCAGGCTGGAAGCAGCGCTTGCACCAAAGGTGAACATGCACAGCAGCAGCACTGAGAGCAGGGCGGCGCTTACGCGCTTATAAGTGTTCGTCATGAATGATCTGCCTTTCCTGCCACAGAGGCGGCGTTGAACAATTGCGGTAATACCGGTTTGTCAATGCTAAAATAGCATGGCTGTGCAAAATTGTCAATCCGCTTCGTGAAGCTTTCACAGAAATGTTGCACATTGATAAAATATAGTGGGCGAAGATGACGAAGAACCGCCCCTCCGGCAGGAGAAGCGGTTCTTGAAAAATCAGCGCTTAAAGTTCAAAGTCGGGGTCGTCCTTCAGCACATGGATCTCGCTCATAAAGGGGCTCTGCTCCGGGTCGGCGAAGGGAGCTTCCTTGACGTACTTGTTCAGCTGGATGGCCGTGCGTGCGGGGTCGGCAATGGTGCCTGCGCCGCCGATGCAGCCGCCCGGGCAGCCCATGCCTTCCAGCAGGTAGCCGTTGTACTTGCCGGCCTTGGCCAGCATGAGCAGCTTCTTGCACTCGGCAAGGCCCTGTGCGGATGCGATCTTGACATCCATATCCGGGTGCCATTCCTTGATCTTATCGGCAACAGCCTTGGCAACGCCGCCGGACTGTGCAAAGCCGCGGCCTGCTGCGGATGCAGCGTGCAGAGCTTCGGCCTCGTCCACTTCCAGCAGGCTGGTGTCCACATCCTTGGCCTCGATGATACCGGCCAGCTCTTCAAAGGTGAGCACGAAGTCCACATCGGAGCGGACGGTGCGGCGGGAAGCTTCCAGCTTCTTTGCGGCGCAGGGTCCAATGAAGCACATACGGGCCTCGGGGTCCTTCTGCTTCATCATGCGGGCGGTGAACACCATGGGGGTCATGGTCATGGAGATATTCTTGGCAAGATCCGGGAAAGCGGTCTTTGCCATCATGCTCCATGCCGGGCAGCAGGAAGTTGCCATGAAGTTGAGCTTTCCGGGCACTTCCTCCAGGAAGTCGTGTGCTTCGTCCACGGTGCACAGGTCGGCACCAATGGCAACCTCCACCACATCGTAGAAGCCGACGGCCTTCAGGGCAGCCTTGAGCTTGCCGGTGGAAGCCAGACCCGGGAACTGGTTGATGAAGGCGGGAGCCACCAGCGCGTAGATGCGGTCGCCGCGGTTGAAGCCCTGGATCAGCTGATAGATCTGGCCCTTGTCGGCAATGGCACCGAAGGGACAGTTGACCAGACACTGGCCGCAGGAAACGCACTTGCTGTAATCGATCTCGGCACGGCCCAGCTCATCGGAGTGGATAGCACCCATGCCGCAGGCTGCAGCGCAGGGACGCTCGGTCTTGACGATGGCGTTGTAGGGGCACACGCCGACGCAGCGGCCGCACTTGATGCACTTGTCCTGATCGATGATGGAACGGCCGCTCTCCCATGTGATGGCCTTCTTGGGGCACACTTCCATACAGGGGTGGGCAAGACAGCCCTGACACAGGTCGGAGACCTTGACCAGCTTTTCCGGGCAGCGGTTGCAGGCAAACTTGATCACGTTCACCAGCGGGGGATCATAATACTTATCGGCGATGGAAGCATCCTCCAGACCGGAGACGACGCTGTTGTGCTCGTCCATGCGGCGGGTGGGCAGGCCCATGGCCAGACGCACACGCTCCTCAACGATGGCGCGCTCCAGGAAGATGTCCTTGCGCAGCTTGCCTTCCTCGCCGGGGATGATGGTGTAGGGGATCTTGCGCATCAGGTGGTTGGCCTGCTCGCCCTTGACGTTGGCGTAAGCCATGCGTGCCACCTCGGTGAACACCTGACGGCGGATCTGGATGACCGTGGTATTGATTCCTCTGAAACTCATTCCAATTCTCTCCTTGCTTTGCTAAAAACAAACGGGCTGCACCCGGCTGCCGACAGCGTTCTGCCGCGCAGGGCGGGCGCGTTACAGGGCACATTGGTAACGCACTGCTGCAAACAGCGCTGTGCCCGGGATGATCCACTTTCATTTTAGCATAAAGCGTGCCGGATGAAAAGGGATAAAACGCAAAATTTGTTAAAAATTTGTTGTATTCGTCCTCGTGTACAGAATCAACAGTTTTAAGCGCAGAAACTTAGCAAAGTGCTGCACGCACGCGCTCGCCGTCGTATTCGCCCAAGCGTACATGCACGATCTGCCCGCTTTCGTGGCCGGGGGCGGACACCACCACCGGAATGTACAGCCGGGTGTAGCCAGTGAACAGCGTGCCGGAAAGCGGGGTCTCCAGCAGCACATCGTCCTCGGTGCCCACATAGGCGGCCAGCACTTCGCGGCGCACCTCCTCGGCAATGGCGTTCATCACGCGGCTGCGCTCCTGCTTTTCCCGCTCGTGCACCTGCTCCGGAAAATCGTAGGCCGGGGTGCCGCTGCGGCGGGAGTAGGGGAACACATGCACCTTGAGAAAGCCGATTTTTTTCAAAAATTCGCAGCTCTCTTCAAAATCGGCCTGCGTCTCGCCGGGGAAGCCGCAGATGCAGTCGGTGGTAAAGCTGACCGGGCGCTCCCCGTAGGCGGCGCGCAGCTGGTCCACCACCTGTGCATACTGCTCGGCGGTGTACACGCGGCGCATCCGGCGCAGGGTGGCAGTGCAGCCGCTCTGCAGGCTCAGGTGGAACTGCGGGCAGAGCTTTTCCACGGCGGCAAGGCGGGTGATGAACTCCGGCGTGAGCATATCCGGGTCCAGACTGCCCAGACGGATGCGCTGGATGCCCTCCACCTGAGCGCAGTGCTCCACCAGCTCCACAAGGTTGGTGCCGGTATCCAGACCATAGCTGGGCAGGGAAATGGCACTGAGCACCACCTCGCGGTAGCCGGAAGCCGCCAGCTGGCGCAGCTCGGCAAGGATGCTGGCTTCGTCGCGGCTGCGCACCGGGCCGCGGGCCCGTGGGATGACGCAGTAGGCGCACTGGCGGTTGCAGCCGTCCTCTACCTTGATAAAGGCACGGGTGTGGGTCTCGAACCGCTCCACGGGCAGCTCTTCAAATTTTTCGCCGCGCTGGTGGGGCGTGATGGCCACAATGCGCTCATGGCCGTCCAGCAGTTTGAGAACGTTATCTAAAATGGCCTTGCGGTCGCCGTTGCCGCACACAAGGTCGGCCTCGGTGAACTGGGCGGCTTCCTCCGGGAAAGCCTGCGGGTAGCAGCCGGTAAGCACCGTGACCGCGCCGGGGTTCTCGCGCTTTTTGCGGCGCAGCCACTTGCGGCTTTTCTGGTCGCCAAAGTTGGTCACGGTGCAGCTGTTCACCACAAAAACATCCGCAGGCTCGTTCTCCTGCGCAATGGTAAAGCCGTTGGCGCGGAACATCTGTTCCAGCGCGCCGGTCTCGTTCAGGTTGACCTTGCAGCCAAGGGTATAAAAACAAACTCGCATGAGGGGATATCCTTTCGACAAAAAACGGGGTGGTGTTTGCATTACTCCTTATTATATATCACAGCGGCGGTGCGGCGCAAGACCGGATGCACAGCAGCAGGCACTTTTTTGCTGGAAAGCGGGCAAAACAAAAAGAGACGGGCAAACGCCCGTCTCTCAAAGAGAACTTCGGTGGGATTACTGAGCAGCCTTGACGTAAATGACCAGCTTGCCCTTGTTTTCGCCCTCGGTGGCAACCTTGTAAGTGGTCTTGCCCTCGTCGGTATCAACGACCAGACCGGTGCCCTTCAGGTAGCTGCTAACAAAGCCCTTTGCGTAGTCGGTGCTGGACATGAACGGGATGTAGGTGGTCTTGGTCTTGTCCTTGTTCAGGTTCTCGACCTTGGTCTTGATGTCGTTGTCAGTGCCCTCATAGATGTAAACGATGGTAACGGGCTTCAGGCTGCCGCAGCCGGTGAACATGGAAGCGCTTGCAGCAGCAACGGTAGTCAGACCAGCGAGCTTCAGGAAAGAACGACGAGACAGAATCATAATAGTATCCTCCTAAAAAATAATTCACAAATGAAGCAATACAGCCCAAAGTAGGGCTATTCCACCTTTAGTGTAGCCTTTTTGGTAAAAATAGTCAAGAGTTTTTGCAAAAGACGACCAAACTTAAGCAGAAACAAAAAGAGACGGGCGTTTGCCCGTCTCTCGTAAGTACAAAGATTACTCCTTGCCCTCTTCCTCGGTAATCTTAGGATCAGCGGTGACATCAATGGTCATCTTGCCATCTGCAACCTTGATGCTGTTGATGGTGACTTTCTGAGTGTAATTGGCCTCTTTAAATGCCTTCTGCAGAGCGTCGTTGACAGTATTCTTCAGAACACCGTTGATCTCCTTAACGAAGGAAGGAATGGTGATTTCGGGAGCTTCTTTGTTGATCTTGGTCAGAACATTAGTGGCAACAGAGCCGTCAGCGCTGGCAATTTCCATCTTGACGGTGGTGTACAGAGAGCAGCCGGTGAACATTGCAGCACCCGCAGCAGCAACAGTGGTCAGGCCAGCCATCTTCAGGAAAGAACGACGAGAGATATTCATAATAGTATCCTCCTAAAAAATAATTCCACAAGTTAAAGCAATACGGCCTTTTTGGGCCATCTCCAATTTACACGATAGGGAGGGCAAAAGTCAAGCCCTTTTGTAGAAAAAGACAAAATAAAAAATGCAGGCTGCGGTGCGGGCGCAGGATATTCTAAACAAAAAGGCCCCTGCATACTCTCTCAGCAAGAGACATTGCGCAGGGAGGGACCGAAATGGAGCGGAAAAACTTGGCGCTTTTGTGTGCAGGGGTGGTGTGCTTCTGGCTGTTTGCACTGGCCTTTGGCACGGCGCAGGGCAATGGGCTGCGGCAGCAAAGCCCGGCGGTGCAGGCAACTGCAGACCAGACCCAGCCGGTGCAGCCCGCGGCGGCACAGCCTGCCTTGGAGCTGCCCTGCCGCGCCGCCTGCCTGATCGACCAGCAGACGGGCACTATATTATATGAAAAGAACGCCGACCAGCAGATGCCCATTGCATCCATTACCAAGGTAATGACCCTGCTGCTCACCTTTGAAGCCGTGCACGACGGCCGCATTGCCATGGACACGCTGGTGCCGGTAAGTGAACACGCCTACCACATGGGCGGCAGTCAGATCTGGCTGGAGCCGGGGGAGCAGTTCACGCTGGACGAGATGATCAAAGCCATTTGTGTGTCCTCTGCCAATGATGCCGCTGTGGCTGTGGCAGAGCTGGTGGGCGGCAGCGAGCCGGGCTTTGTGCAGATGATGAACGCCCGCGCCGCAGAGCTGGGCATGGTGAACACCACCTTCCACAATGCCTGCGGGCTGGACACCGAAGGGCATCTTTCCACCGCCCACGATGTTGCCATCATGAGCCGCGAGATTTTGAACACCTGCCCGGAGGTGCTGCACTATACCGGCATCTGGACGGACACCCTGCGCGGCGGTGCCACCCAGCTGGTGAACACCAATAAGCTGCTCAAGCGCTACAACGGCATCACCGGCCTGAAAACCGGCACCACCAGCGGCGCGGGCGTGTGCATCAGCGCCAGCGCCACCCGCGACGGGCTGGACCTGATCGCCGTGGTGCTGGGGTCGCTCTCCAGCTCGGAGCGGTTCACAGCGGCCACCACCCTGCTGGACTACGGCTTTGCGGCCTACGCCGCCGTGCCCCTGCCCGCCATGGAGGACCGGCCTCTTCTTATAAAAGTAAAGGGCAGCGCAGAGGAAAGCGTACCGCTGGACTACACCGCTCTGCCCGAAACGCTGCTGATGCCCAAGGAAAACGCCGCTGCCCTCACCGCGCAGCTGGATCTGCCGCAGGAGCTGGAAGCACCGGTGCAGCTGGGCCAGACCGTTGGCACGGTGCGCATCCTGAGCGGGGAGACCCAGCTGGGCGAGTACGAGGTGCGCTCCGCTGCCGATGCTGAAAAAATGGACTTTGGCACCGCATTCGGCCTGTTGTGGGACGCTTTGACTGGCTGCGAAAGCTGAATGCACGCTTCAGCGTACAAAAGCGCGCTGCGGTAAGCTGCGTGGAACTGTCTGTGTGAACAATTCTGGATGAAGAAACAAAAAAACACTATTAAAATTGTATGAAATCCAAGGATTTTGACCTTGACTTTGCCCGGAGGGAACGGTACACTTATACCAAGATATTTCCTCGCAGGGCAAAGGCCCGGCAAATCGTTTGGAGGTTATAATAAAATGAGTGTCGCACTGAACACCAAACACCTCTCCAGCTTTATCAGCGAAGAGGAATATGCAGCCATCTATCCGCAGGTGGAAGCTGCCCATAACCAGCTGGAAGCAAAGTCCGGCCCGGGCAATGATTTCCTCGGCTGGATGTATCTGCCCCGTGATTATGATAAGGAAGAGTTCGCCCGCATCAAGGAAGCCGCCGCAAAGATCCGCGAGGATTCCGATGTGCTGGTGGTGGCCGGCATCGGCGGCAGCTATCTGGGCGCACGCGCTGTCATCGAGGCCGTCAAGGGCCAGTTCCACAACGAGCTGGAAAATGGCCCCAAGATCTACTTCTGCGGCAACAGCATCAGCCCCACCTACCTGAACAACATCATCAGCCTGTGCAAGGGCAAGCGCTTCTCCATCAACGTCATTTCCAAGTCCGGCACTACCACCGAGACTTCTCTGGCATTCCGCGTGCTGCGTGAACTGCTGGAAAAGGAGATGGGCGTGGAAGAAGCCAACAAGCGCATCTACGCCACCACCGACCGTGCCAAGGGCACCCTGAAGCAGCTGGCCGACGCACAGGGCTGGCCCACCTTCGTGGTCCCCGACGACGTGGGCGGCCGCTACTCCGTGCTGAGCGCTGTGGGCCTGCTGCCCATTGCTGCTGCCGGTATCAGCATCGACGACCTGATGAAGGGCGCTGCCGATTCCATGGAGCGCTTCTCCGTTCTGAGCAAGGACAACGACGCTTACAAGTATGCTGCCATCCGCAACATCCTGTACCGCAAGGGCAAGAGCGTTGAAATTCTGGAGTGCTACGAGCCGGACTTCGCCCTGATGAACGAGTGGTACAAGCAGCTGTTCGGCGAGAGCGAGGGCAAGGACAACAAGGGCCTGTTCCCCGCAAGCTGCATCTTCTCCACCGATCTGCACTCCATGGGTCAGTTCATTCAGGAAGGCTCCCGCACCATGTTCGAGACCATCGTGGACGTGAAGAAGCCTGCACAGGATCTGTTCATCGACCCGCTGGAAGGCAACTTTGACGGCCTGAACTTCCTGGCAAACCAGAACATGAGCGTTGTCAACCGCAAGGCCATGGAGGGTACCATCCTCGCCCACACCGACGGCGGCGTGCCCGAAGTGCTGATCGAGGTGGACGACCTGACCGCTTACAATGTGGGCTACCTGATCTACTTCTTCTGGCGTGCATGTGCCTGCAGCGGTTATCTGCTCAGCGTTAATCCCTTCAACCAGCCGGGCGTTGAGAGCTATAAAAAGAATATGTTTGCTCTGCTGGGCAAGCCGGGCTACGAAGGCCTGACCGCCGAGCTGGAAGCAAAGCTGAAGTAAATAAAAATGATCTCCCGCCGCAAGGCGTGGAAAATACAGGAGGACTGAACTATGATTAAACTGATTGTTGGTACCAAGGGCTCCGGCAAGACCAAGGCTATGATCGACCAGATCAATGATGCGGTCAAGACCTCCAAGGGCAACGTGGTCGTCGTTGAAAAGGGCATGAAGCTCACCTACGACATCGCTCCTGCTGCACGTCTGATCGACTTGGACGAGTACAAGATCTCCGGCGGCGAAATGCTGTACGGCTTTGTTGCCGGCCTGATGGCAAGCAACTACGATATCACCGACCTGTACATTGACGGCATCCTGAAGGTGCTGGATCATGACATCAACCGTCTGGGCGTTGTGCTGGACGAGATGGCAGCCATTGCAGGCGACAGCGTGAAGGTGACCGTTACCGTCAGCGCTGACGAGGCTGCACTGCCCCACGATGTGAAGAAGTACCTGTAATTCCGGAAAATCGGGATCTGAACTACTTTGAACAGGCAGAGAACCGGGAAATTTAAATTTTTTCGGTTTTCTGCCTGTTTTGGTGTTGACAAAGGGCTGCGTTGGCGCTATACTAACAAAGCAGCCTTTTAGAGGTGTACTATGCAATTTGACCTGAGAAAGTTTATCGCCACCGGCAGACAACCCTATCATGCAGAGTTTCAGTGTGATTTATCTGCACATGATTATGCCGGGGCAAGGATCCCGCAGCCGGTCACCGCTGTTTTTGAAGCGGAGACGGACGGCGACGAGGTCCGGATGACACTGCGGGCAAACGCATCGGTGCACGGAGAGTGCGCCCGCTGTCTGGACCCGGTCATTCGGGAGGAGACGGTCGATACGGAGTGGACGGTAAAGGAACGGGATCTGGATGATCCGGATTTTGACCTTCCGCTGGACGAAAAAGGACATCTGGATGTAGATGAATGGCTCAATCAGGAGTTTATGTTCCAGATTCCCACGGTGCTGCTTTGCAGTGCCGACTGCGCCGGGCTTTGCCCCGTGTGCGGCAAAAAGAAGGCGGAGTGCACTTGCCAGCCGGCAGAGCATGCCGAAGCTCCCGTAGACACAAGGCTCGCAATCCTTAAATCACTGCTGAACTGATAAACCCATCAAGGAGGTGCAAAAATATGGCAGTACCTAAGAGACATCTTTCCAAGGCCCGCCGCGACAAGCGTCGCAGCAATGTTTGGAAGCTGGAGGCCCCCGCACTGGTCAAGTGCAGCAACTGCGGCTCTCTGAAGCTCCCCCACCAGGCATGTGGCAACTGCGGTTACTACAAGGGCGAGGAAGTCATCAAGAAGGCCTAATTTGCGCGTAATTGGTGGCATAATGGTGTTATGTACAGAAGGGGAGGGCGCATGCCTTCCCCTTCTTGTTCTGTCTGAAAGGAGGTGGATGCGGTGGCAATGAAAATCGCACGGGTGGAACCCGGCAGCGAAGCGGAAGTGCTGGGCCTTGGCCCGGGTGACGAGCTTTTGAGCGTGGACGAAAACGAGCTGAACGACAGTCTGGACTACGATTTCTACACCGACAGCAAAAGCTTCCACCTGAAAGCAAGGGTGGCAGACGGCATCCGCGAGTGGGATGTGCAGCGCACGGAGCGCGGCCCCTTTGGCTGCGATTTCCAGACCTATCTGGGCGATCAGAAGCACTCCTGCTCCAACCACTGCATGTTCTGCTTCATCGACCAGCTGCCCCCCGGTATGCGCGAGAGCCTTTACTTCAAGGACGATGACGAGCGACTTTCCTTTTTGTTCGGCAACTATATCACTATGACGAACATGCAGGACCACGAGATCGACCGCATCATCAAGATGCACATTTCGCCCATCAACATTTCAGTGCACACCACGAACCCGCAGCTCCGTGTGCGGATGCTGGCCAACAAGCGCGGCGGCGAGGTGCTCAAGTATCTGCCCCGCCTGGTGGAGGGCGGCATCGCCGTCAACTGTCAGCTGGTGCTGTGCCGCGGCATCAACGACGGCGACGAGCTGCGCCGTACCCTCTCCGACCTTTTGGAGCTGACCCCTATGGTGCAGAGCATTGCGGCGGTGCCCTGCGGTGTGACGGACTACCGCGAGAAGCTGTTCAAGCAGACACCGTATGATGCAAAGACCAGCGCCGAAGTCATCGACATCATGGAAGAATTCGGCGATGAGTGCAAGCGCCGCCACGGCAAGCGCATCATTTACCCCAGTGATGAATGGTACCTCAAGGCAGGCAGGCCCATCCCGCCGGAAGAGTTCTACGAGGACTTCGACCAGCTGGAAAACGGCGTGGGCATGATGCGCCTGTATGCCTCGGAATTTCTGGCGGAGCTGGAAAAGCCCCACCGCATTTACGGCACCAAAAAGATGGACGTGGTCACGGGCGAAATGGCTTCGCCGCTCATCCACCAGATGATGGCCGAGCTGCACCGCCAGTACCCCATGGTTGAGGTGACGGTGCACACCATCAAGAACAAATTCTTCGGCGGCAATGTGGGTGTGGCCGGGCTTGTAACGGCGACCGATATCATTGCTCAGTGCGAGGGCAAGCTGACCAGCGGCACGCTGGGCGTGCCCGCCGTGATGCTGCGGGAGGAAAAAGACACCTTTCTGGACGACATCACCACCGACCAGCTGGCCCAGCGCCTTGGCGTGAAGGTGGAGGTGCTGCCGACCTCTGGCGGCGACGAAGCCCGCGCCCTGCTGCGCAGCGGCCTGCACATTGCAAGGAGAAGAAGAGCATAAAACCTTTTGTTATAGAAAGGAGGAACCCCTATGAGCAAACCGATCGTAGCAGTGGTGGGCCGCCCTAACGTGGGCAAATCCACCCTGTTCAACAAGCTGTGCGGTCAGCGCCTTGCCATTGTGGAGGACACGCCGGGCATTACCCGTGACCGCATTTTTGCCAACTGCGAGTGGAACGGCCATGACTTCCTGCTGGTGGACACCGGCGGTATTGAGCCCAAGGCTACCGAGGGCATTCTGGCCCACATGCGAGAGCAGGCCCAGATCGCCATTGACACTGCAGACTGCATCATCATGGTGGTGGACGTGCGCGACGGCCTGACCGCCGCGGACGAGGATGTGGCCCACATGCTGCGCCGCAGCCACAAGCCCATCATTCTGGCCGTGAACAAGTGCGACAAGGTGGGCGATGCCCCCATGGAGATGTACGAGTTCTACAACCTCGGCTTTGACGAGGTGATGCCCATTTCGTCCGTGCACGGCCACGGCACCGGCGACCTGCTGGACGCTGTGTGCGCCCATCTGGACTTCAGCGAGACGGTGGTGGAAGAGGACCGCATCCCGGTTGCCATCATCGGCCGCCCCAACGTGGGCAAGTCCAGCCTGACCAACCGCATTCTGGGCGAGAACCGCATGATCGTGGCAAACGAGGCGGGCACCACCCGTGATGCCATTGACACCCCGGTGGACAACGCTTACGGCAAGTTCATCTTTACCGATACCGCCGGTCTGCGCAAGCGCAGTAACATCACCGACGGTCTGGAGCGTTATATGGTAGTGCGCGCACTGGCCGCTGTGGAGCGCAGCCGCGTGGCGCTGATCCTTGTGGATGCCACCGTCGGCTTTACCGAGCAGGACAGCAAGGTGGCCGGTTATGCCCACGATCAGGGCAAGGCGTGCATCATCGTCGTTAACAAGTGGGACGCGGTGGAAGGCAAGGAGACCAACACCATGGAGCTGCAGCGCCGCGATTATGCCGAGTGCTTCAGCTTTATGGGCTATGCTCCTATCATCTTCATCTCGGCTCAGACCGGCTACAACGTGAACAAGCTCATGCAGCTGATCCGCGATGTGGACAGCCAGAACGGTGCCCGCGTGCCCACCGGCGTGCTGAACGAGATGCTGGCCCGCGCCACAGCCCGGATGCAGCCGCCCAGCGACAAGGGCCGCCGCCTGAAGATCTTCTATCTGACTCAGGCATCCACCCGCCCGCCCACGTTCGTGGCCTTTGTGAATTCGAAGCAGTTGTTCCATTTCAGCTACCAGCGGTATCTGATCAACCAGATCCGCGAGAACTTTGGTCTGGAACACACCCCCATCCGTCTGGTGATCCGCGAGCGCGGCTCCGGCGAAGTGGGCGCAAAGGACGTGTAAGCGCCCGCAAAGGAGGCATCCGTTTCTATGATGAAAGCGATCCTGATCGCCGCAGCCACCATCCTGCAGGCGTACCTGCTGGGCAGTGTGGATACCGGCATCCTCGTCAGCAAATTCGTATATCATGACGATGTGCGCAATCATGGCAGCGGTGCGGCCGGCATGACCAACATGCTGCGCACCTTTGGCAAGAAGGCTGCCGCCATGACCGCGACAGGCGATGTGCTCAAGGGCGTGCTGGCCGTGTGCATCGGCCGGTGGCTGTTCCACATGCTGCCCGCCGATGCCGGCGTTTCGCCGTATCTGGGTGTCTATTTGGCCGCTATCTTTGCAGTGCTGGGCCATCTGTACCCGCTGTACTTCGGGTTCAAAGGCGGCAAGGGCGTGCTGGTGGCAGCTGGTGCCATTCTGGCCATCCAGCCGGTGCTGCTGCCGTTTCTGGCCATTATCTTTCTGGTGTGCCTGATCCCCACCGGCATGGTGTCGCTGGGCAGCGTGGCCATGGCAGCACTCTACCCGGTGCTGACGATCATTTACGGTTCCCTGCAGGGCTATGCCGCCGGTGATATGCTAGTGTGCGCCATTGGCTCCGGCTTTATGTCCGGCATGGTGATCTATATGCACCGCGCCAATATCCAGCGCATCCGTGAGGGCAAAGAGTACCGCTTCGGAAAGCACAATAAAAAATAAAAGCATTATAAAATGCCCCGCAGCCTGCTGGTTTTCCGGCAGTGCTGCGGGGCATTTTTGTTTATGTTATTTTGGTTCCGGGGCGGCCTGCTCAAAATCGTACTCGTCAAAAGTCTCTTCTTCGGAAGGAATGGCCTCGGCCGCCTCGGCCTTGGCGCGGTCTTTCAGACGGGAGATAAACTCCTCTGCCGGGATGCCGCTCTGCTTTGGAGAAAGATCCGGTGCCGGATGGCCGTCCGGCAGGTGGGCACCAAAGGCCGGAACAAAGAAGAACTTGCGCACAATAAAAATCAGGGCGATGGCTCCCACGCTGAGCAGGTTTTCCAGTGCGGAGTCGTGGCCCACTACCAGATGACGGGCAATGGCGTAGAGCAGCACTTCCAGACTGCTGCCGGGGCTGTGCTTGGCCAGCATTTTGATGAACTCGATGCCGATCACGATGTCAAGGCTCCGCTCCAGAAAAATGCGGATCTCCACTTCGTTACCGTCAAACAGCAGGCCAGGCATCCACTTGATGAGCGGCACAGCGCTGAGCAGCAGGCCGATGAGCACAAGGCCGGAGAGCAAAATTTCCAGCAGACTGGACGCCTGAATGATGCGGTTGCGCAGCTGGGTGCGCCAGTGGCTTTCCACATGGTTTGCGGTAGAAGAGTGCTCTGCAGGGTGTTCCATACAATGGTCTTCCTTTCGGTAAACTGCTGCAAAACTTTTGACAGAAGTTTTTCTTTATTGTAGCAGAAACGCAGAAAGGTGTCAATTCAGCAGGATCAATCCACCGTGGTTCCGGTGGCGGGTGCCACCGCTACATAGCCGGATTTTTTGATGCAGTCCTGTCCGGCGGTGGTATCCAGCCAGTCGTAAAGCTGGCGTTCCGGGCTGTCGGCGGCAGCGTCCGCATGGAGAACGGCATAGAACTCGTTGCACAGCGGGTAGCTTTCGCTGGCGATGGTGTCGTTGGAAGGGGTCACGCCGTCCACGGCCAGCAGACGCAGGCCGGGCTGGGAGTACATCTGGTCGATGTAGTAGTAGACCGAGAAGCCGATGGCATTGGCGCTGTTGTTGTAGGCGGCGATGCTGTCCACCAGCTCACCCATGGCAGCGGGAGCCAGCTCGGTGGGCGGGTCCATCAGTTCGCCGCCCTGAATGAGCAGCTTGCGGAACAGGGTCTGGCTGCCGGAGTCTTCGCCCCGCTGGAAGGGCACGATGGCAAGATCCTCGCCGCCCACTTCCTTCCAGTTGGTGATCTTACCGGCATAGATGTCCTTCAGCTGCTGCCGGGTCAGGCTCTTGACCGGATTGTTCTCGTTCACGATGAACACCAGTGCGTCCCGGCCAATGGGTTTCTGTTCCAGCTGGGCGTTTGCTTCTTTCAGCTCTTCCTTTACGTAGTCCGGCGCTTCGTAGACCACCAGCATCCTGGCAGTGTATTCCTCATCCGGGTACAGGCCGAAGTTTTCCCACGCATAGGCCGTGGTGCTGACCGAAATGCCGCTCTGGGCTACTTCCAGATCGATGCCGGTGGTATCGGCCATCATCTGGGCCATCAGCGGGATGCAGGCAGTGCTGCCATCCAGCTTGGGAAAATCTTCCACGGTAAACAGCCCGATGGGTTCAAGCTCGCTCACGGAAGAAGCGGGTGCTTCCGGCGAGGTGGAAGCGCTGCTGGCGGGGGTGTCATCCCCCTTGCAGGCAGTGAGAATGCCTGCGGCAGAGCAGGCGGCAAGGCCAAGCAGAAAGCTGCGGCGGGAAATTTTAGCATTTTTCATAAGGCGTTCCTCCAAAGTCTGGCTCAGTAGCCCATTTCATCGTCGGCGTTAATGGAAGAGAAGATGCTTTGGCAGTAAAGCCATTTGCCGTTCGTATCCATCCAGCCGTAGTAAAAGCCGCGTTTTGCAACGAACACGTGTTCTGGCAGCTGGTTCAGGCTGTTGTCGTAGTAGCTGTAGCAGCTGCCAAGGCCATAGAACACAATGTTGCCGTTTTCATCCAGCACGTCACACATTGAGCCGTTGCTGCTGGGCGCATTGGCGTTGCCACAGTACAGCGGCCTGCCCTCCGGTGTGGTGATGAGATAGTTCAGGGCATAATACTTGTCCTGCAGATGGGTCAGGTCGGAGACAAGGCCCTCGGGGCCGTACACGCGGGTGGCGGTGGTCTCAAAGTTATCGTTATCCCGCAGCTCCAGCCAGACGTAGCCGTCACCCTTGTTATCCATCATCACGCTTTGCTGGCCCTCCACTGGCTCCACGGTGGTATCAGTGATCAAATCGCCGGTTTCGGTGTCGAACACCTTCAACCGTCCGTCCTCATAGTAAAGGGCGATGGTGTCGCTCATGACGCTGGAAGCGTACAGCGGTGTCACCTCACCGGTAACAAGGTCGTGCAGATCATAGCCGAAGCCGCCGCTCGTGCGCCATGTGACCACATAGCCCGGGAAATAGCTGCTGGGCTGGTCGTCGAAGGTGCCAATGAGGGTGCGGTCCACGGTGGCGAGATCCCGCAGCTCGTAGCGGCCATCGCTGGCAACAAAGCAGGCGGTGCCATTGCCGCATACCTGCCGGAAGCCGGTGAAGCCTTCGCCGGTGGCGGGATGATAGAGCGTTTCGTCCGTTGGCTCGCCGCTGGCGTGGCAGGTGTCCAGCTCTACCCAGTCGTTCAGAACGTCCGGTGCATAGGAAAGGCTTATGGCAGTAGTGGCATCTGCGCCGTAAGTCTGTGTACCGTCCTTCGTCTGTATAATGACCCAGCTGTGCAGGGCGGGTTCATCGTCCCATGCGTCCTCGGCAAGGTCTGCTGGGCGGGCATAGCAGGTGAACACCAGCCTGTCCCCGCACACGATGCAGCGGTATGCGCCATCCGGCACGGGCAGACGTTCGCCGGTGGAAAGGTCGATCACCTGACAGGTGCCGTAATCGTCGTAGCCGTTTTCGTAGCTGCCGTTCACGGCGTGGGCTTCCTGCAGCACCAGCAGACCGTTCTGCATGGAGGCGTTCTGCTCCCCCTCAAAGGTCATGACTTCATTGCCGTTTTTGTCAAACAGGCCGCTGCGCCGTCCGCAATAAGCGTCCGGGTCGGCCCAGGTGCGGAACCAGTAGTTGGTCTCACCGGTCACGGTGTCCTGCAAAAGGTTCACGTTCTCGCTGCGGAAAGACTGGTACAGCACCTTGCTGCCGCACAGAACGGTGCAGGCACTGCCGGAATTGTCGTAACCGTAAAGAATCCGCAGCTTTCCGTCGTCCAGCCGGGAGCTGTCGTAAAGCGGATCCCCGTGTGCATCGGTGGGCACTGAGGAAGCAGGAGCAGCAGGCTTGCCGGAAGCTGGCGGCAGCACGCTGCAGCTGCAGCCAAGGGTAAGGCACAGGGCAGCGCATACAGCAGCGCTGCCTATGCGGCAAACGTTACGCTTCATAAAGATCACTCCTTACAGTATGGAAGGGAACAAAGTTTAAAAGAAAGCCGGAAAGGTTTTCCAGTTCAATTATAATACGAAACAGCCGCGCATTCCATTGCAGGAAAACACGGCTGTTGATTACAGTTTTATGACAGACGTTCAGGACTGTGCTTTGGCTTTTTCAGCATCGTCCATCCGGTCCAGCTGCTTGAGGAAGGCCAGCAGGAACGGCAGGGAAACAATAAAGGTGAGCGCATCCGCAATGGGCTGGCAGATCTCTACGCCCACAAGGCCGAAAGTGCGGGGCAGAATGAGGATGAGCGGAATGAAGAACACGCCCTGACGGCAACAGGCCAGAAAGGTGGCGCGCCCGGCTTTGCCCACGCTCTGGAAGGTCATGTTTGCCACCACAATGACCGGCTGCAGCAGAATGGCAAGGCACTGATAGTGGAAGGCGGGCAGAGCCACGGCGGTAACCTCCGGGTCGTCGCGGAACAGGCGGATGAGGGCATCACTGTTGACCCAGCACAGGCTCACCAGCACCACCAGCATACAAAAGGCTGCACCCATGGTAAAAACTGCAGCTTTTTGTACCCGGCGGAATTTGCGCGCACCGTAGTTGAACGCGGCCACCGGCTGCAGGCCCTGCCCAACGCCAATGGCTACCGAGATGATGAACATGAAAATGCGGGAAACGATGCTCATGCCGGCCACAGCGGCATCGCCGTAGCTGCGGGCGGCAATGTTCAGCAGCATGCCGCCGATGCTCTGCAGGCCCTGACGGCCAAAGCTGGGCGCGCCGCCCACCAGGATCATGGCGAACTCCCACGCTTCACGGGTGACGGCAGTAATACGGAACTGACTGACGGTTTTGCCCCGCAGGAACATGGACAGCAGGATGCAGAAGCTGATGCTCTGGCTGAGAGCCGTAGCAATGCCTGCACCGGCGGTGCCAAGGCTCAAGCCGAACATCAAGATGGGGTCCAGCACAATGTTCAGCACGCCGCCGGTCACAAGGCCGATCATGGCAAAGTTCGCCTTGCCCTCATAGCGCAGGATCTTGTTCATCACAAGGCTGGAGATCATAAGCGGGGCTGCAATGAGGATGGGCCGTGCATAAGCGCAGGCGTGGGGCAGAATGGTCTCGGTGCTGCCCAGCAGCATCATGAAACTGGGCAGAGTGGCAAGGCCCACAACGGCCAGCACCACGCCAGCGGCCAGAGCAGTAAAAAAGCTGGTGGAAGCAAAGCGGGTGGCGGCATCGGTGTTCCGGCTGCCAAGGCTGCGGCTGATGATGGTGCCGGAGCCGTGGCCCAGTGTAAAGCCAAGCGCCTGAATAATGGCCATCAGGCTGGAAACAATGCCCACCGCACCGGAAGCGCTGGTGGAGATCTGGCCCACAAAAAAGGTATCGGCCAAGTTGTAGATGCTGGTGATGAGCATACTTAAAATGGTAGGGGCGGCAAGACCGAGGATCAGCTTTGGAATGGGTGTCTCGGTCATTTTTTTGTATTGCTGAATGTTGAGCTCGTCTGCTGACATGAAAGAACCTCCTTTTATCATAAGGAATAGGTCAAGAAAAGCCGCCCAGCAGCAGAGCGGCGGATAATTTGAATGTGTGCACGGGATGCACGTTCCATAGTATAACGCAGCTGCGGCAAAAAGTCGAGAGCTGAACCGGCACAGAATGGTGCCTGAAATGCCCATGGAGTGGGAGAAAAACGGACGGAAAGCTTGACTGTTTTTGTCTGTTTTGCTAAAGGCTGGTCGAATTGCTTGTAGAAAATCACGATATGTGGTATCATTTACCATAAGGGAAACAAAAGAGCCTGTGCATCTGTACAGGCTGCATACAAAATACAAGCGGCAGCCGCGGGCAGAGCCGGGCGACTGCGATCCATAGGAGGAACAAACCATGAAAACTGTTGCACAGACCGTGATCGAAGCCGATCACTTTTACACCATTGCCGCGCACACCGGCAACGTCATTCAGGCCGTGGAGGGCACCAAGGAAGCCGGTACCGTCCGTCTGGGCAAGTACGAGCATAAGCCTGAGCAGGAGTGGAGCTTTATCCGCGTGGGTGACGGCGTTTACCGCATCCGCAACCGCGCATCCGGCAAGCTGCTGGACCTGACCATGACCGGCACCGCCAACGGCACCTGGCTGCACCTGTGGGAGGATGTGGGCGGTACCTCTCAGATGTGGACCGTTCAGCCCACCCCGGAAGGAACTGTGCGCCTGCGCTCTTCCTGGGCCGGCGGCAAGTGCGTGGACACCGTTGGCATGGGCGCTGCGGTTGGCACCGTGCTGCAGATCTGGCAGGAGGTGTCCGGCGCAGATGACCAGCTGTGGACCATTGCCGAGGTGAAGGAGCGCGCAAAGCGTGCCGCCAAGAAGGCCGAGGCACCTGCTGTGGAGGCTGCCGCTGAAGCTGCGCCCGCTGCAGAAAAGGCACCGGCCAAGAAGACTGCGGCCCGCAAGCCCCGCACCACCAAAAAGGCGGCTGCCGCCAAGGCAGAAGCTGCAGAAGAGGGGAAGGCAGAGACCGCAGCACCGGCAGAAAAGCCCGCAAAGCCTGCCCGTAAGACCGCCGCAAAAAAGACCGCCGCCAAGGCTGCCGAAAAAGCAGAGCCTGCAAAGGCAGAAGCACCTGCAGAGGAAAAGCCCGCTGCGGAGAAGCCCAAGCGCAAGTGCGCACCCCGTAAGAAGAAGGAGACGGTCTGATCTCGTTCTGTTGATTTGTTAAAATGAAAGCGCCCGCCGGAGGTCCAGCCCTGCCCGGCGGGCGCTTTTGGTTATTCTGGAAGCTGCTTTAAAACAAAGCGGTTTTTATCAAATTCCAGCAAACCTTCGTCTCGCATTTTGCACAGCTCTTTGGAGAGGGCGCTGCGGTCCAGATTGAGGTAGTCGGCCATCTGCTGGCGGTTGAAGGGCACCTCGAACTCCATCCTGCCGCAGCGTGCTGCCTGTGCGGAAAAATAGGTCAGCAGCCGTCCGCGCACAGTCTTGGGCGTTGTGCAGAAGATGCGCTGCGAAAGGCTGAGGTTCTTGCGCATGGACACCGCCAGCAGGCGGCGCAGCAGCTTGTCCTGCAGCGCTGGCTCGATCCGCGCATCGGTAAAGGCGGCAGTGTGCAGGAACAGTATTTCGCAATGTTCGGCCGCAACAGCATCCACCATCAAGGCCTCGCCGCAAAAGGCGTAGGTCTCGGCAAAGGCCTGCCCGGCACCTACGCTGCTCAGGATGCTTTTGGTACCCCAGAGATCCAGATTTTCAATGTGCACGGAACCACGCAGCACAATGCCGATCTCCCGCACGCAGCTTCCGGCGTGGAAGATGACCTCGTGCTTTGCAAACTGCCGGGTGCGCAGGTGCCCGGCAGCGGCAAGGGTATCCAGCTCGGCTTCTGAAAGATCCTGAAATAGGGGCGACGCGATCTTTTTCATAAAAATCCTCTTTCTGTGGTTATAACAACCGAAAGCACGGTCTGATTATAGTATACTCAGAACATCAAAGCAAGGAGGATTTTTCCATGATCCGCAAAATCATTCATATAGACGAAGAAAAATGCAACGGCTGCGGTGCCTGCGTCACCGCCTGCCATGAGGGTGCCATCGGCCTTGTGAACGGCAAGGCTAAGCTGATGCGGGACGACTACTGCGACGGCTTTGGCGACTGCCTGCCCGGATGCCCCACCGGTGCCATCACCTTTACCGAGCGCGAAGCCGCCGCTTATGACGAGCAGGCTGTGCTGGAAAACAAGCAGAAAAAGGCCGCTGCCGCCCAGCAGCAGGCGCAGCCCGCTGCACCGGCGTTCCATGGCTGCCCGGGCAGCATGATGAAACAGTTCCACCGTGAGCAGACCACACCTGCCGCAGCCGCAGTGCCCATGCAGTCCCAGCTGGCACAGTGGCCTTGCCAGATCAAGCTGGTGCCGGTGAACGCGCCCTACTTTGACGGTGCCAAGCTGCTGATCGCCGCCGACTGCACCGCCTATGCCTACGCCAATATCCACGAGGAGTTCATGAGGGGCCATGTGACCATCATCGGCTGCCCGAAGCTGGATGCTGTGGATTACAGCGAAAAGCTGACCGAGATCATCCGCAGCAATGATATCAAGAGCGTGACCGTGCTGCGCATGGAGGTGCCCTGCTGCGGCGGGCTGGAGCACGCTGCCATCACTGCTCTGAAGAACAGCGGCAAGTTCATCCCGTGGAATGTAGTCACTTTCTCCACCGATGGCCGAATCCTCGACCGGTAAAATGACAGAACAAAAGCCAGAAACGACTGCTGCCGTTTCTGGCTTTTGATGTTTGCGGAAAGATCAGCCCGCGTTCTGTACGCTGTTGGCAGCGGTCTGCACGAACTGCAGCACGCTCTGGATGGTATCGCGGATCTGCACCAGCGTCTGGATGTCTTCGTCCTTCATGCGGGATGTGGGCGCAGTGAGCACCACGGTCTGGGCACTCACGGTGCCAGTGAGCTGGATGCTGACCCCGTGTTCCGGGATGGTGAGCAGGATGTGCACCGGGATGGCATCCGCAAAGAACCTGCTCTTTTCCAGCCCGATAACAAGTACCGGTGCATTGGCGCTGGCATCACCGGTATCCAGCTGAAAATAAAGGTAGCCATCCTTTGCGTTTTCCGGCTGTACGCGCTGCAGCTTTTTCTGCGGCAGCTCAAACTCGGTCATGTCCTGCAGGCTGGTGGCTGTGGTGTCCACACCCAGTAGGCTTGCCAGCTGGGCCTGCGAGATATAACTGCCAAGGCTCCAGTCCGGCAGCAGAAGGCTCGCCAGCGGGTAGCTGCCGGTGATGGAAGAGCGGATATTTTTGTACAGCTGCCCGACATCGTATAAGGTCTCGCTGCTGCTGATATACACCCGGGTGAGCGGGCCTGCCGGGATAACGGCATCCGGGGCCGAGATGCTCAGCTGCAGTGCGTCCGGCGCATACAGGCCGTTGACGGTGCCCTTGGTGGAGCCTGTCTTTTGCAGGATGGTGTAAAGGGCAGGGGAATCGACTGTGGATGTGATCTCATAATCAAAGGTAAAGGCCGCGCCTGCCTGCAGCGCTTTCACCCGGCGGGCTACCAGACTGTACCCGGTTACAGCGGCCACGACTGCAAGCAGTACAAGAATGAGCACTGCGATCAGGACCACATAGCCCGCGCCGTGCTTTTTTCGTTTGGAAGATGCCATAAAAAATCCTCCCTCAGATGTTTTATTCAGCATAGCGGAACAGCGGACAAAAGTCAAGGCGGAACAGAGAAGCGCTGGAAAAACAAAAAATCCGAAACCGCAAGGTTTCGGATTTCTGGCGGAAAGATGGGGATTCGAACCCCAGAACGCTTTTGACACGTTACACGATTTCCAGTCGTGCGCCTTAGACCAACTCAGCCATCTTTCCATATTCAGTTGTGCGTCACAGCGCTCTACTATAATACCTGAAAGGTGCGCATTTGTCAAGCACTTTTTTAAAAATGAAAAATGAGCCGATAAAACAAAAAATCCGGGACCCAAAGGTTCCGGATTTCTGGCGGAAAGATGGGGATTCGAACCCCAGAACGCTTTTGACACGTTACACGATTTCCAGTCGTGCGCCTTAGACCAACTCAGCCATCTTTCCATATTCGGTTGTACGCCACAGCGCCACACTATAATACCTGAAAGAACCGCTTTTGTCAAGGATTTTTTGAAAAAAATGGGCTTTTTCAAAACGACATCTCTGTGCAGGCAAAAAACGGCAAAAAATTCAGGGATGCAGCAAAAACCCTTGACGAAGCGGTTGAACCGGACTATGATGAAGCAGGAGAGTACTGCGGCGGGAAATCTTTGCGGCCGCAGAGTGGAATAAAAAAGGAGGATGCTTTCTTATGACTTATCCTGAAGTGCTGGCCAATGCCCGTGAGTGCATTGGCAAATACTGCAAGGCCTGCCCGGTGTGCAACGGCGTGGCCTGCAAAAACCAGATCCCGGGCCCCGGTGCCAAGGGCGTGGGCGATACCGCCATCCGCAATTATAATAAGTGGGCCGAGATCCGCGTGAACATGGATACCCTGTGCGAGGGCGGCACCCCGGACACCCATATTGAGCTGTTTGGCAAGAGCTTCAAGTACCCGTTCTTTGCAGGCCCGGTGGGTGCTGTAAACCTGCACTACTCTGAAGCCTATACCGATATGACCTATAATGATGTGCTGGTGCGCGCCTGTGCAGAGAACGGCATCGCTGCCTTTACCGGCGACGGCACCAACCCCACCGTTATGGAGATGGCCACCAAGGCCATCGGCGCGGCAGGCGGCTGCGGCGTGCCCACCATCAAGCCCTGGAACATTGATACCATTAAGGAAAAGATGGCCGAGGCCAAGGCCAGCGGCTGCTTTGCCGTGGCCATGGATGTGGATGCAGCCGGTCTGCCCTTCCTGAAGAACATGACTCCGCCCGCAGGCAGCAAGAGCGTGGCAGAGCTTGCCGAGATCGTCAAGCTGGCCGATCGCCCCTTCATCGTCAAGGGCGTTATGACCGTTAAGGGCGCACTGAAGGCAAAGGAAGCCGGTGCGGCTGCTATCGTGGTGTCCAACCACGGAGGCCGCGTGCTGGATCAGTGCCCGGCCACTGCCGAGGTGCTGCCGGAGATCGCAGCAGCCCTCAAGGGCACCGGCGTGAAGATCCTGGTGGACGGCGGCATCCGCACCGGTGTGGATGTGTTCAAGGCACTGGCACTGGGTGCAGACGGCGTGCTGATCTGCCGCCCGTTCGTCACGGCTGTGTATGGCGGCGGCGAGGAAGGCGTGAAGTGCTACATTGATAAGCTGGCCGGTGAGCTGGCCGACACCATGCAGATGTGCGGTGCGCATTCTCTGGCCGAGATCACCCCGGATATGGTGCGGGTATAAGAAAAAGAGTGAATAGAAAAGCGGTCTGTGCCTTTGCGGTGCGGGCCGCTTTTTCATCCTTGCAGCTGCGTGCCGGGGTAGTAGTGTGCCAGAATATCGGCATAGCTTTTGCCCTGCTCCGCCATGGCCTTTGTGCCCCACTGGCTCAGGCCCACACCGTGGCCGTAACCCCGGGTGGTAAAGCTGAAATTCCCGCTCTGGTACTGTACCGTAAAGCATGTGCTGCGCAGGCCCAGCGCCCGGCGCAGGGTCGTGCCGGAAACGGTCTGCCCGCAGACCGTGACGGTTCTTGTGTATCCGGCGCTGGTCAGCGCTGCCGGGCCGAACCAGCCCTCCGGCGCGGCGAGGTCGGCAGAAATGCCAAGGCCTGCAAGGGCCTGCTGCACCTGCTCTGCGGAAAAGGTGACGGTGTATTCGTAGTTGTCAGCGGAACGGTCGGTGCTGCTGTCCACTGAAATGAGGTAGGGCAGGGCGGAACCCCATACATTTTCGCTGGCCTCGGTCTGCCCATTGGAAATGGCAAAGTAGCTGGCGCAGGCAGGAGCATTCTCATAATAAAGTATCTCATCCAAGACCTCGTCCACAAGGGCGGAGAGGCGGGCGTAATTCTGCTCGTAGGCGGTGCCCCAGTAGCTGCGCAGCACCGGCTCGGTCAGGTAGCCCTGCCGCCGGGCTGGGTCGGCAGTGAGCCAGGCGCCGCTTTGCAGGGTGGTGTGATCCCGGCAGTAGAGCGCATAGCTGTGGGCGGCAACGGCCTGTGCCTTGAGCGCTTCGTCCGGCCAGCTCACCGGCATCTCGGCGGCGACAGCACCCAGAACGTATTCCTGACGGGAAAGCTCCAACACCTGTCCGGTGGCCTGATCCTCCACCAGAAAGGTCTCGGCATCCGCAGAAGGCACGGCACTTGGCGGCTGCGCAGATGCTGCAGGCGAAGATACGGCAGAAGATGCGGGCTCTGCCCCACTGAGCACGGCGCGTGTGATCCGGTAGGCAGCCAGCGGCAGAATGCTGCCCAGCACCAGCAGGACCGCAAAGATTGGCAGAAAAAACTTTTTCATAGTCCCAAACCCTCCGACAGCGGTGTTTTTTTAATCAGAATACCGGATATACCCTGAAAAAAGATGCGAAACAGGGAAAAAGCCTTTTGTGGTGCAAGCGTAAAAAAGCACCAAACCGGCTTTTTGTACGCTGAACGGTGCAGTTGATGCTTGAATTTACTCGTCAAAAGCGATAATATAGCATTATACCCATCATTGAGGGTGGGCGGGAAAGTATATAAATAGGATGAAAGGAGAATTCCCCTTATGAATTTTGCACATTCGGAGGTGGCAACGCTGGACCCGAACACAATGCGGACTTTGTGTGAGGAATATGTTGCCAACAACTACATCGATCCGGAGACGAGCGAACGTCTGGGGGTCAAGCGCGGCCTGCGCAACCCGGATGGCACTGGTGTGCTGGCCGGCCTGACCAACGTCTGCGACGTTGTGGGCTATAAAAAGGATCAGGAAGGCCATGTGATCCCCACTCCCGGCAAGCTGATCTACCGCGGTGTGAACATCAACGAGATCGTAGACGAGGCCTACCGCAATGACCGCTTTGTGTTTGAAGAGGTGATCTGGCTGCTGCTGTTCGGCAGTCTGCCCAACCGGGAGCAGCTGGACGATTTCTGTGAGATCCTGGCAGAGCACCGCGCCCTGCCGGAAGGCTTCATGGACACCATGAACGCCCCCTCGCCCAATATCATGAATAAGCTGCAGCGCTGCGTGCTGGGCCTTTACTCTTACGATGAGCACGCCGAGGATCTGAGTCTGGAGAACATCCTGAGCCAGAGCATCAATCTGATCGCCAGCATGCCCACCATGATGGTGAACGCTTACCAGATGAAACGCCGCTACTACGATAAGCAGAGCATGTTCTTCCACCTGCCCAAGCCCGGCCAGAGCACGGCAGAGCACATCCTCAGCACCTACCGTCCGGACCAGAAGTTCACCCACGAGGAAGCAAAGCTGCTGGATATGTGCCTGCTGGTGCACGCCGACCACGGCGGCGGCAACTGCTCCACCTTTACCACCCGTGTGCTGTCCTCCTCCGGCACCGATACCTACTCCGCAATCGCGGCGGCCATCGGTGCACTGAAGGGCCCCAAGCACGGCGGTGCCAACCTGATGGTGAACCGTCAGCTGAAGGATATCCTCAAGCATGTGGAAAACCCCGAGGACGACGATGAGGTGCGCGAGTATCTGCGCCGCATCCTGCGCAAGCAGGCGGGCGATGGCTCCGGCCTGATCTACGGCATGGGCCACGCGGTGTACACCATCAGCGACCCTCGTGAGGTGATCCTGAAGCAGCGCGCCCGCCATCTGGCCTACGACAAAGGCTTTGAGGAAGAGTATAATATGCTGTGCAGCATCGAACGGCTGGCCCCCGGCATCTTTGCCGAGGAAAAGGGCAGCACCAAGCCGGTGTGCGCCAACGTGGACCTGTTCAGCGGCCTGATCTACAACATGCTGGGCATCTCTGAGGATATTTACACCCCGCTGTTCGCCATTGCCCGTGTGCCCGGCTGGTGTGCACACCGCGTGGAAGAGGTGGTATTCGCCAACCGTATCATTCGTCCCGCTTACAAGTATCTGGGCGTGCGCCAGAAATATAAGCCGATCGAGGAACGCTGATGAATCCTTCTGTTTTGTTCGTTTTTATCCTGAGCATTCTGCTGGGCGTGCTGCGCGCGGCAGACCTTGCCTTTGGCACCGATGCCGTCACCGGTTTGTGCGTGGTCGGCTCGGTGTGGTGGCGCTATCTGGCACTGGGTATCGTGGTGCTGGCTGCAGTGCTTGTGGGCCGTACACAGCCTTCCCGCTCGGAAGCGGTGCGTAGCCGCAGGCCGCTGGCCGGTATTCTGGCTTTTGTCGGTGCAGTATGTTTTCTGGCCGCAGCGGGTGCACAGATCGCGCTGGGCGCAGCTTCCGGTCTGGGCGGCTTTGTGCGGTGCATTCTGGAATGCCTGTGCTCCGCGTGGCTCAGCACCATGGGCCGCTGCTGGCTCAGCCCCAACGAGTGGAAAAAGCCCTTTGGCGGGCTGTATCTGGCCGTGGCGGGCAGTCTGCTGTTCTACTGGAACGTGCTGCTGCGCTTTATGGAGAACAGCTCCAGCTGGCACCGCGTGACCCCTACAGCGGCGGTGTGGCAGGCGCTTGCGGCACTGGTGTTTTTGGCAGCGCTGGCCCGGGCGCTGCATGTCCCGCAGCCGGGCAATGGCAAAACACTGTGCGCAGCCGGGCTTGCCGCATTTGCACTTTGCCTGTGCTGGCAGCTGCCCTACGTACTGGTTTTGATGAGCGGCCTGAGCTGGGCCACACCGGCTGTCTGGCCGGAGATCTTTGCCGGACTGGGCCTTTGCTGCGTGGGCGGCATTGGCGGAGCGTGCGCTGCAGCCTGCTTGAACGGGGAGAGCTGACAAAAATGTTGGCACTCTGTTGGCGCAATTGCCGAAAAGCAGGGAATGAAAGGAATTAAAATCGTACAAAAGCAAAAAATGCAGTGAATCTCTTGTTAATTTTTTGGCAGATACTTGAAACTTTCTGCGTTTTGGTCTAAAATAAAGATACCGTGATTTATCCGATTATGGGTAAAATAATTAGGAGGTACTATTAACATGGCTGTTAGAGTTGCTATCAATGGTTTCGGTCGTATTGGTCGTCTGGCTTTCCGTCAGATGTTTGATGCTGAGGGTTACGAGGTCGTCGCAATCAACGACCTGACCAGCCCCAAGATGCTGGCTCACCTGCTGAAGTACGATACTGCTCAGGGTTCTTTCTGCGGCAAGATCGGCGAGGGCAAGCACACCGTCGAGGCTACCGAGGACTCCATCATTGTTGACGGCAAGGAGATCAAGATCTACGCTGTTAAGGACGCAAAGGACGCTCCCTGGGGCGAACTGAACGTTGATGTCGTTCTGGAGTGCACCGGCTTCTACACCAGCAAGGAGAAGAGCATGGCTCACATTCAGGCTGGCGCAAAGAAGGTCGTTATCTCTGCTCCCGCAGGCAACGATCTGAAGACCATTGTCTTCTCCGTCAACGAGAAGACCCTGACCGCTGAGGATCAGGTCATTTCTGCTGCTTCCTGCACCACCAACTGCCTGGCTCCCATGGCTAACACCCTGAACAAGACCTACCCCATCGTCTCCGGTATCATGACCACTGTTCATGCTTACACCGGCGACCAGATGATCCTGGATGGTCCTCAGCGCAAGGGCGATCTGCGCCGTGCTCGTGCTGGCGCACAGAACATCGTTCCCAACACCACCGGCGCTGCTAAGGCTATCGGCCTGGTCATCCCCGAGCTGAACGGCAAGCTGATCGGTTCTGCTCAGCGTGTGCCTGTTCCCACCGGCTCTACCACCATTCTGGTTGCTGTCGTCAAGGGCAAGGATGTCACCAAGGAGTCCATCAATGCTGCTATGAAGGCTGCTACTTCTGAGTCCTTCGGCTACAACGAGGATCAGATCGTTTCTTCCGATGTCATCGGCATGCGTTACGGCTCTCTGTTCGATGCTACCCAGACCATGGTCGCTAAGATCGACGACGACACCTATCAGGTTCAGGTCGTGTCTTGGTACGACAACGAGAACTCCTACACCTCTCAGATGGTCCGTACCATTAAGTACTTCGCTGAGAACTGCTAATCATAGCTCTACGCTCAAAAGCGCTTGAGGTGCCGTGCTGAATAACAGTTGATACCGGCTTTGCCGGTACGAACATGCTGTGATTGGCATGACAACAGGATATTGAGTTCAACACCCTTCCTTTTGCGGGTTTCCGTGAGGGGAAGGGTGTTTTTTTGCTGAAAAAAGCAATGGAACGAGTTTCTTTCCAAAATGAATATGTTGCAACAAAAAGACGGAATAAAGTACGGAAATCTTAGCCATGAAGCAGGCAATGATACAGCTGAAAAGTATTGTATCCCAAAGGAAAAAATGGTAAAATGTTTTTAGTGTCGATAAATACATTTACGAAATTGATATTGATGATTCTGGAAATAAAATGTCAATGAATTGCGGCGTAAATCAGTCAAAAACCTGGGCGTAAATGCGTCCGGGCTTTTTGTGATGTAAAGGAAACCGGGCCGGAGTTTGGCACGGTATGGGGATGAGATCCCTAAATGGGGAAAGCGACGGGAAAGGGAAAATGAAAGAGAAATTGAGGCTTGCTGTTTTTGGCCACAAAAGGTGGTCGAGAGAGGGCGGCGTGGAGATCGTGGTAAAAGAGCTGTGCACACGGATGGCGCAGCAGGGCTGTCAGGTGACATGCTACAACAGATCGGGACATCATGTGAGCGGTGCGGAATATGATGATGCCAGTAAAATTGAATACGCTGGAATCTGCCAGAAATATGTTCCGACCATTCAGCGGAGAGGGGATGGAGATATAATACGCGGCTGTCATAATAGGGACAAGGGTACGGCAGAGAATGAAAGGCCCCGCAACCCGAAGTTCATATTTTCTTACCCGAAGAATGAACGACTGATCTTTTTGGGTGGCAGCAATGCCATCCAGAAAGAAATCTCGACCATGAGGGTGGGGTGACAGCCAGCGGACAGGCAAGCGAGCCTATCCGCTCTTTGTGTTGGCTGAGATATTGATGAAGAAATTGAGTGGGATTGCGGGAAAGATTTATGAGTAAGAAACTTGCGATTGCGATGTTCGGACAGAAGCGATTATCGAGAGAAGGCGGAGTAGAGATCGTTGTCAAAGAGCTCTGCACCCGAATGGCACAGAATGGTTGTGACGTGACCTGTTACAACAGAGCAGGCCATCATGTGAGTGGTGCAGAATATGACGATGCTGGTAAAACGGAGTACGAGGGAATCCGTCAGAAGTCTGTTCCGACTATTGAACGGCGCGGACTTGCTGCAGTCAGCTCCTCCGCATTTGCGGCACTTTATAGTGCATTTGGAAAATACGATGTGGTGCACATCCATGCCGAAGGGCCGGCGTTCTTTGCATGGCTGCCGAAGATGTTTGGGAAAAGAGTTGTAGTTACCGTCCATGGGGAGTGTGAAATAATATGGACAACCAGAAAAAATCCTGATTTCATGCGGGTTTACGCGGCTTGACCTTTTCACCTCAACCTGTTTCTGCCTGTCATAATGCGTTGCGGCCAGTGTGATTTTAGGTGCTAATGGCTTCTGGTTGCGCTCTATACTTAACCCACCACAGCGAAAGCTGATAGAGCAGAAAACAGAATAAGGAGGTACGAAGGCAAGCCTGCGTATAGATTGTTACTGCAATCTGTATTTCAGCCTTTCCAAGTTCGTTGATTTTGCCAAGGAAAAGAATGCTTCCTGTGTGATGTGCCATGAGGAAAACGAACTGAAAAAGCAGCAGAAAACAGCAATCATCACGCTTGATAACTCGGATCTGATTACGAGCTATGAGGAAAAGCCAAAGGAACCAAAAGGAAATCTGGCTGTGCCGCCGTTCTACTGCTATCATGCCTGTGATGTAAAGCGGATTCAGGAAGCTCTGGAGAACGGCTGCGGCTATGACGCACCGGGTAGCTTTGCGGCTTGGTTGAGCAAGCAGACACCGATGCACGCTTACGTCATGCCGGGTAAGAGGTATGACATTGGCGATATTAACAGCTATGAGTATGTAAAGAGTGTGTTTTCAAAATAAAAACGCAAAGAGAGAGGAGAAAGTAATCATGAGAGATTTTAAGGATTTGAAAATTGCTGTGGCCGGAACTGGCTACGTTGGACTTTCCATTGCAACGCTGCTGAGCCAGCATCATAAGGTTATGGCAGTGGATATTGTGCCGGAAAAGGTGGAACTTATCAATAGCAAAAAGTCTCCGATTCAGGACGAATACATTGAAAAGTATCTGGCAGAGAAAGAACTGAACTTAACTGCAACACTGGATGCAAAGGCGGCATATAGCGATGCAGATTTTGTTGTTATTGCAGCTCCTACCAACTACGACAGCCACACGCAGCACTTCGACACATCTGCAGTTGAAGCTGTGATCAAGCTGGTCATTGAATATAACCCGAGCGCCATCATGGTCATTAAGTCCACGATTCCTGTAGGCTACACAGCAAGTGTAAGAGAAAAATTCAACAGCAAGAACATCATCTTCAGCCCGGAGTTCCTGCGTGAGTCCAAGGCTCTCTATGATAACCTGTACCCTTCTCGCATCATCGTTGGCACTGATCTGAACGATGAGCGTCTGGTTGAGGCGGCACACGAGTTTGCTGGTCTGCTGCAGGAAGGTGCCATCAAGGAGAACATCGACACCCTGTTCATGGGCTTCACCGAGGCAGAGGCAGTCAAATTGTTTGCCAATACATATCTGGCTCTTCGTGTTGCTTACTTCAACGAACTGGATACCTATGCAGAGATGAAGGGACTGAATACCCAGCAGATTATCAACGGTGTCTGCCTTGATCCGCGCATTGGTACTCATTACAATAACCCCAGCTTCGGCTATGGGGAGTGTGAAATAATATGGGCAACCAGAGAAAAGCCTGATTTCATGCGGGTTTACGCGGCTTGACCTTTTCACCTCAACCTGTTTCTGCCTGTCATGGTGCGTTACAGCAAGCGTGATTTCAGGTGCGAATGGCTTCTGGTTGCGCTCTATACTTAACCCACCACAGCGAAAGCTGATAGAGCAGAAAACAGAATAAGGAGGTACGAAGGCGAGCCTGCGTATAGATTGCTACTGCAATCTGTATACAGGCTTGTTGTCGTGCAATAAAGGATGCAAGGTGAATAGTGAAAGAACGAGCATGACAATTTGAGGATAAGAACTACTTGGATTGTGCATAAGGCAAAGATAAAAGCATGAAATAGAGGTTGGAGAGAAGTAATGGAAGGAAAAATCAGACTTGCGGTTTTCGGACAAAAACGTCTTTCTCGTGAAGGCGGGATAGAGATTGTTGTAAAAGAACTATGCACCCGAATGGCACAGAATGGCTGTGATATAACTTGCTACAATAGAGCAGGTCATCATGTGAGCGGTGCAGAGTATGACAAAACAATTGAATATGATGGTATCCGTCAAAAGGTTGTTCCGACCATTGAGAAAAAGGGACTTGCGGCGGTAAGCTCTTCCTTTTTCGCAGCACTTTATAGTGCATTTGGAAGATACGATGTGGTGCATATCCATGCAGAAGGTCCTGCCTTTTTCTGCTGGATACCAAAACTTTTTGGCAAGCGTGTAGTCAACACTATCCACGGTTTGGACTGGGATCGCGAGAAGTGGCGCGGAAGCGTTGCATCCAAGTTCATTCGTGGCGGCGAAAAAAACGCCGTGAAATATGCGGACGAAATCATCGTTCTAAGCAAAGGCGTTCAGAAGTACTTCATGGATACGTACGGGAGGGAGACGCATTTTATCCCTAATGGTGTCAATCGGCCAGAGGTTCGGGAAGCAAATCTGATCAAGGATCATTTTGGATTGGAAAAGGATTCCTACATATTGTTCCTCGGTCGTCTGGTGCCGGAGAAGGGCATTCGATATCTGGTTGAGGCCTTCAAGAATGTCAAGACAGATAAAAAACTGGTCATCGCAGGTGGCTCCAGCGATACGGATTCCTTTATGGAGGAATTGAAAGACCTGGCGAAGGGTGACGATCGGATTCTCTTTACCGGGTTTGTGCAGGGAGCAATGCTGGATGAACTATACAGCAACGCTTACATCTACACACTGCCGTCTGATCTGGAAGGAATGCCCCTGAGTCTGCTGGAGGCAATGAGCTACGGCAACTGCTGTTTGGTTTCGGATATTCCGGAGTGCGCAGAGGTTGTGGAAGATAAGGCATTGATTTTCAAAAAGTCAGATGTGGAGGACTTGCGAGAAAAATTGCAAGATGCCTGTGACCATCCAGAAATGGTTATGAAAATGAAGAATCAGGCAGCTGATTTTATCTGCGAGAAATATAACTGGGATGAAGTTGTAAAGGAAACGATGAAACTGTACAGGAGAAATAATAGATGAGAGTATTGATAATAAATAAATTTTTATATCCAAACGGTGGATCAGAAACCTACATATTTAAGCTGGGTGAGGCGCTAGAGCAGCACGGACATGAGGTTCAGTACTTCGGTATGGAGCATGAAGGCCGCTGCGTGGGCAACCGGGTCAATGCTTATACATCTGGTATGGACTTCCACGGCGGCAGCAAACTGAGCAAGCTGACCTACCCGATCAAGACGATTTACAGCAAGGAAGCAAGAGTACAGCTGCGGAAAGTGCTGGACGACTTCAAGCCGGATGTCTGTCACCTGAACAACTTCAACTACCAGCTGACACCTTCCATCATTCTGGAAATCGTGAAGTGGCGCAAGGAGACCGGAAGAGATTGTAAGATCATCTTCACGGCACATGACTACCAGTTGGTCTGCCCGAACCATCAATTAAAGAACCCTATCACACATGAGAACTGTGAGAAGTGCCTCGGCGGTCATTTCATGAATTGTGTAAAGGGAAAATGTGTTCACGATTCTACTGCAAAATCTATCGTTGGCATGATGGAGGCAGAGTTCTGGAAGTGGAACGGAGCATACAAGTACATTGACAAAATCATCTGTTGCTCGGAGTTCCTGAAAACTAAGATGGACACCAATCCGCTGTTTGCAACCAAGACGATTGCAATGCACAACTTCGTGGAGAAGGTAGAACCTAAAGACGTTGAGAAGAAAGACTACGTCCTCTATTTCGGCCGTTTCTCCGAGGAGAAGGGAATCAACACACTGGTTGAGACTTGCAACCTGTTGCCGGATATTCAGTTTATTTTTGCTGGTTCCGGCCCACTGGAAAACAAGGTCAATCAGCTGAAAAATGTTAAGAATGTAGGTTTCCAGACGGGTGGCGCACTGGACAAATTGATTCGAGAAGCAAAGTTCTCTATCTGTCCTTCGGAAGTCTATGAAAACTGTCCGTTCTCCGTTATGGAGAGTCAGCAGCGCGGCACGCCTGTCATCGGCGCAAATATTGGTGGTATTCCTGAGTTGATCACAGATGGTGTGGATGGACGGTTGTTCACAAGCCGAGATTCCAAGCAGCTGGCCTCGATTATCAGGGAACTTTGGAACAATCCGGAAGAGACGGATAACTATGCAAAGGCGTGTCTGAACCTTGAACGAGACGACCTTGAGGCTTACTGCGACAAACTCGTCCCGATTTATCTGGGGGGGGGGGTAACCCTTTGTAAGTATCAGCAAATGGACTATGCGCTGTACTTTGGCCGCTTCTCCGAGGAGAAAGGCATTGGCACACTCATCAAGGTCTGCAAGGAGTTGCCGGATGTGCAGTTCGTCTTTGCCGGTACTGGACCGCTGGAAGATACCATCAATGGTGTAAGCAACATCAAGAATGTAGAATTCCAGAGGGGTGAGGCACTGGAAAAACTCATCCGTGAGGCACGGTTCTCTATCTATCCGTCTGAGTGGTATGAGAACTGTCCGTTCTCCGTGATGGAATCCCAAATGTACGGCACGCCGGTGCTAGGCTCTGAGATAGGTGGTATCCCGGAACTGATTCAGGTCGGTAAAACTGGTGAACTGTTTGAGAGCGGCAATGCCGAAGACCTGAAAAGGAAGGTCCAGAAGCTCTGGGGTGATAAGAAGCTGTGTGAGCAGTATAGCAAGAACTGCAAAGACATCAGCTTCGATACAATCGATGAGTATTACGAGAAAATTATGAAGGTTTATAGAGGTGAAGCATGATTTATGTTTTATATGATAAACCCAAGAAATTGGAAGATATGTCGTTTTTGACTGCGGCATTTGAAAAAGAGTACAAGGAAATTTATCCCGAGTGGCGCTGCACTTCTATCAAGCAAATGCTCTCAGTGTGCAGTACAACCGTAAAACGTACAAAATCAGGTGACACCATTGTATGCTGGTATGACTTTATGGGAGTGTTGTGTTGGTGGTTGAGTAAACTGACCAACAAGAAAATTAAAGTTATAGCAATCAATATTTTGTTGAAAGATAAAAATACAACGAAAAACAAGGTGGCAAAGTATCTTTATAAAAAGGCGTTGTGTTCAAATTCTTTTGCGGCAACAGTTACGACTGTGGAGTACGGCCGCTATATTAATGAGATTTTGAATACAAAAGTGAATTTTACGCTTTTGCATGATGTCTATCATCAAAATTATACTTTGAATAAGCGAGTAGAAACCAAGGTAAATACGGTTTTTTGTGGTGGTAGAAATGGCCGGGATTGGAAACTGCTATTTGAAGTTGCGAAAAAGCTTCCAAAGGTGACGTTTAATTGTGTTATGCCGAGTGCTCTGAAAGAACAGTTCTTAGGCGCTATGGGGGATAATGTCTGCGTTAAAACGGATATCCCGGAAAGCGAATTTATGGAGTTTTTGTGCGAGTCACAACTTATTGCCATGCCACTGGATACAGAAGCACCGGCAGGATTGACCGTCTATTTTCAGGCGGCTGCAAATAATAAAATGATTATAACATCCGATACGGTTACGACAGAAGGATATTTGTCAGATGGATGCGGAGCCTTATGTAAGAATACCGTAGAGGACTGGGTGGACAAAATTCAGTATTATCTTCTGCATACAAACGATGCAGATATCTGTGCAGCAAAGTTTAAGGATTTCCTTGAGAATGAGTGCTCTGAGGAAAAGTATACCGAAACACTGTGGGGGATGCTTGCGGAATGAAAGAAAGGTATGAAGGAGTAGATGGCTTGAAGGCGTATGCCATTATCGGCATTGCGCTGATGCACATCCTCACAAATGGAGAATATGGGATAGGAGGATTTGTGTTTGAGCAGCTTATTCCGTCTTTCACAAACCTCGTTTTCCTTTTTATGATGGTCAGTGGCTTTGGTATGTGCTGTGGCTATTACCAGAAATTCAAGGATCAGAAAATCAGTGTGGGAGAGTTCTACGCCAAAAGATACAGTAAAATTTGGCCGTACTTCGCATTGCTTTGTGCGCTGGACTTTGTAATGTCACCCAGTAAAAGTGCATTGTATGAGGTCTTTGCAAACCTGACACTTTGTCAGGGTCTTTTGCCGAATATGAACATATCGGTTATCGGTGTAAGTTGGACGTTGGCAGTGATTTTCGTATTTTATCTGTTGTTTCCGTTTTTTTGCTTCCTGCTGGAAAACAAGAAACGCGCGTGGTTGGCACTTGCCTGTGCTGTAATCTACAACTTCGTATGCAGCACATATTTCTTTGATGAAAGCCACATTGCAGATAGAGTGCTAGTGAATTTCAGTGCAAGGACAAACATTCTGTATTGTGCAGTTTATTTCATTGCTGGTGGACTGATCTTCCTCTATCGAAAGGAGTTGTCCGAGCTTGCATCGAAGTACAAAGTTATCGCCGGAATATTTTTGCTGATTGCTACAGTTGTTTATTTTGCAATAGGTAGTTCTACACTTACAATGTTGTTCTTCTGCGTGGCCGCACTGGTCTATACCATCGGATGCAATCGGGGGGGGGGGTACTGGTCAATCCAGTCGCCAAGTTCCTTGGCGGTATCTGCTTCGAGATTTACCTGTGCCACATGGTAATTTATCGTGTGCTTGAAAAGTTACACCTTGTTCATCTGTTTGGAAATGGTCTGCTGGCATATATCTTCACAGCAGTTGCAGTTATTTGTGGCTCGGTTGTGTTCTCGGTGTGTGCCAAGTGGTTCTTAAATAAAATCGAAACATTCTTAAAAGAGAGAGTTAGGAGAGTTAATCATGTCTGAAGAAAAGAAGTTAAATGGTACGGTCATCGTCACTTATCGCTGCAATGCCCGTTGCTCTATGTGTAACCGTTATAAAGCACCTTCCAAACCGGAAGAGGAAATCAGCATCGAAACCATCAAAAAACTGCCGAAGATGTATTTTACGAACATCACCGGCGGTGAGCCGTTCATCCGCTCTGACCTGAAGGATATTGTGCGTGAACTGTATAAGAAATCTGACCGTATCGTTATTTCTACGAATGGTTTCTTTACGGATCGTATCGTTGATCTGTGCAAAGAGTTTCCGCAGATTGGTATTCGTATCTCTATCGAAGGTCTGGAGCAGACCAACAACGAGATCCGTGGCCTGCAGAACGGCTACCAGCGTGGATACGGTACGCTGAAGAAACTGCGTGAGATGGGCATGAAGGATGTCGGTTTTGGTATGACCGTCCAGGACAAGAATGCTCCTGACCTGGTTCCGCTGTACAAGATTTCCAACGAGATGGGTATGGAGTTCGCCACGGCTTCTCTGCATAACAGTTTCTACTTTGTTGAGGCAAAAAATATCATCCATGACCGTCCGATGGTCGCAAAGAATTTCGAGAATCTGGTCAACGAACTGCTCCGCAGCAACAGCCCGAAAAAATGGTTCCGTGCCTACTTTAACCACGGTCTGATCAACTACATTTACGGCCAGAAGCGTCTGCTGCCTTGCGACATGAGTTTTGATACCTTCTTCATCGACCCGTATGGCGATGTTATGCCTTGTAATGGTACCAAGGATAAAGAAGTCATGGGCAACCTGAATACCCAGAGCTGGGACGAACTGTGGAACAGTCCGCAGGCTGAGGAAGTCCGCAAGAAGGTTCGTTGCTGCGACCGTGACTGCTGGATGATTGGCTCTGTCAGCCCTGCTATGCATAAGTACATCTGGAAACCTGCTACCTGGGTTCTGGTTCACAAGTTCAAGGCTTTCTTCACCAAGCATCCGTATAGCATGTACGAACTGAAGATTTGCCGTGACTACCGTGATGGCAAGGTCACTAAGGAAGAACTGGACAAGTGCAGCACCTGCGATATGAATTGTGTGATCAACAACGGTCTGAGTGAGGCTTCCAAAGAACAGCTGAAGCATAAGACCGGCGAGGAAATCGTGGATGCTGATATCGCACAGCAGATGGAGACGAAGTAATGAGTGAAAAGACAGCGGCAAGAACAAGAGAAAAATGGGTCGATGATGTAAAAGTTATTGCCTGTATATTGGTTGTACTGGGCCATTTCTTCCAGAGCATGACGAAGTCAAATATTCTGCCTGAAAATGGTTTATACCAGTGGTTCAATACGACAATTTATTACTTCCATGTGCCGCTGTTCTTTATTTGTAGCGGATACTTGTATCAGAAGTACAGCAAGGTAAACAGTGTGGGTAGTTGGTGCAAGAATGTGGCAAAAAAAGCATTGGCACTCGGCGTACCCTATGCCACTTTTACGACTGCTACGTGGGTGCTGAAAAAGGTGTTCTCAAGTAGTGTTAACGACCAGATTGGTGGTCTCGGTGATACACTGTTCCTCCATCCGACTGCTCCATATTGGTATCTATACGCATTGTTTTTTATCTTTCTGGTCACGCCGACTTTTAGCGATGTGAAAGCATCTGCAGTAGGATTGATAGTTGCGCTGGCTGCAAAAGTCTTGATTTTAACTGGGGGGGGGGTACAGCATTTACGCTGTATCGACGGTTCTCTCAAACGAAATCTGGTTTGTGCTCGGTATGGGTATTTGCACGTTTAATGTGCAGATGAAGGGCAAAAGAGCACAAGGGACGATATTCGGGTTGCTGTTTATAATTCTGAGCATTGTGGTATATACGGCGGAAATTAGCGGCAGTATGATCTCTTTCATAATGGGATTATTGGCTTGTGTGGCGGTTATCCTGATGGTGGCTGATTTTGAGGAAATGTTCAGTAGGGGTATGGACTTTCTTGCAAAGTACACAATGCCGATTTTTCTGATGCATACATTGTTTGCCGCACCGCTGCGATCTGTTCTACTGAAGGTTGGCGTTACGAATGCTGTGGCACATGTGGTGCTGGGACTTGGAATTAGCTTTGCAGGTCCGATTATAGCTGCATGGATTATGAAGAAAACAAAGTGGATGGAGTTTTTCTTGTACCCGAATAAATTAATTAGAAAGGTATCTTAAGGATGAGACTTAAAGGTAAAGCCAAGGAAATCCTTGGATTGATGCGAGCAAAAATCTTTGGCATAACCGCTGGGCAGAGCGTTTATATTGGTAAGCATTGCAGCCTAAAAGGAAAACACCATATTACCTTGGAAGATTGTGTGACGGTACGTCCATATGCCCAAATCTGGTCGGGGGGGGTACAGTGAGAATTGGCAAAGGCTCCGAAATTGGTGAACGATGCCGAATCTCTATTGCTAATTCTTTGGAAATTGGAGAAAAAGTACTCCTTTCTCCAAACGTGTACATAACCGATTGTGATCATGAGTACCGTGACGTAGATGTTCCAGTGATTGATCAAGGAATTGTACAAAGAGGACAGAAAGTATCCATTGGAGAAGGTTCTTACATTGGAATCAATGCAGTGATTGTAGGCAATGTGAGGATTGGCAGACATTGCGTGGTTGGAGCCAATTCGGTGGTTACTAAAGACGTACCAGATTATTGTGTGGCAGTTGGGAGTCCGGCAAAAGTGATTAAGAACATGAAGAATTGATGTAGCGAGGAATATATAAATGAAAGCAGGATTAGTAAGCATTGTCTTACCAATATACAATGTGGAAAAGTATCTTGATAGATGCATTGAGAGCGTTATAAATCAGACATACAGAAACCTAGAAATCCTTCTTGTAGATGATGGGTCACCGGATGATTGCCCTCAAAAATGCGAAGAGTGGGCTAAGAAAGATGGCCGAATAAAAGTTATCCATAAGGCTAATGCAGGACTTGGATATGCCCGTAATACGGGAATAGAAAATGCTTCTGGAGAATACATTTGCTTTTTTGATAGCGACGATTATATTGATCCAAGTACAATAGAAAAGGCATATAATACCGCACAGAAAAACAATAGTGATATGGTTTTGTTTGGCCACTACGATGTTAATGCACAAGGAAAAATCGTCAGAACGTATATACCTACAATAGATAAAGAAAGCTATGTGAGCTCTGAGGTTCAAGAAGTGCTTTTACCTGATTTGGTTTCTGATAATCCTGCAACAGGGAAGAGTACGAATTTATGGTTAAGCGCATGTTTTTGTATGTATTCTATGAAGTTGATATTAGAAAGCAACTGGAGATTTACTTCGGAACGGGACATTATATCTGAGGATGTATATTCATTGTTGCGATTGTACAGAAATGTAGAAAAAGTTACTATAATTCCAGAGGCATTCTATTACTATTGTGAGAATAGTACGTCATTGACACATACGTATAAGGCAGATCGATTCAATAGAATAAAGAGATTCTATAATGCCTGCATAGATGCATGTGATGAACTAAATTATAACGATGAGGTAAAAAAACGCTTTTCGGGTCCATTTATTTCTAATACAATTGCTGCAATGAAAATGATTATTCAAGCGGATATGAGTAATGATAAAAAGAAATCGGCGTTCAAAGCTATATGTAAGGATGAACAACTTCATAAAATAATAAATAGCGTGGAAGTCAAAAAAGAAAAATTTACACGAAGATTGTTGATTTGGTTTTTAAAGGCCCGATTATATAGTGTTTGCGAACTGTTGGTTAGATTAAAAGCATAGAGGGGTTTAAGCGTAAATGAAAAGTAGATTAACAGTTAAAAAAACACATTTGCTATGTGCCATAACGCTTTTACTTACCCTATTTTCTGGACAAAGTTCAAAATTGTTTGGAATATCAGGTGGAGCAGCATATCAATTGTTGTATTACTCTAAATATATATCAGCTTTGTTTCTAGTGGCGTATGCATTATCACGCCCAAGAAAGGTTTCCGATTATGAAGTAAAAAGACTTCTGACAATTCTTTTGCCTCTTGTAGTGTTGATGATAGTGGTAGAATGCTTTGCTGTATTTACAAGTCCTGTGCCGGCAATGTATGGCATAAGATATTGGACTAGATCTTTAGCAGCGTTCTTGGATCGATTTTGCATTTATGCAGTTGTTATTGGAATATGGGAACTGTGTGGAGATGAAGCGATAGAGTGTATTACAAATACTTTTATCGTGGATGAAATTCTTATTTTTATAAGTGCTATTTTTCATGTAGGAGTTGCTGGAATCGTTGAGAGCTTTTTAGGTGCTTTTGCATTTAGTGAGGGTGCATCAAATTATTTTGAAGTTCATGAATTGACTTTTGCCATAGGACTGTGCATTATATATTATTTGTTTTTTGCCGAGAGAAAAAAACATAACACAGGGAAATTAGTCTTTCTTGTTATTTCATTCATTTTGGGATCAAAAAGAATAGGTATGGCAGGCATTGCGGCGGCGGGATTGTTTTCCTTGTTTGTACATAAAAAAGGACTGTCTCGTCGTAAATTGCTTACAATTGGAATAGTTGGTGTTTTGGTCTGCTATGGATATTTGTTTATAGTATATAATAATGAATTCTTTGCAATACTGAATGAACATGGCATCAACAATATGGGACGAGATTTGATTTATGCATATTTTGTCCGAAGAACTAAACTCTCACCAACACAAATGGGATGGGGAATGGCAGGCGTTGCAAAAGTTGTGGAAAATATGGATAGAAGCGAAGTTATGTATATGGCAGCGGTGCGAGGCGTTCATAATGACATCCTTAAAATATATATCAATTTTGGATTTGTTGGTTCTTTGATTTGGTATGCTCTTAATTTGATCTATTTTCCGGTTAAATTTATGAATGAATATGGGAAAAAAGCCGCTACAATATATATGGCGTTGATTCTATATCTGTTTATTACCTACTTAACAGATAATACAGAAAGTTACTTTGTTTGCCAAGTGGCTTTGTTATTGATACCGATAACCGAATATTTGAAAGAAAAAAATAGGAGTGTCTATTGTGAAAATTAAGGAAGCAATAAAAAAACTAATTTACCCTAATAAGTACTGTTCTGAGGCTTATGTTAACTTCCTTCGTCGGGGGGGGGCAAAGATAGGAGAAGGAACAATCTTCTATAATCCAATGAATACTGTTGTTGATGAAACTAGCCTTCCATTTATTGAAATTGGAAAGAATTGTAGAATTACAGCAGAAGTTATTATCTTAGCACATGACTATAGTTATGCAGTTTTACGTCCGGAATATCATTGTATGCCAAGAAAGGCTGGAGTTACAAAAGTCGGTGATAATGTTTTTGTTGGGATGAAGTCCATTATTTTGATGGGAAGTCAAATTGGAAATAATGTTATTATCGGGGCAGGTGCTGTTGTATCAGGAAATATTCCTGACAATGTAGTTGTTGCAGGAAATCCGGCTAAAGTTGTTTGTACGTTGGATGATTATTATGAACGTCAGATAAAACGACTTGATAGTTATGCGAAAATATATTATAAGCGGACCAAGTCATATTTGCAAAGAGAACTAACGGAAAATGATATGAATTGGTATAACCAGCTATGGAAATTTGAAGGAAAGGATCAAATCTATGCTGGAATCAAAGTGGATGGAGATAACATTTCAGAAATTATCAGCGATTTAAAGAATGTTAAGCCTATTTATGAAAGCTTTGATGATTTTAAGAGGAGCATAGATACTTAAAGGAACTTCGATGGAGAATAAATTCAAATACTTATTTAAAAATATTGGCGTTTTGATGATAGCAAACTTTTCGTCAAAAATACTGGTATTTTTACTTGTACCTTTATATACAAGCGTTCTTTCTACTACTGAATACGGTTCGTATGATTTAGCAGTTTCAACGGCTACACTTCTTTTCCCAATCTTAACTTTAAATATCGTTGATGCGGTAATGCGGTTCTCTATGGATTGTGCAGTCAATAAAAAAACGATTGCAACAATAGGAATGAAGTTTATTTCTATTAGCGCAATTCTTTTTGGAATATGCATGTGGATATTGAAGCGTATAAATCTATTGCCCGGGATCAGTGGCCTAGAAATATACATATTCTTATATTATGCCTCCTATGCCGTTAACCAACTCTTGATCCAATTTTCAAAAGGGTTGGAACGCGTTAAAGACATGGGAATAGCAGGGGTAGTTGGGACTTTTGTGACAATAATAACCAATATTCTATTCTTATTGGTTTTAAAGTGGGGATTAATTGGATTCTTTTTCTCAAGTATTCTGGCTCAGATGATTTCGGCTATTTATTTAGCAATTCGTATTAAAGTGTGGGAGTGCATTGATGTAACAGAAATTGATAAAAAAACTCAACATGAGATGCTAATGTACTCGGTTCCTTTGATTGCAACTGCTGTTGGATGGTGGATTAATAGCGCAGCTGATAAATATGTAGTTGCCTTTATGTTAGGAGTGGCCTCAAATGGACTGCTGTCCGTGTCATATAAAATTCCACAGATTATAAATACTCTACAAGGAATATTTACACAGGCATGGCAGATATCTGCGGTTAAGGAATATGGCGAAGAGGATACCTCGAAATTTTATGGAAATACATTCTCATCTATTAATTTGCTAATGTGTGCAGCATGTTCATTTTTGATTATTCTGTCAAAACCATTGGCTCATATATTATACGCAAAAGAATTTTATGTTGCTTGGCAGTACGTTCCTTTTCTACTGCTAAGTTCTGTGCTTAATTGTGCTTCTGGTTTGTTAGGACCGATATTGGCAGCAAAGAAAGATTCAAAAGCGATGATGTGGTCCGCTATAATCGGTGCTGCCACAAATATTGTAATGAACATCATTTTGGTTTATTTGATGGGGATTCAAGGAGCTACAATTGCAACAGTGATTTGCTCGTATATTATATATGCGGTAAGAAAAAGGGCTGTAGGTAAAGATATTTGGATTAAAGATTATTTTATAATTATAGTAACGTGGATGCTATTATTTGTTCAGGCGTTTGTGGAAAGCTATTTGTCTATTGTCCCTATTGAAATTGCAATAATGGCAATCCTGATTGTTATTAATGTAAAAGAGTTAAAAAGAATTTTCTTTAAAATAAAGCATGTGTTTATTCACTAAGGGGGAGTTAGTTATGAGGAAACTAAAACAGATATGGCATAAAATAAAAGCGATTCCATTTATTGGCGACAACTATGAAAAATTGGTTGGACAAAAAAAGATAGAAAGAAAAATGCAGCATCAACAGGAAGAAATACAAAATAATGGTGTTAAGTATTTGAACTTAGTTGAAAACACAATGAACACGTCTGGTGGACTGTACTATGCATACGCTGGGACATTACTTGGAATTGTAAGAGATAAAAAACTCATCAAATGGGATTTAGATATTGATTTTGCAGTGGTCATTACAGAAGATTTCTCATGGAGTGATTTACAAAAGGTAATGGCAAAGTCAGGTTTTAGAAAAATAAGAGAATTCGTATTTGAAGGTCTTGTTACTGAGCAGACTTATCAAGTAGATAAGCTGACAATAGATTTCTTTGGTCAGTTCTATGATGGAAATAAGATGATCCAGTATTCGTATGATAAATTGGATGGAGTTAAGTATTCTTCAAATTCAGAGTATAGTGTTTATCTTGTAACACTTCCGAGGGTAGATAAAACAAAGTATATTGAGGCCGATGGAGTAAAAGTATCTGTTCCTTATAATGCTGAGGAAATTTTAGCATCTATTTATAATGAGGATTGGAGAGTTCCTAATCCGAATTGGAAGTCCAATAGTGGAAAATGTAGTACACTATTGAATGGAAAAGTGGGGCATCAGGTGATTAACTGATGCGTTAATAGTGAATAAAATCAAAGGAGATAAAGAATAATGAATATTGCTTTACTTATTGCTGGTGGCTCTGGAGCACGGATGCATCAGAATATCCCGAAACAGTTTCTTACCGTGAATGAGCGACCGGTTATTGTGTATACGCTTGAAGCGTTCCAGCATCACCCGGAGATCGATGAGATTGCAGTTGTTTGCATTGAAGGTTGGGAATCTGTTCTTTGGGCTTATGCAAACCAGTTTAATATTACGAAGTTGAAGTATGTTGTGCCGGGTGGAAAGAATGGTCAGGATTCTATTCGAAATGGTGTCTTTGAATTGGAAAAGCATCATTCTCCGGATGATATAGTCCTAATCCATGATGCAATTCGCCCTATGGTGTCAGCAGAAATCATTTCGGATTGTATTCGAGTAACTCAGCTACATGGTAATGCCATCACGGTCATCCCTTGTGCAGAGGCAATGATGCAGACTGAGGACGGCGTTGTTTCGACGGGAAGCTATCCACGCGATAATTTGAAGAGAACACAGACCCCTCAGGGATTTCCTATTGGTAAAATTTGCGATTTGCACAGAAGAGCATTGAAAGCGGGCATTACAAATTCCGTGGCCTCCTGCACACTGATGATTGAAATGGGAGAACAGGTGTATTTTTCTGCGGGGTCAGAAAAGAACATTAAGCTGACAACAGTAGAAGATATCGATATATTTAAAGCGCTTCTAATTGCAAAAAGATCCGATTGGCTAAAGTAAAGGAGAAAGAGATGAATCTGCATCAGAGTAAGTTATATTTTGAAGATATAGATAGAGCCTTAGATCATGTTGTTGATATGGAGGCACTGCGAAATAAAAGCATCCTGGTGACAGGAGCAACAGGAACAATTGGCTCTTTTGTGGCTGATGCACTGATTCGATATAGCCAGAAAAATAATGCCGACACCGTTATTTATTTGGGCGGGCGAAATGCTGAAAAACTGAGGCACCAGTTCGGCATTCAAAAGAATGTGGATTTTTTACAGTATGATATGAACGCTCCCATTGGCTTTAATGTTCATGTGGATTATATAATTCATGCGGCTGGGAATGCTCATCCTGCGGCATTTAATGGAAATCCTGTTGGGACAACGATGGGAAATATAGAAAGCACATTTAGATTACTCGAATATCTAAGATTGCATGAAGGAAAAAGACTTTTATATGTGTCGTCAGGTGAGGTTTATGGTCAAGGAGATGTGTCCCTAGATTCCTTTGATGAGTTGTACTCAGGATATCTAGATGTTTTGTCTCCACGTTCATGCTATCCGCTCAGTAAGCGAATGACGGAAAATCTTTGCAGTAGTTACTGGAAGCAATACGGAGTAGAAAGCGTTATTGTGCGCCCGTGCCATACTTATGGACCTTACATGACGGAAACAGACAATCGTGCTCATGCACAGTTTTTCCGCAATGCACTTGACGGAGAAAATATTATCCTGAAAAGTGCAGGAACACAAATGCGTAGCTACAACTATGTGGCTGACTGTGCGGCGGCACTATTGAGTGTGCTTATTCAAGGAATTTCCGGCGAGGCATATAACTTGGCAAACCCGCATTCTAAATTGACTATTGCAGAGTTGGCTAAAAAAATAGCTGTCGCTGGACATAGTAGAGTTGTTTTTGAAATCCCTGATGCGGTAGATTTAGCAAATCAATCCCCTATCCCGAAGCAGGTCTTGAATTCAGCAAAGATTGAAAAGCTTGGTTGGAAACCAACATTTGATGTAGAGGAAGGAATTTGTCATACGTTGAATATTTTGAGAGGATTGTAAAATATGTTGGAGAAATTGAAGAAAGCTGTATGCGATGCAAACCTAGATCTTGTAGCTAAGGGCGTGGTAATCTACACGTGGGGCAATGTAAGTGGCATATCTGAAGATAGAAAGTACATGGTGATTAAGCCATCTGGTGTTGACTACGATGGTATGAGTCCTGAGGACATGGTTGTTGTTGATATTGTAAGCGGTGAACGTATAGAGGGTAAATGGAATCCGTCTTCTGATACAAAAACCCATTTGGAACTTTATAGAAAATATAATTCTATAAATGGTATTGTCCATACTCATTCAGTTAATGCTGTCGCTTTCGCACAGGCAGGAATGAAAATTCCTGCTTTAGGGACAACACATGCGGATTATTTCTATGGAGATATTCCATGCACGAGAGAACTTACGAAACAAGAAGTAATGGAAGACTACGAAACGAATACAGGAAAGGTGATTATAGAAACCATTGAGAACGGTAACTATGATCCTATGGCTGTTCCCGGAATCGTTGTGAAAAACCATGGGCCATTTGCATGGGGAAAAAGTCCAGCGAACGCTGTATATAATGCAGTTGTCATGGAAAAGGTAGCGGAAATGGATTTAAAAACATTGTTGCTTAATCCAGATAGCTCGATGGCTCAGTATGTGCTGGATAAGCATTATATGAGGAAGCATGGCCCGAATGCCTATTATGGGCAGAAATAATAAAAAATAGGCCGTGTTTACGCGCATGGATATGTTGCTCAAATATGCTATTTCTCTGTAGGCAATAGAGATGTACCTATTAGCCCTTTGGAAAATAGCATATCTAATTCGTATGCAAGCTCTTAAAAATTGAGGAAAAGAATAATGTCAAAATATTTTGGAACAGATGGCTTCCGTGGTGAAGCCGGAATTACCTTGACAGCCGACCACGCCTACAAGGTAGGCCGGTTCCTCGGCTGGTACTACAATGCTCTTCGTGAGCGCAACGGCAACAACGAGCCTGCCCGTATCGTCATCGGCAAAGACACTCGCCGCAGTTCCTATATGTTCGAGTACAGTCTGGTCGCAGGCTTGACTGCTTCCGGTGCAGATGCCTATCTGCTCCACGTCACTACAACTCCGTCTGTGGCGTATATCGCCCGTGTGGATGACTTTGACTGCGGCATCATGATCTCGGCCAGCCACAACCCGTTCTACGACAACGGCATCAAGCTCATCGACTGCTACGGCGAGAAGATGCCCGAAGAGACCCTGCTGCTGGTGGAGGATTACATCGATGGCAAGCTCAATGTGTTCGATAAGGACTGGCCAGAACTGCCTTTTGCTCATCGTGAGCATATCGGCTGTACTGTGGATTACATCTCTGGCCGTAACCGTTACATGGGCTACCTGATCTCTCTGGGTATCTACTCTTTCAAGGGCGTCAAGGTTGGTCTGGACTGCGCCAACGGTAGTTCCTGGAACATCGCCAAGTCTGTGTTCGATGCCCTCGGAGCAGATACCTACGTCATCAATAACCATCCGAATGGTCTGAACATCAACAATAATGCTGGCTCCACTCATATCGAGGGCCTCCAAAAGTTTGTTGTGGAGAAGGGCTTGGATGTCGGTTTTGCATACGATGGCGATGCCGACCGCTGCTTGTGCGTGGATGAGAAAGGCAATGTCATCACTGGCGACCATATCCTTTACATTTACGGTTGCTACATGAAGGAGCGCGGCAAGCTGCTGACTAACACTGTGGTCACGACCGTTATGTCCAATTTTGGTCTGTACAAAGCGTTCGATGAACAGGGCATCGGCTATGCCAAGACCGCTGTGGGCGATAAGTATGTCTACGAGTACATGGCAAAGAACGGCTGCCGTATCGGTGGTGAGCAGAGCGGCCATATCATCTTCTCCAAGTATGCAAGCACTGGCGATGGCATTCTGACCAGTCTGAAGATGATGGAAGTCATGCTGGCGAAGAAGAAGCCGATGAGCGAACTGGCAGCACCGTTGAAGATTTATCCGCAGGTGCTTGAGAATGTCCGTGTGACCGATAAGAAGGCTGCACAGAATGACCATGCCGTGCAGGAAGCCGTGTCTAAAGTTGCTGAGGCACTGGGCGATACTGGCCGTATTCTGGTTCGTGAATCCGGCACTGAGCCAGTCGTGCGTGTTATGGTGGAAGCACCTGACCACGACACCTGCCAGAAGTATGTTGACGAAGTGGTCAACGTGATTTGCGAAAAGGGATATAAGGCGTAAAGTCAAGGACGACTCTGGGCAGTAATCCAGAGCCGTTTTGCATAATAGAGGGAAAGTAAAACAAAGAAGAGAGGGATAAACCTATGTGTGGAATTGTTGGTTTTACAGGAAACCGACAGGCAGCACCGATCCTACTGGATGGACTGTCTAAACTGGAATATAGAGGATATACGTAAAAAAGATTTTGGACAGTTCAAATTGCTGTGTGATAGATGGAGGTATTTATAAATTGTAAATTTGCCAGAAATACCAACTTGAGTTACGAAAATAACTATTTGAACACGAAAAATGAAGCAATAATGTTATGTAAAAGGAATGAAATCAAAAGTGAAGAGAAAAAAAGTATACTTCATAACAGTTGTTGTTGGATTTGCTATATGCATGGTCGGAGTTATATTTGGAAGCCGATTGGTATTTCAGCGAACCTGCGAAAGAAGAACTACTCCATGGTCAGATTTAGGTACTGCAGACGATGATGAATATAGAATTCTCATAGATGCATATAAAATAAAAAATCAATCAAATGAAACTGTTATGATACAAGCATTTGATAATACAAAACTGATAGGTCATTATTATGAAAGAGAAAAAGGTGCGCCTTTAATTGTGTTTTTTCATGGATTGTGGGGGCACAGTTATTTGGATGGCGTGCCAATATATAGAATTACACAAAAACACAATTGGAATCTTCTACTATGTGACTTACGCGCACAGGGAGATAGTGAAGGGGAATTCTCAACATTAGGAGTGCTAGAAAAATATGATTGTCTTGATTGGGTAGAATGGGCACAAAATCGCTTTGGAGATAAAAATCCTATTTTTCTTATGGGAGTTTCAATGGGAGCATCAATTGTGATGATGAGCAGTGATTTGGAGTTGCCTGATTCAGTATATGGAATTATTGATGACTGTGGTTTTACATCTACATTGGACGTGATAAAGCAGAATAATAACAAGCAAATATCAAAATACATACCCAAAAATCTAGTTCCTACTATGCTTAATGTAGGAACAAAGATTTGGGGGAGTTTTGATTTGTCAGACGCAGATGCGTGTAAGGCTTTAGCACATACCGATATTCCTCTTTTAATCATTCACGGTGACGAAGATATGAAGGCACCTTTATCTATGGCTTATAAACTATACGATAGTTGTAATGGTGAAAAGCAGTTATATATAGTTCATGGGGCAGATCATACAGAAAATTATAGAAAAGACCCGGGAGGATATGAGAAAATTGTAACAAAGTTTATTGAAGAAAGGCTCCGACAAAAAAAGTGCCAGACCCCTGGTACTAAACCGTAAACGCAAAATGAACAAAATATGTCGTTCGTTCTTTTTGGTGTTCTCTATGCTTCTCGTTGCAACAATTTCCATGGTAATGTTGCGGCTCGAATGAACAGCATCAATGCAAACAAAGATACATTTAAAATGTATACAGATATGTTTTTGACAGAATATATTATTTTAGCAATCCATCTGAATAGCCAAGGTGCTTTATCGGATATGGTACTGAATAAGGTTAAGGAAAATGCCAATTTGATGGTATGATAGATATTGCTCGTAGACCCGCAGAGTGATATACTTTAGTTATTATAATTGGAAAGAGGTTTGTATCCTATGCCCAGAACAAAAGGTAGCAAGAATAAGCCAAAGATGGTGACTGCCGATTTTGCAACACAGATTGCAGAGAAGCAGTCTGCAAGAGAAGCACTCTCTGCTGAAATCACATCTATTACCACCAACATGGAGTCTCTGAAAGCTGACCTGAAAGAGAAGAAAGCATCGCTGAAAGATATCGACAAGGAGATTGTCAAGCTGGAAGCAAAAAAGGCGAAGGTAGATGCCAAAGCTGCAGAAGAAGCAAAAAAGATAGAAGCAGAGTCCGTTCTGAAAAAGCTGCTTGCCGAAGGCATGAGTGCCGATGAAATCCTCGCAAAACTGAAATGACACGAAAAACCCGTGATGGACAGGCATAACGCGCCGTTCATTACGGGTTTTAAAGTTATAAGAACATAAGTTCATCCGGCGGCCACATCAAACTGAAAATGTGCCGGAAGGTTGAACTGCTTGATAAACGCATGATGCTGGGCGTGGTAGTGACGCAGATCGTACCCCAGATGATGCAGTTCCAGCAGCTTCACCAGCACCAGATTGAGGTGGATTCCCTTAGCAGCGGCAATCTGAGCAGCATCCAGCCCGCACTTCGTCATTTGATAGACTTCATCACTGTCCAGCATCAGGTGGGATGTGAAAGCGTTATGCTCGTAAAGAAGGATGTGCTTGTCCTTAATGGTCAGAAACTTGTCCAGGGTATGCAAGTCCATGAGCAACTGATGCTCCAGATAATGTCCCAGCGCATAACCGCACACCATCTGCTTTGTCTGTTTGTCCAGCTGGCGATTGATAAGAATCAGTGGCTTATCAAAATAGAGCGAAAGCAAACCCAACATATCTCTAATGCGAGATGTTTCACTGATGTCCAGACTGCAACTGCGCGCGATCTGTTTGATGTTGCGAGTTCCGACATTTTGGACAAGTTCATTAGCAGCTTGGTGAATAAATGCAGAATCCATAATGTGATCTCCTTCCGGGGATAGCATAGTGAATAGAACAGTGGTTCACAGGTTCATTATTCGTTCCTTTTCTCGTTTTTGTTCTCGGTACTTAAAATAGGCTTTGTGCATTTCATACATGATGCCGTCCATATCCTGCGGGGTCAACTCTCCGCTGGCAAATAGCTCAGTAAGCTCAAATGCGAGATGCTGGGCTTCTATTTTGCCCTTTTTTCCGTAGGCTTCGGCGGCACGTTCGATAAATAAAGACTGATCCGGCTGTAAATAGGTCAGAGGTACATGGAATATATCGGCCATCTTTTCAAGCATTTCAATACTGCGAGGGTAGCGGCCATCACGTTCCCATCCGATGATTGTTCGTTTGTTGATACCCAGACATTGTGCCAATTCGTCCTGTGTTAAAGAATGTTTCTTTCGTAGATCGCGAACTTTCTCTCCAAATTTCATGTTTGCAACCTTTCTATGGCGTAGTTATCGTGCTGCAACAATGTGCAACGGGATTTGTAAATATTCAATCCGGAAGATGCAACGAATTTTCACATTTTCCTCTTGACACGGCGGCACGACTTGCTTATAATATATGCTATATTCTATCATCTTTTTGATTATTATACCGTAAAAATCGTAAATATGCAAGCCGAAAAAAGTGAAAAAAGAGCGGAAGTTCAAAAGGTGAAATTGAATAGAAGAAAAAAAGAAACTTAAACCAACACAAAGGAGGCCGTGAGAAGATGAGCAACGGAGAACATGAAATCCGCACCCCAAAGGGGCTGCGGATTGGGAATCGCAGTGTCGTTGATGGAAAGAATATGCTTCAGATCAAGCGTGGTGGCTGTGAAGATTATATTTCTGCTGAATCTCTGGTGGAGTGCATTCACGGCCTTCCCGTGAAGAGCATCGAATTTTTCACAGCAGAGAACCAACGGAAAGAAGCCTGAAGCAGAGTGCTTCATCGGACACTGAAAGCGCAGAGGTGGAATCTTAGGCGGCACCTGGTTAGCCGACCAGCTCCACCAGACGTTCTTTTGGGTCTACAACATAATATCTGTTTGTTAGAGCGATACCGTAGCAATATGTGATATAGGCCGGAACAGAATGAGCGAATGCAGCGCAGTAGTGCGCCTGCAAGTAGTTCATCCTGTTCCGGCTTTTTTTATTTTTCAAAATTTTTTGAAAAACTGTATTCCAAAATTGCTTTGCGGATTCCTATTAGTATAGGGACTTCCCAACAAATAGAAAGCAGCAAGAGGAATCTTAGATTCCCGTTCAAAAAAAACGGGTGAATCTGAGACGATTTTTGCTGCTTTTTTCAGTTCACCCGAAGCCGAAAGGCAGAAAGGTGGACAAAATGCTTACATTGAAAAAGGTCAAGGAACTGGTAGAAGCACCTTCCCATGCAAAGCGCACTCCTTCTCCCAAAATGCTTTTCGAGGAAGGTATCGTGCTGCTTCGCAGGGATTTTGATCAGGGCAGTCATCTAACGGTCTACAACAGCGGCTATGTTTTGTTTTCTGCAGGGAAGCGAAACACTGTGTTCCATATCCATGACTGCCAGGGCGACTATGCCTACGATGCAGCAGAGGGAAAGGGCGATGTGATCGAGGAAGAGTATTTTGAAAACTGCGAGTGGCATATCCGTGCTTTGTTTGAGGGTGAGCGGAAGATGGAAGATAATCAGGCAAAGTGCGAGGATGCAGGGCGAAGTAATGTGTGCGTTTCCTACCACGCATTATCGGAGGACTGGAGTGAGATTGCTGACCGCACGATCAATATGTTGGAAAAGATTATTGAGAATGAAGCTGTTCATGCGATGCTGGCTGTTCTGACAGATAAACAGCGTGACCTCATCCATCAGCATTTTGTTCTTGGCAAGACCCATCAGGAAATTGCAGACGACATGGGAATGTCGCGTGGATCGGTGACGAGGGCGGTCAATCAGGCTCTTGAACGGATTCGCCGGAAATTTGATTTTGAAGCACATTATGAATTGGCAGCAGGAGGTTTGGCATGAGAGGGGAACGTCAGATGAACAAGAACTCACAGCGGTTAGAGGACGGTGCAAGCGGTTCTCCTTATATAAATAGGTGTGGCGAGTATACCATCGAGGTCGAATTTGCTGGTAGCAGTTCTCTGGAAAGCTGCATTGCGGTCTATCTCAATGAAAAATATCAAATTACATAAAAACGAAACTTTCGATTTTACGTAAAAAGTTGATAATCTGGAGAAAAAATCAAAAATTTCTAAAAATTTTTTTTGAAAATTGTATTCCAAAACGGCCCTGCGGATTCCTATTAGTGTAAGGGGTACACAAAAGGAACATCTTACAAAAGTTCTTTGACAACTGAATAAGCCATCCCAGAGAGATACTTCTGGCACTGAATGTGCATCCTGCGCGTCTTACCAGAGAAAACGCCGCTGAAATATGGGGCAGGAACGGGCTGGGGCAGAATGGCAAAGCTCAAATAACAGCAGATACACTGCGGTGGAGCAAGGAAACGTGTTCCACCGCAGGAATGTACTGTTATTTCTAATAGTGCAAATCCAATCCGACAGGGGGTGATGAATTTACATGGAGTACCCGTATTTCAAAGGTCTGGAAGCAGACCGATACAGCTTTTACCGTGTGCCGAAGGCACTGGTCAAGGCTGATCCATTCCAGAAGATGTCCGGGGACGCTAAGCTGCTGTATGCTGTGCTGCTGGATCGTATGAGCCTTTCCATTAAGAACGGCTGGCAGGACAAGCACGGCAACGCCTACATTATCTGTACGATAGAGGAAGTCATGGACTCTATTCATTGTGCCAGACAAAAGGCGGTCAAACTGCTGGATGAACTGGAACAGGAGTTTCAGCTTATCGAGCGGCGCAGGCAGGGACTTGGCAAACCCAATCTGCTGTATGTGAAAGACCTTTATGCGGGGCTTTCGCAATCGAACTACTGGAAGTATGAAAATCATACTTCCGGCGGTTTGAAAACCGAACTTCCGGGAGTTCCAAAATCAAACGGAAGTAATACTGAGAAGATAAATAAGACAGATAATAGTGAAACTGATCTTATCTATCCGGCTGAACTGCAGGAAGAAGAACAGTACCGCCGCTATTTCAAGAAAGCTCTGGAACTGGAAATTCTGGAACAGGGCTATCCGGCAGATAAAGCAGTCCTGTATGAGATTCTGGAACTGCTGGTGGAAACCGTCACCAGCAGAAAGAAGTTCCTGCGCATTTGCGGGGAGGATAAGCCGAAGGAGGTGGTGAAAAGCCGCCTGATGAAGCTGGATTCCTCGCATATCCAGTACATATTGGAGTGCTTAAAAGAAAACAGCACTCAGATTCGGAACATCAAGCAATACCTGCTGGCAACACTCTATAACGCACCTGTGACCGTGGATAGCTATTATTCCGCACAGGTTCGGCATGAATTTGGGTGGGGCAGCAGAGTAGATAAGAACTAGGAGGACAACCCATGAACATCGTATTCATGAGTATGGACACGCTGCCCTCTACGCTGTGGGCGCGTGATCTGTATGACCAGATGCACATTCGCAGCGATTTCCGCAAGTGGTTCCCGCGTATGTGCCAGTATGGTTTCATCGAGGGCCGCGACTACGAGTATATGCCCCGTGTTCGGCTCCAGGATGAAGGTGGGCGCACGGTCCAGCGGTATGTGAAAGACTACCGTATTACGCAGGACATGGCAAAGAAGCTCTGCAAACTGCACCATACGGCAGTCGGCGCGGCGTATCGTCCGCAGCCGTTTGACTGGGATACACTGCTTGGCCTGCTGCATAAGAAGCCGCCACGCCGAAGCAACTACGAAGCGCAGCTGAGCGATTCCGATTCGCTGGTGACAACCACGCAAATCGCCAAAGAGTACGGCTGCGGAGCCAAGGTGTTCAATCGGCTGCTGCATCTGCACGGCATCCAGTACCGGGTCAACGGCCAGTGGGTGCTGTATTCGGAACATCACGGCAAAGGCTATACGTCCAGCCTGACGTTCCAGTTGCAGCGCAGCGATGGTTCCGAAGTGGAAAAGCTGCACACGGCATGGACGCAGAAAGGTCGGAAGTTCCTTTACCACACTTTAAAGCGGCGCGGTGTGCTGCCGCTGGCTGAACAGGGAGGTTGAGCCTATGAATTTTACCGACAATCCGTTTGAACGCATGATGCGCCAGCGTCCGGGAACGGACAGCGGCCATCCCTGCAAGCACTGCCGCCACAAATGGGAGTGCGGCTATCTGCTGCACCAGTGTCGCAAGAAGTTCCGTTCGGTTCTGGGCGACACCGCGCCGCCTGCAGCCGGGGCAGTCCGCCCCTGATGCAGTGGCGATAGATGGGAGGTGAACAGCCGTGCAGGAAGAAGTCAACGAGAAAACCATTTCGCTGTGCATCAAAGGAGGGAAAATCACGGCACAGATTTTGAAAGCAGCCCTGATAAAGCTGCTGGCAGAGATGGATAAGAAAAAGCAGCGAGGGAAAGGAGAAAAAAGGCAATGTAAGAAAACAGGTCGGCAGAGCATTAAGAGCCTGCAAAAGAGCGGCGCACAGATCACGAACATCGTGGTTACGGACAATAATATCAAGTCTTTCGATCGGGTGGCCCGGAAGTATGGCATTGATTACAGTCTGAAAAAGGTGGAGCAGGATGGCAAAACAGAGTACATGGTCTTTTTTAAGGCCAAGGATGTGGATGTTATGACTGCCGCCTTTAAGGAATACACCAGCGAAACGCTGAAAAAGCAGAAGCGTGAATCGGTGCGTCAGAAGCTGGAAAAGGTGAAAGAGGAACTTTCCAATCACCGTCAGTTTAAGAAAGAAAAGAAGAGGGAGCAGGAACCGATACGATGAAAAATCCGAAAACACCTGCCCGCCTGCCGCGCAAAGCACCGTCCAACCAGACGGGCGGTACGGCATGGGGCAAAAAACTGGCTGCAGAGATAAGCCGGATGGCGCAGGCAGCAGACATGAAAAAGCTGATCCTGCTGAATTTTCCGTACATCATCGCCTTTTACATGGTGGAAAAGGCCGCATGGCTCTACCGCCATTGCAATGGCGATTCCGTGGTGGACAGGCTTATGGTTCTTTTTATGATTTGGTCTGGCCTACAAAAGTGTCTTGCCCAGTTTTCACCCGTTCGACCTGATGGTGGGGCTGGTCGGCGCAGCTGCGCTGAAAGCAGTAATCTACTTCAAAGGGAAGAACGCGAAGAAGTATCGGCAAGGCGAAGAATATGGCTCTGCCCGATGGGGCAACCAGAAGGACATCGAACCTTTTATTGACCCGGTATTCGAGAACAACGTCATACTCACACAGACCGAACGGCTGATGATGAGTGGTAGACCAAAGCATCCGAAGTATGCTCGGAACAAAAACGTCATTGTGATCGGCGGCAGCGGCAGCGGTAAGACCCGATTTTATGTCAAGCCCAACTTGATGCAGATGCCCCAAAAGGTCAGCTATGTCGTAACGGACCCCAAGGGTACGATCATTATCGAGTGCGGAAAGATGCTCTCGGATGCCGGGTATAAGATCAAAGTCCTGAATACCATCAACTTCAAAAAATCCATGCGATACAATCCGTTCCATTACATCCGCAGTGAGAAGGATATTCTGAAACTGGTCAATACAATTATCGCCAACACAAAGGGGGATGGCGAGAAGTCCGGCGAAGATTTCTGGGTCAAAGCAGAACGGCTGCTCTACTGTGCATTGATTGGCTACATCTGGTATGAAGCCCCGGAGGAGGAGCAGAACTTCTCCACGTTGCTGGAGTTCATCAACGCAAGCGAAGCCCGCGAGGATGACGAAGAGTTTAAGAATCCTGTGGATGAGCTTTTTGAGGAACTGGAACAGAAGAAACCGGAGCACTTTGCAGTCCGTCAGTACAAGAAATACAAACTGGCGGCAGGCAAAACGGCGAAATCCATCCTCATTTCCTGCGGTGCCAGATTAGCCCCATTTGACATTGCGGAGCTGCGTGACCTGATGGCCTGCGATGAAATGGAACTGGATTTGCTGGGGGATCGCCGCACGGCCTTGTTCGTTATCATCTCCGACACGGATGATACGTTCAATTTCGTGGTGTCCATTATGTACACCCAGCTTTTCAATCTGCTTTGTGACCGTGCAGACGATCAATGCGGAGGTCAGTTAAAGTATCATGTGCGGCTACTGCTCGATGAGTTCGCAAACATCGGTCTGATCCCGAAGTTCGACAAACTGATCGCCACCATCCGCAGCCGCGAGATTTCGGCATCCATCATCCTGCAATCTCAGAGCCAGTTGAAAACCATCTACAAGGATGCCGCAGAAACCATTATCGGTAACTGTGATACCATGCTGTTCCTCGGCGGCAAGGAAAGTTCGACCCTCAAAGAAATTTCCGAAACGCTGGGAAAAGAAACAATCGATCTATATAACACATCCGACACACGCGGTCAAAGCCCATCCTTTGGTACAACCTACCAAAAGACCGGAAAGGAGCTTATGAGCCGGGACGAGCTTTCTGTCATGGATGGCAGCAAGTGCATCCTGCAGCTGCGCGGAGTCAGGCCATTCCTGAGCGACAAATTCGACATTACCAAGCATAAGCGGTACAAGGAGCTTTCGGACTTTGATAAGAAGAACGCTTTCGATGTGGAACGCTACCTGAAGCATGAACTCAGGCTGCGGATGGATGAAGAATTTGATTGCTATGAGGTGGATTTGACCCCAGCAACCGAAGAAGCAACCGCATAAAAAATAGGAGGTGCTTATCCGAAACAAGTATGCTCGCCCGCCTGTCCGGGCAGACCCCGTGGCAGGAAATTCACCCGACTGATCTCTACATTTTGCGATTCCAAAAGGCTGATTTTTTATGAAAATGAAAGGAGAAGCCAGAATTGCAGGAGCAGGCAGCACCGAAGATGTGCCAGCCTGTTTTTCTTTTGGAATCGTGTTTTTTATCAATGCTGCAATCTGGCGAAAAACGACTATGGAATTCTTCAATCAGGCTATTACCGTTCTGCAGACTCTCGTTGTTGCCATCGGCGCGGGCCTTGGTGTTTGGGGCGTTGTGAACCTCATGGAAGGGTACGGAAACGATAACCCTGGCGCAAAGTCGCAGGGCATGAAGCAGCTGATGTCCGGCGGCGGTGTCATCCTCATCGGCACCCAGCTGATCCCGCTGCTCTCTGGTCTGTTCGGCTAATCAACAAGCGATAGGAGGAAAACCCGCCATTGTTCGATAATATTTTCGCAGCAATCGAAAAATGGATGAGGGAACTTCTTTCCGGCATGGTGGAGTCCAACCTGAGTACGATGTTCACAGCGGTCAACCAACAGACCAGTGAAATCGCTGCTCAGGTCGGGCAGACACCGCAAGGGTGGAACAGCAGCATTTTCAGTATGATCCGTAACATTTCGGATTCGGTGGTGATCCCCATTGCAGGAATCATCATTACGCTGATCCTCTGCTACGAACTGATCTCGATGCTGACGGAACGAAACAATCTGCACGATGTAGACACTTGGATGTTCTTCAAGTATTTCGTGAAGATGTGGATCGCGGTCTATCTCGTCAGCCATACGTTCGATATTGCAATGGCGGTATTTGACATTGGACAGTCGGTGGTAAATTCTTCCTCCGGCATTATCCGTGGCAATACCGCCATTGATATTAGTTCCCTTTCCATGCAGATGCAGGCGGCAATGGCAACAATGGCGATTGGCGAACTGGTGACGCTGGCATTGGAAACCCTTGTTGTAAGCTGGTGTCTGAAAATTCTGTCCGTGGTTATCACGGTAATTATGTACGGCAGAATGATTGAGATTTACCTCTACACTTCGCTTGCTCCGATTCCGTTTGCAACCATGAGTAACCGTGAATGGGGTCATGTGGGTACGAACTACTTCCGGGGGCTGTTCGCTCTGGCATTTCAGGCGTTTTTAATGATGGTCTGCGTGGCGATCTATGCAGCCCTCATCGGCAGCATCCGGGTATCCTCGGATATTCACTCGGCACTGTTCGGCACAATGGCCTACACGGTGATTCTTTGTTTCTCGCTGCTCAAAACGGGAAGTCTGTCCAAACAGATCTTCGGCAGTCACTAAATCCGGGAAAATCCAATGAAAGGAAAAGACAGCAGGCAACGCCGTTTCCCGGCGGCGGTCTGGCTGTTCTGGTAATCCATGGCCTATGTAACGATTCCCAAAGACCTTTCCAAAGTGAAGAATAAAGTCTTTCTGAACCTGACGAAACGCCAGCTTGTGTGTATGGGGTTCGCGGCGGGCATCGGCGTTCCGTTCTATTTTCTTATGCGTGATACGCTGGGAACCAGCAATGCGGCGGCAGGCATGGTGCTTCTGATGCTGCCGGAGTTTTTCTTTGCTCTGTACGAGAAAAACGGGATGCACCTTGAAACCATCCTGACGAATTTCATCAGCGTCCGCTTCAAACGTCCTGCGGTACGCCGCTACGAGATTGAAAATCTGTATGACAGAGAACTGGAAACCGCAGCACCGATCCAGAAGAAAGGAGGCATCCTTGGTAAAAAGTGAACCGAAGAAGAAACTGCAGTTCGGCGGCTTCTTCCAAAAGTTCTTTCGTAAACCCGAAAGGAACGAAAAGGAACAACGGTTGACCGTGCAGCGTTCCATTCCATATCTGGAAATGGGGCGCGACGGTATCTGCCGGGTGGAGGAACATCTGTATTCCAAAACCGTCCGATTCTACGACATTAACTACCAGCTGGCACAGAACGAGGATAAGAACACTATCTTTGAAAGCTGGTGCGACTTCCTCAACTACTTCGATGCCAGTATCCGCTTTCAGTTGTCGTTCATCAACCACAAGAGCGATATGAGCGAGTACAACAGGGTCATTCAGATCGAGCCGCAGCACGACCAGTTCGACGATGTGCGTATGGAATATGCGCAGATGTTGAAACAGCAGCTTGCCAAGGGCAACAACGGTCTGGTTCGGACGAAGTACATCACATTCAGCATTGAAGCGAAAAGTGTCCGGGAAGCAAAGCCCCGGTTAGAGCGTATCGAAACCGATATTCTCAATAATTTTAAGGTGCTAGGTGTGAAAGCCTACCCGCTGAACGGCGTGGAACGGCTTCAGATCATGTACGAAACCTTTCATCAGGAGGAACAGCAGAAGTTCGATTTCAGCTATGACCGCATCCTGCAGAGCGGCATGACGACCAAAGACTTCATTGCCCCGACCAGTTTCCTGTTCAAGAGCGGAAAGGATTTTATGATGGGTGACACCTATGGTGCTGCATCCTATCTGAACATCCTTGCCCCGGAACTGACGGATAAGGTGCTGGCCGAATTTCTGGACATGGACAAAAATCTGGTGGTCAGCATTCATGTGCAGTCGGTAGATCAGCTGAAAGCCATCAAACTGATCAAAGGCAAAATTACCGACCTGGACCGTATGAAAATCGAGGAACAGAAGAAAGCTGTGAGGTCTGGTTATGATATGGAAATTATTCCGAGTGACCTTGCAACTTATGGCGGCGAGGCCAAGAAGATTCTGGATGATCTGCAAAGCCGCAATGAGCGTATGTTCCTTGTTACGGTGCTGTTCCTTAATACAGCAAAGACCAAGCAGGAGTTGGATAGTGCTGTGTTTCAGACTGCTGGTATCGCTCAAAAGTTCAACTGCACTCTGAACCGTCTGGATTATCTGCAGGAGCAGGGTCTTATGAGCAGCCTGCCGCTGGCAAATAACCTCGTTCCCATCAAGCGCGCACTGACCACCACTTCCACCGCCATCTTCGTTCCCTTCACCACGCAGGAGCTTTTTATGGAGGGCGATTCCCTCTATTATGGTCTGAACGCGGTATCTAACAACATGATTATGGCAGACCGGAAGCAGCTGAAAAACCCGAACGGTCTGATCCTCGGCACACCGGGAAGCGGTAAGTCGTTCAGTGCAAAGCGTGAAATCACGAACGTATTCTTTACCACAACGGACGATATTATCGTTGCAGACCCGGAAGGAGAGTATTATCCGCTGGTGGAAGCATTGGGCGGTCAGGTTATCCATATTTCGTCCACCAGTAAGGACTACATCAACCCGATGGACATCAACCTGAACTATGCGGACGATGATAACCCGCTGGGCATGAAATCGGACTTTATTCTTTCCCTGTGCGAACTGATTATGGGCGCACGGGATGGCATGGAGCCGGAAGAAAAGTCGGTCATAGACCGCTGCCTGCCGCTGGTCTATCAGAAGTATCTGAACGATCCGAAGCCGGAGAATATGCCGACGCTCGGTGATCTGTACGACTGTCTGCGGGAGCAGAAGGAACGGCAGGCGCAGCGTATCGCCACGGCACTGGAAATCTACGTCAATGGTTCGCTGCGTGTGTTCAACCATCAGACGAATGTGGAACTGGATAACCGCATTATCTGTTTCGATATCAAAGAGTTGGGCAAGCAGCTGAAAAAGCTGGGGATGCTCATTGTTCAGGATCAGGTCTGGAACCGTGTCACCATCAACCGCAACAGCAAAAAGAACACCCGGTACTATATAGACGAGTTCCACCTCCTGCTGAAAGAGGAACAGACCGCAGCATACAGCGTCGAGATCTGGAAGCGGTTCCGAAAATGGGGCGGCGTACCCACAGGCATCACCCAGAACATCAAGGATTTGCTCGCCAGCCGTGAAATCGAGAACATCTTTGAGAACAGCGATTTCATTTATATGCTTAACCAGGCATCCGGCGATCGGCAAATCCTTGCCAAGCAGCTGAATATCTCGCCGTTCCAGCTTTCCTATGTTACGAACAGCAACGAGGGCGAGGGGCTGCTGTTCTACGGCAATACGATTATCCCGTTCAAGGATAAGTTTGATACTTCGCTGAAACTGTACAGCCTGATGACAACGAAGCCTAATGAGATGGGAAAATATAAGGAGAAAAAAGAAGCATGAACACATCGAATATTTTTGACCGACTGAGCCGCAAGATTCATCATCACTCTGACATGGAGCCGCACGAAAGCGATTCCGGCCCGCCCTTTGGTGAGGTGGAGCCGCTCAACTTCCACGATGAAGAATCGGTGGTGCATACGGTGCTGGAAGATTTCTATGCCGTTGGCACACTGGCCGATGAACTGACTGACGGCTTTCACATGGAAGCCCACGGTTATCTTGACCGTGAGGAAGTGAATGCCCGTCTGATCGCCTTTGCCCGGAAGCTGGAGCAGGTGCTTGATAAGTGGGAAACCCACGCAGCCCTGCTCGCATGACGGCTCCAGCCGGAAGGAGGTGATTTCCATAGCAGACAAAAAGTTTCGGGGCAGAGATAAAATCGTCCAGAAAATGACCAAGGATGGTCTGGTGGATGAAAACCTCCGCACCGGGGAACAGAAGTCCGCAACCGCAGCAGAAAAGCCGGAGCAGGAAGATTCGGCAAAAGAAACTGCGGAAAAGGAAGCCGACGAAGAACCTATCGTGGAAGAAGAACGGTGCATGGATGCCGGGGACGGGGAGGAGGATGTGCCCCGGCATCACAGCACCGCCAAGCAGAGCACAGACTATTATAAAGCCCATCAGGAGGATGGCAAGCCGAAGGATGCGCCTGCGGAATCGGATGCAGAGCCGCCCACAAAGAAAGGCCGACTTTCTTTTGAAGATGAAAAAGGCAGCATTGTCCGTGGCGTAGGAATGGGCGTTAAGAAGGTGGCCAAGAAAGGAGTGGACACCGCCACCGGGTTCGCCCATCAGAAAGTACATCAGGTAGAAAAGGACAATTCTGGCGTGGAAGCTGCTCACAAGTCGGAAGAAGCCGCCGAACGCCTGCACCACTTTGTCAAAGGCAGGAAAAAGCCCAAAGACAAATCTGCCAGAGCAGAGAAAAGAGGTGGCGAGGATCAGAAGTCCAGCCGCCTGAAATTCTCCGAGAGCGAGGGCGGTACTGCAGAAAATGCAGCAGAACCGCCGCTGAAAAAGAAACAGCCCCAGCCACCGCCGACTGCCGCAGGAGGTGAATCAAAAACAGTCGGTGCGAAGTTTTACCAGAAAAAGCAGTATAAGGATGCTTATGCAGCCGCCAAGCGCGGTCAGAAAGCCGGAACTGCCGCCAGCAAGCAGGCAGCAGCGGCAACAAACACCATTACGGAGAAAGCGAAAGCAGCGGTGCAGGAGATCGTCCTGCAGAATAAAACCCTGTGGGTCAGTATTGGTGTGGGTATCCTGCTGGTGATGGTAATGTTGGGAACCTTTTCAAGCTGTGGTGCAGCGATTCAGGGAACAGGCAGTACCTTTGTGGGAACGACATATCCCAGCAAGGATGCCGACATGAAAGGCGCGGAAGAGGATTATCTGGAACTGGAAAAGGAACTGGATAAACAGATTCGGCAGATGGAATCCACCCATCCGGGCTATGATGAATACCGCTATCAGCTGGACGAGATCGGGCATGACCCGTATCAGCTTATTTCCCATCTGACTGCGGTTTATGAGCAGTTCACCAGAGGACAGGTCAAGCCTGTTATCAAGGAACTGTTCAAGCAGCAGTATCTCCTGAAAGTGTGGGAAACCATTGAGATTCGCACTCGCATGGAAACCAGAGTAGGGGTTCGGCCAACGATTGACGCTTTTGGAAACGTCAGCATGGAAACCTATACCTATCAGGAAGAAGTGGAGTATGAGTACAAAATCCTCAATGTCCTGCTGAAAAATAAGGGCTTCGATACCATCGCGCGGAAGAACATGAACCGGAAGCAGACCGGACGGTACGATGCCTATAACCTGACCTACGGCAACCGCCCGGAACTGTTCGGTGCAGGCTCCCCGACATACAGCGGCGGCACAACGGGCAGTATCGGCACAGGTGGTGGTGCTGGTGGCTCCGGCGGTGGCTTCAAGTACGACATTCCATCGGAAGCCCTTTCGGATGAAAAGTTCGCAAGGATGATTGAGGAAGCCGAAAAGTATCTAGGTATGCCGTATGTGTGGGGCGGCAGTTCCCCAAGCACCAGTTTTGACTGCTCCGGCTTCGTTTGCTGGGTCATCAATAACAGCGGCAATGGGTGGAGCGTTGGGCGTACAACGGCCAACGGTCTGCGAGGAAAATGCAGCTATGTCTCTCCTGCGGATGCACAGCCTGGTGACTTGATTTTCTTTGAGAAAACCTATAACACCGTTGGCGCGTCGCACGTTGGAATCTACGTCGGCAATGGCATGATGATCCACTGCGGCGACCCCATTTCCTATACCAGCATCAACTCGACCTACTGGCAGAGCCACTTTTTAGGCTTTGGCCGCATCAACTGAAAGGAGGGCCGATGGGCAAAAAATTACAGAAATATCTGGATGAAGCCGAAAAGACGGAACAGCAGATCGCGGAACTGGAAGAACGGCTGAGAACCATCCGGGCAGCACAGAAAAAGGAAGAGGACAGCGAGATCATTCGTGCCATCCGCAGCACCAAGATGGGCGGGCGCGAACTGCTGGCTCTGCTGGACAACATTCAGGCGGGCAACGTGACGTTCCTGACCGCTGTAAACAACGCTTCGGAGGAAGCAGAAACGGAGGAAGCGATTGAAAAAGATGCTTAAACGGCTGGGAGTTGTTATCCCCAGCACAATTCTGACCCTGCTGATGGCAGTGGGCTTTTCGACCCCGGCCTTTGCCTTTGTGGACACCACTGAAGTGATGGAGGAACCGACACAGGTGATCGAGGAAGAGGAACCGACCGAGGAAGAAAAAATCCCGTTCACCATCGCAGGCAACGGCGAGGTGGAGGATAATATCGTAGATGACCCCAGCAAGGAATTCTTCACAGTAAAGACCAAGGGCGGCAACACATTCTTTCTGGTGATCGACCGGGCGCGAAACAGCGAAAACGTCTATATGCTCTCCATGATCGACGAGTACGATTTGCAGGAGTTTCTGGACGATGAAGAGCGGAACGGCAAGCAGGAAGAAGAAACGCCTGCGGTAGTTCTGCCCGAAACTAAACCCGAACCCGAACCTACCCCGGATGTGGAAATCGAAGAACCGAAAGAGGAATCGAGCGGTGGCATGAATAAGATTCTGCTGCTGGTATTCGTGGCGGCACTGGGCGGTGCAGGTGCTTTCTTCTACTTCTACATTTATAAGCCGAAGCCGAAGGAAGAAACGCCGCAGAGTGAAAATCTGGAAACCGACCAGAGCCTTGCGACTGTGAACGAGGATAATCAGTCCGGCAACGAAAATGGCACATAAGAAAACCGTAACATAAGGATGCAGGGGTAGTCGAAAGGCTATCCCTGCTTTTTTTAAAAAGGAGAAAGCGTTGAAATATCTGGTGATTGCAGAAAAACCGAGCGTATCGAAATCCATTGCAAAAGTGATCGGTGCATATCGGCAGGAGGACGGGTATCTGGAGGGTGGGGATTGCGTGGTAAGCTGGTGTCTGGGGCATTTGGCAGAGTATGCAGCCCCGGAACACTATGATGAACGCTATGAAAACTGGCGTTTTGAGGATTTGCCGATTCTCCCTGTTGAGTGGAAACTGCTGGTACACAATACCAAGAAGCCGCAGTTCAATGTTCTGCGCAAACTGCTCCGCAGCAAGAAATTCGATTATGTGGTGAACGCCTGCGATGCAGGATAGTGCGGATAGGTGACTTAAGAAAAAGAAAAAAGAGACCTCATTTTGTTGAAAATCAAATTTCAAAGTCATTAAAGGAGCTATTCAAATGAAACAAAATCAGAATTTCGACCATAATCACTCTCAAAAAGTGCTTTCCTGCCACTACAACATGGACACCAACCGGGTGGAAGCCCGATTTGAAGATGGCACCACCCTTTCCATTGATTGTATCTCCATTGAGGACGAATACGGCAACACCCCTGCGCAGCGAGCAGAACTGGACTGGCTACTATATAACAAGCCCTTAGAGTACGTCCAGCTTGTGCTGAGTGGTGAGATTGAGCATTATCTCTCACTTGGCTGTGACCATGGCATATTAGTAACCGTCAAATCTCCCGGCGGATGGACACCCATGGGATAATAGTAGTGGAACGTTTCGCGACGTTCCACTACTATTAACATCAGGGAGGACACCATGACATCAACAGAGCTAAAGCACCAGGCACGACAACAGAAATGGGTGGCAGCGATTCAGAATTGCAGAAGCAGCGGTCTTCCGGTACGGCAGTGGTGCAAGCAAAGAGGAATCACACCATCTACATACTATCGTTGGGAACGGGAAGTGCTGTCCATCGCAGATGCGGCACCGGAATTCCCCGGGGCACCTGCGTTTGCAGAGTTACCAGCACCGAAACAGCAGGATCGGAACGTTTCAGAATGTTCCGCCACGCTGCGGATCGGCAATAGCAGCATTGACTTCTATCAAGAGCTGAGTCCGGACCTGCTGAAAGCCCTGGTCGAGGCGCTGCGGCCATGCTGAACGATTTTTCCGGAGCGGATCGGGTCTATATCGCCTGTGGCTATACCGATCTGCGTAAAGGCATAGACGGTTTGGCCCGGATGGTGCAGCAGCAGTTTGAATTGGATCCGTTCACCAACACGCTGTTCCTGTTCTGTGGGCGGCGCAGAGACCGGATCAAGGGACTATACTGGGAAAAGGACGGGTTTATTCTGCTCTACAAGCGGCTGGAACAGGGTGCATACCAGTGGCCGAGAAGTGAATCTGAAGTACGGTCACTAACGCCGCAGCAGTACCGCTGGCTGATGGAAGGCTTACAGATCGAGCAGCCAAAAGCCCACCGCCCAGTATCTGGGCTGAGCATAATATAAGGCAGATTAAATTTCCGAAAAGCATCGAAAACACTGGCTTTTTGACACTTTTTGTGGTATAATTTTCACATGGAAAACGAGAAGAGAATTGCCACAAGTAACGCTGAAATGGTGACCATTTCACGCGCGGAATATGAATCTCAGCAAACTCAGCTCACTGAACTCAAGCTCCAGAACCAATGGCTTCTGGAGCAGTTGGGTCTTGCGAAAAAGCGGCAATTCGGCTCCTCCTCCGAGAAGTTGCAGGAGGGCCTGATGGATCAGCTTTCGCTAAGCTTCAATGAGCTTGAAGCCTACGCCTATGGCACCAAATCCGCTACGCCGGAGCAGGTTGCCGTGAAAGCCCATGCGCGCAAGAAGCAGTCCGGCAGCGTGACCGAGATCGTTCCGGAGGGCACACCCACTGAAGTGGTGGAGCACCGTCTGAGCGAAGAAGAGCTGATCTGCTCCGCCTGCGGCAGCAAAATGGAGGAGATCGGCAAAGAGGTCCGCCGGAGCCTGCAAATGGAGCCTGCCCGGTTCTGGATTCGAGAGGATGTCTACTATACCTACGCCTGCAGGAAGTGCGAGCAGGACAGCGGCGAGGCCAACATCCTGAAAACACCGAAGGAGCCTGCGCTGCTGCCCGGCAGCTATGCTTCCGCGGAGGCGGTAGCGCATATTGCGGTACAGAAGTTTGTGATGTATTCCCCGCTGTACCGGCTGGAGCAGGAGTTTCACCGCCAGGGATTGAAGCTCTCCCGGCAGACCATGTCCAACTGGCTGCTGAATGTCTCTGATACCTGGCTGCAGCCCATCTACGAGGTGCTGCACCGGCAGCTCTGCAGGGAGAAAGTTCTCCATGGCGATGAGACGACGCTGCAGGTACTGAAAGAACCCGGGAAGGCGGCGACCAGCAAGTCCTACATGTGGCTGTACAGGACCAGCGGCTGTACGGAGCATCCGATTGTCCTGTATGAATACCAGCCGAACCGGAAGGCAGAGCACGCGGAGGAGTTCTTAAAGGGCTTCTCCGGCTGGCTCCATGCGGATGGATACCATGGTTACCACAGGCTGCCGGAGAATATCCGGGTGGTTGGCTGCTGGGCCCACGCGCGGCGAAAATTTGATGAGGCGCTGCAGACGCTACTGCAGGAAAAGCGAAAAGATTCTCTGGCAGCGGCCGGCGAGTGCTACTGCTCAAGGCTGTTCCAGTTGGAAAAGTCTTTCGCAGAACTGACACCAGAAGAACGACATGCTAAGCGGCTGGAACAGGAAAAACCGGTTCTGGACGCTCTATTGGCGTGGGCAAATGCGGCCAGCGGCAAGGCGGCACCAAAGTCCGCTCTGGGTAGGGCGCTGCACTATCTGCTGGAGCAGTGGCCATACCTGATCCGTTATCTGGAGGATGGGCGGCTGGAACTGAGCAACAACCGTGCTGAACGCAGCATAAAGCCTTTTGTTATGGGCCGCAAGAATTGGCTGTTTGCCAATACACCGGGCGGCGCACAGTCCAGCAGTGTGATCTACAGCCTGATTGAGACAGCGAAAGAAAACGGATTAGATCCGTACCGTTACTTGCTCTGGGTTCTGCGGAATGCTCCCGCTATGAGCCAGATGGACGAGGCTTGGGCCGAACAACTCTTGCCTGCCAGTGCACCCCAGGAATGCAGAATACCAAAAGAATGAACATCTCTGGCCCAGCTGCGGTTGCTAAGCCAGAGATGCTTTTTTATGCGCCGGGAGATTTGACGGTTACGTTTTTGATTCCTTTTACCAGGGTTTCTTTTCCCTCCAGTAATTCTTTTACATTCGTTTTGGTTAGTTTTTTCTTTCTAAAATGTTCAGCTAAAGTAAACTTACATTCAGGATAATTTGAACAACCATAAAACGATTTTTTTAATACAATATTGTTGCCACACTTAGGACATTTTCCTACAAGGGGTCCCGAGCGCTTAGTGGGAATTTGTACCCCTTATCGATACAAATTCCCCGTAGGCGCTAGGGACCTCTTTAGCTTCTTGGAAGCTGTCAGTAGTATATCTAATAATTTATCTCCATTCCCTTTAGTAACGTGTAACTTTCCAAATTTAAAAAAGCGACTCATAGAATTATTTCCTCCCGTTAAATAATAGATAACTATTAAAAATAGACAATACTTGCTCATAAGTAATGGTACTTAAATTGTTTACTTTGGCGTGTTTCATTGCTTGATGAAACTGATTTTTAGTAAACAGTTGACGATATTCTCGATTGACCCATTTTGAAACAAAGTACGTATATAGCTTCCAATATTTATCTGGAACATCTGTGGTATGGCGGGTAAGTTTTATTAAGACACTGTTTACTTTTGGTTTAGGATGAAAGCATTCCGCTGGCAGCTTAAGCAATTGCTGAATCGAGACTTGAGTGTGCAAGAGCAACCCTAGTGTTCGGTGAATATCCAAGGTACGCTTGTAGAATCCTTCTTCAACAATCAGATAGATGTCAGACGCACGGCTTTCAAAAACCACTTTTTTAATAATTTGTGTGCTTAAATGGTAAGGAATATTCCCAACAATTTTATACCTCTGTTTGTTAGGGAATTGAAACTGTAGAATATCTTGGTGAATTAAAGTGACACGAGTATTCAGTTTTAATTTTTCTGACGATAAGTTGAATAGATGACTGTCTAATTCAATAGACGTTACCTGTTTACTTATTTTAGCCAGTTTCGTCGTTAAATGCCCTTTACCTGTTCCAATTTCGTAAACGGTATCGGTTTCTTTTAAATTCAATTGTTTTATTATTTGGTTGAGTACTTTTTCACTCGTTAAAAAGTTTTGAGAATATTTTATATTTTTGTTCATGTAATCTCTCCTGAAGTGATTACATCTATAAACAAATACAGAAGTTAAACGATTTGTTTGTAATTTTAGTTATCTGTTTAAAAAGTCATAAGATTAGTCACTGGTAGGAATTAATCTAACGTATTTATTTATCTGCGTAATCACTGTTTTTAGTCTGTTTCAAAACAGTAGATGTTTTATCTACATTACGCATTTGGAATACCAACATGACGAATCCCTCCTTCTTAATTACAAATTTTTAGCATCTAATTTAACTTCAATTCCTATTATACAAAATTTTAAGATAATGCACTATCAACACACTCTTAAGTTTGCTTCTAAGTCTTATTTCCATAACTTCTTTTACGTTTCCCAAAATACCGCTGCTAATAAAGGATATTGCTTGTCCGGCAAGAAGTGTAAAATAAGTTTTTCTCCATGAATTGTTGTTTTGGGTCATAATGCGAACCTCCTTTTTTATTGCATTGTTCCTTTGTTTCTGCAATAAAAAGCAGGCGTTGTCCCACAGAGAGGGCAGACGCCTGCATAACAACAAAGCACGAAAAAACACCACGATACAGTTCAAAGACTGCTCGTGTCAAACCTACGTGTTCCTTTGCATACGCACGCAAAAAAAGCCCACCATCATGTGGAAAGGTACTTCTACTTTTTATTGCTTATTAGCGTACACAAATTAACACACGTAAGCCTCCTTCCAATCTCAAACTGTCGCACAGTATAACACACATCCGATAGACTTGTCAACCATTTTTAACCTTGTTTTCCATCTTGTTTTTCCATCTCTTACGGGCAGTAGCAAAGCCAGGCGAGCCAGTCAACGGTCAAGATGAACGGCGCTTTCAGCGCCGCCGTTGACAGTCTCGCCCGTCTTTGCTAATGGGTAATCAAGGCGGGAAAGCCATTTTAGGGCTTTCCCGCCCATTTCAATTTTGGGAGAAGAAAGGCCCCAAAATGAACGAGTGCGGCCAAACACTTTTAGGGATTGGCCACCTTGTCCACCCATCCAGCGGGGCGGCGGGGAACGGTCAAGGCCGGGCGTCAGCCCATTCATTTCAGCCTTGACGGTTTCGCATATTAGAAGATTGACCTTTAATTAAAATATCCAAAACAAACAAAACAGCCCTCTATTTGCAGTCGTTGCAAATAGAGGGCTGTTGATTTGTTGATACTTCGCTCCGAACCGTACCATCGACTGTCTTTTGATTTAGATGCGCAAATCATTAGAACACATAAGGCCAATTCTATATGTTTCCGAGTTACTATCAATAAAGCTTTGCGACACTGAAAGGACACGGGTTTTCAATTTTACACCATTGAGTTTTAGATTTATATAATATCCTTCCTTTTTTAAAACATTTCTGCAAATCATTTTATACATCTTATTAGATTTGCACAAAAAACTTATTAAAAAGCTGTTTCTGTCTTCAAGCATTTTATTGTCAATAAAAATATCAGCCTGTATTAACGTTCCTTCAAATTCGATTTCTCCACGATAAGTGCGAAATTTCGGAATGTCATTATCTTCCATATGATTTTCCATGTGTTCTATCCGATAATCAATGATACATATACGCTTCGACTCCCGGCAACACATAGGAAACACCTTGAATATCTAACATTGATCCTTCCAATGTTGCATAATTGCTACCAGGCATCATTTGAACATCTACAAGACCGCTAACATAACCATCAAAACTAATGCCATTAAGCGGGCAATAATCACCAGCTGTTGTACTCACACTTCCAGAGAACACCATCGGCCCAGAAATATTAGAAGATATTGACCAAAAAACCTGTCCCGGAATGGTCCAGTAAATCGTTGCGGTTCCTGTATCGCCCCGTACGCTAGTACGTTCGTCAGGGTCATAAACAATCAGCTTTCCGTCATCAATATAAAAATGAATGACGCCAACTGTCGAATTAGGATAAGCATCCACAGGATTTTTTGAATGTATCTGCGAAGAGTTACCGGTCGCCGCTAATGCTGTCGGACAGATAATTACAAACGCCATAACAATTAGTAACGATGCCCAAAGGTGTTTCACCGATTTCATAGTATTCCTCCAAAATGAATGATCATATTTTCATTTTGATTTGATTGCTTTTACGACTAAATAAATGACCAGTATGCCGATGCAGAGAGAAATAATTGTCAATGCCTCTGCCGTTGCATTAAGGCGCGCACCAATAAAATAAACCAATACAAAAAATGCAATAAAAGCGACAAGAAGCAGCATCCATTTGTTCTTTTTCATGTTATCACCTCCTTATCTACAAAAGTTGGCATTAAATTTCTGTTAAATCAAAGGAATTATTGCGAATACAATCAACACCCATTTGGAGAGATAGTAGCAAACCACATGACGTGTGTATGGAAGCACATTGAAAATGGCAAGTAGGAAATCTATTGACGAAAGAACAGATACGATCATCTTATAGCTTAACCGCTTCTTTTTGCCCAAAGGCTTATTCGTTGCTTCTATCGGAGAGAAAAAGATAGAGATACCCAAAAGAGCTACTGTTGTTATAATACGAAAAAGGTTATTTGCTGCAATTACTTTACTCAGCAAAATGCAGATAAGTGCCAGTCCGGTAAATGCCAGATAGCATCTGGTGTGCGACGTTGCATGATAGCCACCAATGTAGATTCTCTGAGGGATAAAGCCGATCAAGAATGAAAGCGAGTACCGAACATCACCACATATAATTGAGATGAGGATGACAAGCAGAATGCTCACAACAGATGATATGAGCAACTCGTACCCATAGACATACGCATCCGCTTTTGATTCGTCTACCACTTTTTGTTCGCAGAAAAGACGGACTAATTTCTGAGACAGCGTGCGTTCCCACATTGCAGTTGCGCCACCTTATCTTCTGATTTTTGCTTCACTGTATCATAAATTTCAACAAAATCAAGAGGTTTGGCAAAACTGGTCGTTCTGGTGACAAAAGTGGTAGGTCAGGCTACTTGTAAGGAGCCTTTGCACAGTCTATAATAGTAGCAGGACATTATTTTGTGGAGGTTGTCGAAATGCTGAAGTACCATGTTGCAGTCTGCGATGATGAGAAGTCAGACCTTGATGGCATTGTTCAAAGCGTTCAGCAGTACGATGTGCAAGGTTGCTTTGACATTGAAACTTACATGGATGGGAATGAACTTCTGAGCGAATTGCAGATGCAGAAGAAATCCTTTGATTTGCTGCTGCTCGACATTGAGATGCCATCCAACGGCTTTCAGCTGGCACAATCTCTGATTCAAATGGAGAAGCATCCCTTGGTGGTATTTGTCACGAAGCGGCACGAATATGCTGTGCAGGGATATGGTATTGCATTCCGTTATCTTGTTAAGCCCTTGGATCAGACGCTGTTCGCTGCGGCGATGGATGCCGTCCTTCAGGAACTGAACTCCAAACATTTCACGATTGAATACGATGGTGTCACCATGTCCTTGGAAACATCGGACATTTACTTTCTGGAAAGCCACGGACATAAAGTTCTGATCCACTGCAAGGAGCAAGACCTTACATTGAGAATGAGCATTCCTGAAGCCTTGGAGCAGCTTCCCAAACGATGCTTCGTGTCGCCACACAAAAGTTATCTTGTCAATATGGAACACATTGTTTACGCTACTGGAACCGCTGTTTTTCTTTCCAGCGGACATCAGCTGCCGATCAGCAGGAGGAAGCGTCAGGAGTTCAATCAAAATTTCAACGCTTATTTGGGAAGATGATGCTTTATTATTTCGTTGAGTTTGCAGGGAGTTTTGCCAACATCGCCCTGTTGCTGCTTTTCATCGGTCGGCTGTTTCCTCAAAAGGAACCCATTTCAAGATGGTTCTATGTGTATGTTGCACTTTTTATCGCTGGGCAGTGTGCTTTGAGCTTATTTCCGAATTGGGTGACGCAGCGCACAGTCTATCTTTTGGTTGGCGGATTCCTCCTTGCGTTGCTATTCTACGAAGTGCGGCCATGGCAGGCGGTTTTCGCAAGTGGAGCTTTCTTTACACTGGCTGCTTTGGTGGAAGTGTTTGCAATGCTCCTGATTGGACTGCGCATCCCGGACACCGACATTCTGATGCAAGCTGGGGCAGCACGGTTGATTTATGTCGTTTTTTCAAACCTGATACAAATTCTGCTCGTAGTCCTGGTCTCACATTTTTTCAGCCGAAAAGGAAATGCTCTGCGCATCCTATGGCTGTTGCCAATCATTGCAATCCAAGTCGCAAGCATCGCGGTTTGTTATGTAGCACAGTATCATGCTGCGGATGAGTATTTCCCGGATTATATGGTCGGCCTTATGGCTGTGCTTCTCCTTATAAACATCCTGATTGTGTTCTATGTGGAAGCTCTCCGGGAAAATGAACTGGAAAAATTCAAAGTCAAGTTCAACGAGCAGCAGTACAATCTTCAAATGGAATACTACCAGCAGCTCAAAGAACGTCAGGAAGAAGTCCGTTCCCTGCGGCATGATGTGAAGAAATATATTCTGGCGATGCAGGCGGTTGCAGAACACGGCGATACCGAAGAACTTCACAAGATTGCACAAGCTGCCACGGATATTTTTGAGCGTTCCACAAATGTTTCTGCTGTCGGAAACCCTGTTGTGGATGCTCTTTTAAATTATTACCTGCGAATCGCAGAGAAGAATAACATCAAGGTCAAACTGGATGTGACGATTCCTGAAGTTCTGACGATCTCATCGTTGTCTTTGAGCATCATTATCGGAAACACATTTGACAACGCCATTGAAGCCTGTTGCGACTTGCCAGCGGAACAGAGAATCATTCATCTACAACTGCGCAAGCAGTATCGCAGTCTCTTTTATCGGCTTGAGAATCCATACAGCGATACCGTCCGTAGCATCCGCATCGGAGAGTATCACGGTCACGGACTAAAGAACATAAATCGTATCGTTCAGGAGAATCATGGTGACTTCTATACGAAAAAGAAAGACGGTGTGTTTACCGTCCAAGTCCGCCTGAACTGCGAAAATTAAATATGTTTCCACAGCCAAATGATCAGCCTTTATACTGATTGTTTGGCTCTTTATTTTGTAAAGGAGCGTGATGCCATGACCCAACCGAAAACCAACCTTGCCTATCTCCGCAGCGAGAAAGCCAAAGCGGAGCAGAAGCTGCGCTCTTGCCAGCACCGGGAAAAGATCCTTGAACGCAGGATGTCAGAGCTGAACCGGAGAGAGCGTGTGCACCGTCTTTGTACTCGTGCCGGAATGCTGGAAAGCTTTCTGGTCTGTCCGGGAGAACTGACCGACGATCAGGTGATGGAGCTTTTGAAGATCTCATTCCGTCAACCTGAAGTCGTGCTGGCGCTTGCAAAGATGGTGCATGACGTTCACGAACGAAGCAACGTCCAAAACCCTTTAGAATAAAGGGCGCAATTATACACCGTTCCGGTGAAATTGCGGTCTTGCAGACGGCTCGATGAAATCGAAGCTGGCGTTTGTGCGCCAGCCCGATTCCATCCCAAGGAAAACTGCATTTTCCTTGCGCTGCGTTGCAGCTATCCTTTTGCAGCTCCCGCCTAAGACCGAAGCGTACAGCACTCCGTTCCAAGGCGGCGAGTACAACCGAATACGATTCCAGACCGTTCAACAAGAGTTATCTTGCTGGGCGGTCTTTTTGTTTGGGGGTGATGCCTATGCCGTGTCCGCATTTCAAAATCACCATCGTCAAGCGCAGCCAAGGGCAGTCCGCTGTTGCCGGGGCCGCTTACCAGAGCGGCGAACGGCTGTTCAGCGAGTACGACCAGAAAACAAAATTCTACAACAAAAAGAAAGAGCTTGTCCACGCCGAGATTATGCTGCCGTCCCATGCGCCGCCCGGATTTGCAGACCGGGCGACCCTCTGGAACGCCGTGGAAGCCGTGGAGAATCAATGGAACTCGCAGCTTGCCCGCCGCATCGTGCTGGCGCTCCCAGTGGAAGTTCCGAAAGAGCAGTATCTTCCCATGCTCAAAGAATTTTGCAATGAGCAGTTCGTTTCCAAAGGCATGATAGCCGATTTTGCCATCCACGACAAGGGAGATGGCAACCCACACGCCCACGTTCTGCTGACGCTCCGAGCAATGGACGAACACGGCAAGTGGCTCCCGAAAGCCCGAAAGGTATACGACCTTGACGAGAACGGCGAGCGCATCCGGCTCCCTTCCGGCAACTGGAAATGCCACAAGGAAAGCACCGTGGACTGGAACGACCAGAAGTACGCCGAGGTCTGGCGGCATGGCTGGGAGACCATCACCAACCGCTATCTGGAAGCTGCTGGCAGACCGGAACGTGTTGACCTGCGCTCCTTTGAGCGGCAGGGCATCCAGCAGATACCGACCGTCCATCTCGGCCCCGCTGCTCACCAGATGGAGAAGCGAGGAATCGAAACCTTTCTCGGAAATCTCAATCGGGATATTCGCACTGCCAACAGCCTGATGCAGTCCATCCGCAGCACCATCCGTGGGCTGCAACGCTGGATCGCAGACCTGACCGAAAAGAAGCAGATTCTTTTGGATGCACTGGAACAAGCAAAGGAACCCACGCTGTCCGATCTGCTGGTGGACTACTTCAACCTCCGCAATGAGCAACGCAGCGATTGGTCTGGCAAGGCAAAATTGAAATGCACCGTCCGGGACTTTGAGGAAGTTAAACAGGCGGTGGACTACCTGAAAGCCCATTCCCTGAACACTGTCGAGGACTTGAACCAAGCCATTGAAAGTTTAAACCAGACCGCCGCCCCTCTCCGCAGGCAGTTGAAGCGGAACGAAAACCGTATGCGGGCAATCGCCCAGATCAAGGATGCTGCTGCCATCCATGCAAAGCTGAAACCCATCCACGATACCTTTCTAAAAAAGAACTTCAAGCTGACGAAAGATGCCTATGCCAGCCAGCACAAGGAAGAACTGGACGCTTTCAATAAAGCTGTCCGAACTATGATGAAGCTGAACGGCAGCACAACTGTGGATTTTTCGGCATTGGATGCCGAATTTTCGGCGCTGCAATCGGGCAGCGCCGAGCTGCGCAGCCAACTGGAAACCTTGCAGCCGGATATCTCCGCACTAAAAAATATCC
>NZ_QVGY01000006.1:0-161681 GCF_003604105.1 Faecalibacterium sp. AF10-46 | reverse complement strand
ATAGAGTAGCGTTTACACGCAATACATTACGCGACTTCGTGTCGCACCTCGCATTCCGGGTCGCAGATGACGATATCGTCGTCTGTCACGAGAAACGCATTGCAGATCTCGCGCTTTGCGCTGAACGATTTACCGGAGCCGGGGGTGCCGAGGATCAAACCATTGGGATTCTTCAACTTTTTTCTGTCCACCATGATGAGGTTGTTGGACAAGGCGTTCAGGCCGTAGTACAGGCTCTCTTTGCTGCCATCAAAAAGTTCCTGCGTGGTAAAGGGCACAAAGATGGCCGTGCTGCTGGTGGTCAGGCCACGCTGAATCTCGATCTGGCAGTCCGCCAGCGGCAGGCTGCTCATCAGGCCCTGCTCCTGCTGGAAATCAAGGCGGCACAGTTCGCAGTTGTGCTTCTGCGCAATGGAACTGGCCTGAAAAACATTATTTTCCAGTTCTTGCTCGGTTTTGCCGGTGTTCAGGACAAGGAATGTCACCAAAAACATTCGTTCATTCTGCGACTGCAATTCTTTCAGCAGAGCCTTTGCATCACGGCCATAGGTCGCAAGATCGGACGGCAACACGTCCATATCGTACCCGGCGCGCACTGCTTTTTTCTGCTCCTCGATCTTGCTGCGGTCGAGTTCGGTAATCGTGTGCTTGATGGTTTTGATGGCCTTGTTCTGGTCAACCGACTGAATGTGCATGGTGACGATCTGGCTGGAATCCATATCAAGAAAGTCTTTCAGCAGCTGGTCACTCAAATCCGAAGCAGTGATGGACAGGAAGCTGACTGCGCCGAAGATGCCGCCCATCTGAAAGGTACGGCTGTTCTTAAAGGCCAGCGCAGTGGGCGCAATGGCATCCTTTACGGACAGGCCGCTGGGTACAAGGTCTTTCCAGTCAAAGTGAAACTTGCTGGCACCATCCATGTTCAGCATCCCGTGCATCAGCCGCAGACGCTCCGTACCGTCCAGCGGCTTCGCCAAAACGCCGAGCCGATGGAAGTTGTTCATCAAGTCATTCTGGATGTGTTCCAGACGGGGCTTGACCTGCGTCATACTGTCACCCTCGATGCCATAAGTCAGGTACTTCGTTTTGGTCAGGCCGTTGTTGCCTTTGGAAAGCTGCTGCCGCAGCATCTGACTGTACTCAGCTCTGACATCATCAAAGCCGTCCTGCTGATATGGGATGCGGATGGACTTTTCAAAGTCTGCGGAATCGGTGGCAGTGTTTACAAAGGACAGCTCAAAGTGGATGGAGCTATCGAAGAAATTGAGGAAGGAGCACCATTCCTCAAAAATTGCAGTGCGGTCTTCCGGCTGTGCCAACTGATAATTGATATCCTGATACTGGATGGTGCGGGTATAGTAGCCGGGTCGAACACGGCAGGTGCCATCCTCAAACATCCGCTGGAATGGGATGCTTTCCTGCGCCGTGCGGGGTACGTTGGACTTGGGCGGCTTCTTACCGTCCTTATTCTTTTTCAGAAACGGAATCATGGGCTTCATCTCCCTTCATAAGCAGTGCATAGTAGTTGTGTGTCTGATACGGACGTACTTTCGGGCGGATGAACCGTGCCTGAATGTAGTACATCAGGATTTTTTCAGCGGGCTGGCCGTTTTTCTGGTACATAGCCAGAAAGAACATGGGCAGCATGACTGCCATCATACCGAGGGTCGCACCGGTATTGCCTGCGGTATCCCGCAGAACAAAAAACAGCGGCACCCCTACAACTGCCGCTGCACCGAAACAAACAAGCTGCCGTGCGGTCAGATTGAACGCCACTTTGGATTTCACCTTGCTGAAATCGCGCGGAGCAGAAATATAAGCTGCCAAAATTTCACCTCCGAATCAATGGGCACCCAGCAGAGTTTTTGCAACAGAACTGGTCTTGAACAGTGAGAAGCAGAGCAGTACGGTGTATCCCACAATTGACCAGATGGAGCCAATGGCATCACCGGAAATGGCAATGTTTTGGATCAATACGGCATAGATGGCAACACAGATGAGAATCAGGAAGCCCTGAAAGCCCAGCGCAAACAGGGATTTCAGGTAATTCTGTCCGACATGGCTCTGCTCATGGTTGCCCCATGTGGCCATAGGCACTGGGGCCAGACTGACCATCATATAGATCTCAATCATTCTTCCGTACACGATTACAAAAATCACGATGGACAGGATGCGCATGGTAATGCCGATCAGAAAACTTTGCAGGAACAAGCCGAACAGTGGGCCGACATCCATGCTCATCATACTGCTTTCCAGCATCGACAAGCCAATGTCGTTGACCCTCGTATTGCCGCTGATGATGCCGCTGGAATTTGCCACGACCTGCTGGGTTACATCAAATACGGCCATGATGATGTCAAAAGTGTTTGAAATCATCCAGACCGAAATGGCAGTCTTAAAAATCCATTTTAGAATCAATGCTGGTTCAAACTGCGCCATGTTGTTATGCTCTGTAATCATCTGAACCAGTTCGTAACAGGCAATGAAGGTCAGGATGATGCCTGCGATGGGCAGAACCACATTACGGGATAGTGCCTCGATCATGGCAAAAACACGCGGCTCAAAATTGGATGGTTTGGTGCCGACCTGCTGTGCAATGCTGCCTACTTGGGTGTTGACATCATCGAACAGGCCGCTGAGATTGGACATGATGGCTGCTGTCAGCAACGATTTGATCCAATCCGAGATCGCCTTGAGAACTGTTTCCACTCAGAGCCACCACCCATCAGGAAAAATGATTGATCAAATTTTTGAGCAGGTTGAGCAGAAAGATAATGTTCGTCAGAAGCTGCATAAAAGCACCGTCCTTTCAAAATAAAGGTGAGTATTCGGTTTGCAATGCGCTTCCTTATTATAATAAGAAGCCGTTTGCCACGGTGGGGCTGGAAGCTGCTTGCAAGTAATATGTAAGGGCAGCAAATGCCGCCCAAAAAAGATCAGCCGAACAGACCGGACAGCAGGGGTACCAGAGTGATGCCAATCAGGGCCACGCCGCCGCCAGCCATCAGCTGCTTCATGCCCTGACTTTTTGCGGAGGGATTATCGCCGCCGTAGCCTTCCATGAGGTTGACAGTACCCCACACGCCCAGACCGGCACCCAGAGCAACGACCAGAGTCTTCAGAACATCCACTGCACTGTTGAAAAATTCCATAATTGCATCTCCTTTGTTTTGAAAAAGTGACCCTGCACACACCTGAAATCCAGTGATGAACTGCCGCAAACTGCGGCAAGCGCTGATTTGCTGGCGCGCCTTTTGGGCCAGGGTAAAAAATAACCGCTCGTCTTTGTCAGGCGGGCGGGAGTGAATCAACATCCACGAGGACGAACTGGTCATCCGAGTGGATTTTTTCTTTATGGCTCAGATATTTTTCAATATCCAGAGCGTTTTTGGGGTTGGCATCCGATGTTAATTTGTAGTTCGGATGCTGGGTCAAATCGTACTTGTCGCTCAAAAATGGGCGGACACCGCGCAGCTGCAGGATGCACTTGCCACCATCCAGAACAGCAAGCTCATCCCGGCTCATCAGCTCGTGGCCGAGTTTCTGGTAGTTGGTGCCATAGCTTGGGCTATTGCCGCGGGTATCGGAATTGTTGTAGCTGTCGATGGTTTCCTTGCCGAGTGCTTCGGCAAGATCTTTAAGGGTAGTAGGCTCGCTGCCACCCAGAAATATCTGGCTGTCCATGTTGCCCACGATGGTATCCGCATTATCCTTGTAGATGGCTTTCAACTGGCTTCTGGTTTGCAGCACAAGGCAGGCCGAAATCTCGCGGCTGCGGATGGTTGCCACTAGTTTTTCCAGCTGCGGAATCTGGCCAATGTTGGCACACTCGTCGATCAGGCAGCGCACATGGACAGGCAGCTTTCCGCCGTACACATCATCTGCCTTGTCACAGAGCAAATTGAAAAGCTGGGAGTAGATCATGCTGATAAGGAAATTGAACGTGCTGTCTGTATCCGACATGATAAGGAATAAGGCTGTTTTTCGGTCGCCCAGCTTATCCAGCTCCAGCTCATCGTACATGGTCGCATCCCGGATCTCTTGAATATCAAAGGGCGAGAGGCGGGCACCGCAGGAAATGAGGATGCTCTTGGCGGTCTTACCTGCGGCTAACTTGTAAAGTTTATACTGGCGCACGGCAAAGGAATTGGGCTTTTTCTTGCCTAAATCCTCAAACAGCAGGTCAACCGGATTTTGATAGGTTTCATCGTCCTCGGATACCTGCATGGTGTTGAGCATTTCCAACAGTGTTGCGAAGTTTTGCTCCTCAACCGGGGCTTCATAGTGGAGATATGCGATAAGCGAAACGAGCAAAAGCCGCTCCGCCTTGTCCCAAAATGGGTCGGCTCCCTGACCCTCACCTTTTGTGTTGGTCATCAGTGCGGTCACGAGTTTCAGAACATCCTTTTCACTGTGGATATACGCCATGGGGTTATAGTGCATCGACTTGGAAAAGTTGATTGTGTTGAAGAATTTTAGCTTGTAGCTGTACTTTAACAGGGCCTTACCACATTCAACGCCGACTGTACCTTTCGGGTCGGTGACCACGAATGATACCGGAAAATCTTTGGAATTGCATTGCAGCAGATTCGGTTTCAGGACGAAGCGCGTTTTACCACTGCCAGAACCGCCGACTACCAAAACATTCTTGTTTCTGGCGTTTTTCGGATCGGATGGACGGTTGGACATCATCAGCCGTTCCGTTTTGGTGAGGATAATGTTATCCTCAAATTTTTCGGCCATAAATGGGGCAATGTCCTTGGCATTTCCCCACCGGGCAGAGCCGTACTCCATGCCGTGACGGTACTTCTTAGCGTTTTTGCCTTTCAGGTACACCGCCAGCCGCATCCCGGCACCGCAGCACAGACCAATGAACAAGTCAAACGGATGCAGGCTGGGCAGCGGATTTGCAAATGCAGCCGGGAGCGTTCCCATCAGCGACACGATTTTGTCGCCCAACTCCTTACCCTCGGCCAGCCGCCATGACTCGCCCAGATTGGTCGCGGCCAGCCCAATCACCAAATAGGGCAGGTACAGAGCCAGCAGCTTGGTAAACTTTTTCTTGTTCATAAGCCACGTTCCTCCTCTTTGTGCCGTACTTTGTCGGGGAGGTTGGCAATGACCTGTGCCAGATCGTGCAGCTTGGTCAGCACAGAGGGACGCTCGGCCTTGTTCAATACTGCTGCCGAATACTCCTTGAACGCAGCGTTCAGAGCGTCTGCATCCTGTGCCTTGAAGAAAATCAGAAACCGAGGTGGTGTGCAGGACAGGTCTTTTTGGATTGCATAGTCGATGTGATACCGTTTGGCATACTTGTCAAAGTCCTTGATGCCGGTTTTCTGAATCTCGACATTGGTTACACCGCGATTCTGCCGCACCAGCCGTTTCATGGACTGCTTGCCCTGCGAAGCGTGCTTATCGTACTGCCGCAGCAGGAACTGCATCCCATGCAGCAGGGTGCGGGCAGATAGCTTTGTGGTCGAGATGGCAAAGTTGACCGTTTTATGCTCGATTTCTTCCTGCATTGTCACCACCTCCTGTGCAACAAGATGATTTTAACGGTCATGCTCTGCGGGGGGCTTGATGTGGGATTTTTCCTCTGCGGGCTGGACAGCTTCATCCGGGGTGGGCAGAATCACGAGATGACTGCCCAGTTTAACGAAGGTTTCAGGCTGGTGGAAGAACTGCTCATACTTCTGCGCCAGTTCTGGAGAGAGCGAGGCAAAATCTTCCTCACCCAGACCGACTACCAGAAAATTTCCTGCGACCACATCATAGGTCTGGCCGTGTTCATCCCGCAGGGCGCGATTCATGGGCAGACCGAGCAGTTTGCCCTCATCGTTGCACACGATGGCCACCGGGTCAGTAAAAGGATAAGTGGCTGTGATCGTGCCGCCGACGGCATCCTGCAAATCCTTCAGGTCGGTGCCGATGCTGATTTTCTGCGGATACGCACCGGGCTGAACCAGAAGAACATCCAGCTTCTCTTTGTTTTCAGAAAGTTCGTGTTCGCCCACGGTTTTGAAGTCAACGTCGATAAAGTCCTTGGAATCGAGGACATAATCATCGTTGTTCCATGATTCCGTGACCATCCGCTCTGCTTCCTCCTGCGAGGCAGCTTCTACGGATACCGTGCGCTGAAGCGTTTCGGTGATCTCCACATCAAATTTTTTCATAGGCTTCCTCACTCCATGCAGATGCAGGGCAACTTCTGATCGTCAGCCATCAGGGTAATGCTGTGACCTGCCAGATACTTCTGGAAGCGGTAGAGTTCATCCATGGACAGCGAAATAATGTCACCGTCCATGTCGATGCGCATCAGGATGACCGGACCGGTCAGATAGTGCTTGCCGCCCAGTTCCAGCACCTGCGCCGGGTTGTAGCAGAGCATCAGGGTGCTGTCAGGGATGTTGACACAGGCATCATCTTCATCGAAACAGGGCAGGATGTCGGGGGCTTCGTCCAGCGTGATAACGGTAAGTTCCATGTTAGGTGCGATGGCGGCGAGATAGATTTCGCCGTTCTTTCGCCCATCCTCCATGATGGTGAGGACGCGCATATCAATGGTGATTTCTTCAGAACGGATGGTACGGGTAGTGTTGTTCATAGGCTTTTCTCCTTTATTTGCAAAAGAAAAAGACCCAATCGGGTCTTTCAGTACGGTATGGTCAGCGTTCGTTCTCACGCTGCTGTTTGCGCTGCCAGCGTTCCAGCAGCATGATGATGGTATCTTCCATCTGCTTTGGCGTGTAGTTACGGGGAAAGTATTTCCGCAAGGTGTCATTTTTGATAATCACCTTATCCAGTTCGTCTTTTTTCGGCTCGCCCATCACAGCAAAGGCAACGTCATACGAGAAATGTCCTTCCTGTGCCAGCTTTTTAAGCCGCTGTGCCTGTGAGAGTGATGGGAAGTTCTGCGTATCGTTCATGGCTTCTAAAAAATCCCGCTGTTGGGCTTCGTCCAGATAGGACAATTCCACAGCGGGATTGAACGAAATTTTCTTTTCATCTACTATGTCAAGTAGTTCCGGGATAAGATTGGTCAGACGGATGAAACGTTGAATCTGATTGCGACTTTCACCAAGTTCTTCGGCCATGATTTGGTCGGAACGTTTTTGTGTCCCAATTTGGGACACATTTTCTTTTGACGGTCTACCGCTAGTTCTTTTCATGGCTTCCAACTTCATCTTGTACGCAAAAGCCCTTTCGCTGGGCAAAATGCTCTCGCGCTGGAGATTGCTGTCCACCATGAGCAGGATGGCGGCATCATCATCCATTTCTCGGACAATGACAGGAAGTGTGTCCAGCCCGGCAAGCTGAGCAGCGTGCTGGCGGCGGTGGCCGGAGATGATTTCATAACCACCCTCTGGTCGGGGCCGGGCAATAAGCGGCGAAAGTACTCCGTACTGTTCAACGCTTTCCACAGTGCGCTGCATGGATTCATCGTCCAGCACCTTAAAAGGATGGTTCTTGAACGGAAACAGTTCTGCAAGGGGAATTTGTTGCACCTGCTCCCACTTTTCCTCCTGCCGGGATTCTTCGGTGGAGAAGATGTCATCTGCTGCTTTCAGTGACACGTTTAAGCTGCTTTTCGGCATCGGCCAGCACCTCCTTCGTCAGAGATTGATAGGCTTCCGCTACTTTACCCTTTGGGTCATAGGTGAAAATGCTTTCGCCGGTCGTGCTGATTTCAGCAGCACGGACAGAGCGTGGAATGGTTGGCTCAAATACCTTGATTTTTCCGCCATAGGCTTGGCGGATCAGATTACTGATTTGCTTGTCGTAAGTGGTGCGGCTGTCTGTCATGGTCAGCAGGATGCCCTCGATTTTTAAGTGAGGGTTTATCTGTCGCCTGACTTTCTGGACGGTCTGGAGCAGTTGCTCCAAACCTTTAACCGGAAGATACTGCGCCTGCACCGGAATCAATGTCGTATCTGCCGCAGCTAAGGCATTGACCGTCAACATACCGAGGGAAGGAGTGCAGTCAATCAGGATATAGTCGTACTCGCGTTTTGCGCTTTCCAGCACCTGCTTCAGCATCTTCTCCCGGTTCATGGTATTGACAAGGGATACTTCCAGACCTGCCAGCTCGATGTTGGCAGGAATCAGATCAACCCCTTCATCATGGTGCAGGACACCTTCACCGGGCAGAATACTCTGGTCGTTCATGGCTTTTGCCATCAGGGTGGAAAGGGTAGTGGGCAGCTCATCGGGCTGCTGCCAACCCATGCTGATGGTCAAGCTGCCCTGCGGGTCAGCATCCACTAGCAGAACTTTTTTGCCCTCGGCAGCAAGGCCGATGCCCAAATTTTCGCAGGTCGTGGTCTTGCCGGTGCCGCCTTTCTGGTTGACAATGGCAATCGTGGTACATTTCTTTGCGATAAAATCACCCCCTTTGGGAACCGTGCGCAAAGTCATGGTTCGTTCGATTTTGATAGGTCAGCTGCATCGTGGTCGGTGCGTTGTACAGAGAAGCGAGCAGATATTGTTTCATGTTTCGGATCGGGCTGCTGTTCTCTGCAAGGCACTTCAACACAAATTGGATGTGGTCGGCGTTCAGCTTCATAAAGCGGCTGCGCACGACTTCGGCGGGCTTATCGTCCCCAGCAATGCGCAGCATCTTGCGATTGGTGGCGCAGGTGTCCACCAGCAAATCTACGATCTGATAGAGGGTGTCCTCATCGTCCGGGCAGAGCCGGAGCAGAGTGTCCACCTCCAAAGACTGTGAAAAATATTCTTCCAGTTGTTCGCGTTTGCTCATCCCATCCTCTTCTTCCGAATAGAAAGGATAAGTTTCACTCTTTTCAGTATTATTTTCATCAGTCTTATTACATCGTGATTTTGCAGGGTCTTGACTTGCGCTTTTGAAGCCTCCAGAATCGTGAAAATCACGATTCTGGAATATTGATTTTGACGATTCTGCCGAAAAGTTTTTCACATACACCAAACTTGGCTTGCCCAAACCTCTGCGTTTTCGTTCAATCAAACCAAATTCTTCAAGTTCCCGCAGCAGCTTGGTCGCTTTGTTGTCTGCGCAACACAACGCCCTCTTGACATCCTCAATCGTGAAGATGATGAACACCAGGCCCTGCTCGTCCAGCCAGCCATTTTTAGCAGACAGGCTCATGCGGTCGAGCAGAATACCGTACAGTGTTTTGGCATCGGTTGACAAGTTCTGGAATCGTGGTTCCTGAAACAGTGCTTTGGGGATGCGGTAGAATGAGAAAAGTTCTCCGGCCTGTCCATAGAAGTAATCAAGGGTCATGCTGATTTTTCAACGGTGTGTCCTTTTTAATGTTCAAAATAAGACCTCCTATCTTTTGGGAGTAAATAAAAACAGCACACTATTTTTGTTGAAAAAGTAGTGTGCTGTGCGGTACAATATTCGATATGATTAGTCATCCAAAAGATAATCGATGAGATATTCTTTAGGAATCATGAAAGATCGGCCAACTTTCAGGCAGCGAATCCTGTGCTGATGCACCCGCCGTATCACGGCAGTCTGGCTTTTGAAGCCTAATAATTTTGTTGCATCCTCCACGGTAAGAACATCGGGATAGTTTGCAAACATTTTCTCGTAAAGTTCTTTTGCTTGAATTTTATTCATCATCCTTGACTTTCCTTTCATTTTGTGCCTAAGCAGAGGGGCGTTTAGCTCTGCATCCCTCCTAAATATCCCTCCAATTTTCTTTTGGACGTTCCAAATTGAAAAACCGGGATAGAGGGAAAAACAATCGAAAAGTCGTAAGTTTGGGCGAAAACATAGCGCAGATGCGCTAAAAAACATTTTTTGCGCCGGGAACTAGATATCGCCAGATATCACTGGATGGCACCAGATGGAAGATGAGTATAAAAACTCAAAATCCCTTGTGCTAATAACACGTGTGGGTTCGACCCCCACCACCGGCATAAAAAGGAAGCCCTCCAGCTTGTCTGGGGGGCTTTCTTTTTATCTGCGGCGTGTGAGCGGGTCGAACAGCACGACCCTGCACAGCAGGGGAGCAATCAGCCCTGCGGGCTGTTGCTCAGTGCGCGGGAGACCCCCACCACCGGCATAAAAGCCCATCAGGCATTCATCCGATGCCGTTAAGTTAAGAGGCTAAAGAAAAATAGACTTCATCAAAAAGATGAGGTCTATTTTTTTTTGAAAAAGATCAGAAACAAATTTTGTGCACCCTTTGCCGGATATGCCAAGGCCCCCACAGAACACGGGATCTGCAGGGGCCTTGCGGGCAATATTTTTACAGCATTTTGACCGCCAGTGCTTCACTGGTGCGATCCTGTGCGGCGTTGGCATTTTCGGGGTCGTCCATGGTGTAGCGCAGCACCAGCACTTCAGCCACATACAGCAGCGCCACCTTGACCGGGATGTTGCCGGAGTCCAGCGGGCTTTCCTGCGCACCACACAGCAGCACGATATCCGCCAGCTTTGCGCCGGGCGAATCCTCATAATGGGTGAGCAGAATGATCTTTGCGCCCGCCGCCTTGGCCGCGCGCAGCGTTTCCAGCATATCGCGGGTAGCGCCGGAATAGGAAACGAACAGCACCACATCCTCCGGGGTCATCAGGCTGGCCGTGATCAGCTGCATATGGCTGTCGCCTGCCGTGCGGAACTTGGTGGAGATGCAGGCAAAGCGGGCGCAGATATCATTTGCAATATACATGCTGCCGCCCTGACCAAGGCAGTACACCTGCCGGGCCTTGTGCATCAGTTCCGAAGCCTTGTCCACCGCCTCCGGCGAAAGACTGTTCTGGGTGCCATTGATAGTAGTCATCAGCAGGGCGCTGGCGTGCTCGCACAAAGCTGCCGTGTCGGCATCCGGCTCCGGCACATGCTGGTTGACCAGTGCACCGGTGGCGTTGGCCTGCGCCAGCGCAATGCGCATTTCATGATAGCCCTCAAACCCCAGCGCCCGGCAGAAGCGGAACACCGTTGCCTCTGCCACACAGCACTCCTTTGCCAGCGAGGAGATGGACAGATACTGTGCCTCTGCCGCGTGCTGCACAAGATAGTCCGCCACGGTGCGGCCCGATTTTGTCAGGTCGCCCTGATGCTGCTGCAGCAGCTCCCAAAAATTCGTTGCCATTTTTCTTTTTCCTCTTTTCCGGCGCAGCAGTCCACCGACCCGGATCAGCTGCCGACCGTTTCATTCACCTTTATAAAAAGTATAAAAGAATCGTCCCCGCTTCGCAAGAGACGCATTGCCCACATTTTGGCCCGCAGTTCTGTGCAGAGCACACAGTTTTGGCGGAAAAGCCGGCCATTCTGTGAAAATATCTTTCAATTTTACATTTTTGTTTAGAAAAACATTTTCACTATCGTTTTGGTGGGTTTGTACCATTTTGTAATAATTTCAGAAGAGTAAAGCAGAATTTTCTTTGCATTTCAACATATATCCCACACTTTTGTGCACAATGCACACTGTCATTCTGAAAATTTATGAAAACCATGAATGGACAAAATGAAAATATTTTTCTATAATGGAGCCATCAAGAGCGGCCGCTGGCACGGCAGGCCGCCAACAACGTGAAGCATCTTGAATGCGAAGGAGAAACTACTATGAAAAACTGCATTTCCCGCCGTTCGTTCCTGAAGGCCGCTGGCATTCTGGGCGCAGCCGGCGCTCTGGCCGCATGCGGCGGCTCTTCTGCAAGCACCAGCACTGCTGCTTCCACCGCAGGTTCTACTGCTGCAAGCGCAGCTGCTTCTTCCACCAGCATCAAGCTGTGGACATACCCCATCGGCGGCTGGGGCAATGACGACACCGTTCAGGGTCTGGTTTCCAGCTTCAACGCAAAGTATCCTGACATCAAGGTCACTGTGGAGTATCTGGACTACACCAACGGCGACGATCAGGTGAACACCGCCATCGAGGGCGGCAGCGCACCCGATCTGATCATGGAAGGTCCCGAGCGTCTGGTTGCAAACTGGGGCGCAAAGGGCGTCATGGCTCCGCTGAACGACCTGTGGACCGACGATGCCAAGAAGGACATTTACGAGTCCGTTGAGTCCGCCTGCAAGGACACTGCCGGCAACTACTACGAGTATCCCCTGTGCATGACCGCACACTGCATGGCCGTGAACATGACCAAGGTCAAGGAAGTGGGCGCTGACCAGTACATTGATACCGACAAGCATACCTGGAGCACCGACGGCTTCCTGAAGACCGTTGATGCCCTGTACAACGGCGGTTACGAGAACGTTGCAGCCATCTACTGCGCAGGTCAGGGCGGTGACCAGGGCACCCGCGCCATCATCAACAACATGTACGGCGGCACCTTTACCGATGCAGCCCACACCAAGTACACTGCCGACTCTGCCGAGAACATCAAGGCGATCCAGACCCTGCACGACACCAAGGGCATCAACTTTGACGCTTCCATCGCAGGCGGCGACGAGATCACCCTGTTCCGCAACGGCACCCTGCAGATGGCATTCTGCTGGAACATTGCACAGCAGGCCAACAGCGACAACAACGCCGCCGGTCTGACCAACGATGGCGACGAGATCTTCCCCATGGCCTTCCCCACCGAAAGCGGCGACCCGAAGCTGTGCGGCGGCATCTGGGGCTTCGGCATCTTTGATAACGGCGACGAGGCCAAGATCGAAGCAGCCAAGACCTTCATCGACTTCATCGCTGCCGACCCCGATCAGGTCAAGGACAGTGTGCTGGCTTCCACCTACTTCCCGGTCCGCACCAGCGTGGGCGATATCTACGCCGACAACGAGATCATGAGCGAGTACAGCAAGTTCATGGCTTATCTGGGCGACTACTACCAGATCACTCCGGGCTGGGCAACCGCACGTACCGAGTGGTGGAACATGCTGCAGCGCGTCGGTTCCGGTGAGGATGTCGAGACTGCCGTCAAGACCTTTGTGGACAACGCAAACGCTGCCGCACAGGCATAAGCCCATCCACTCTGCCGGGGGCAGATAATTATTGACGCTTCGCCCCTTCCTCGAAGATCCCGACGAGGGAGGGGCTTTATTTGTAAAAAAAAAATCATAACCGAAAGGAACGGTGATTCTCTTGGCTGCAAAAACGGCGATCAAAGAGCCTAAGCGCAGCAGTGCGCTGGTACGGCGCGAGACCTTCGCTTCCTATTGCTTCCTGCTGCCCAGCCTGATCTTCTTTCTGGGCTTCGTCATTTACCCCATGGTGCTGTGCGTGGTGACCAGCTTCTTCGATTCCACCATGAACCGTGCCGATATCTTTGTGGGGCTTGCAAACTATAAGGAACTGTTCACAGACCCCATCTTTCTGGGTGCTCTGAAGAACACCTTCATCATCGTGGTGGTGTCCGTGCCCGTGACCTGCGCCTTCTCGCTGTGGGTCTCCTCTGCCATCGTAGACCTGCCCGAGTGGGCTACCAGCCTTTTCCGTTGCGTGTTCTACCTGCCCGTGGTCACCGGCTCTGTGGCTGTTACCGTGGTGTGGAAGTGGATGTACAACAACTACTATGGCATCTTCAACTATCTGGGCAAGACTCTGGGCTTCATTGACAAGAACATCAACTGGCTGGGCGATGAGCGCTTTGCTCTGGGCTGCATCATCCTGATCCTGCTCACCACCTCTGTGGGCCAGCCCATCGTGCTGTACGTTTCCGCTCTGGGCAATGTGGACCAGTCCATCGTGGAAGCCGCAGAAGTGGATGGTGCCACCGATTTCCAGTGTTTCTGGAAGATCAAGTGGCCCGCCATCATGCCCACCACCCTGTACATTCTGGTCATTACCACCATCAACTCCTTCCAGTGCTTTGCGCTGATCCAGCTGCTGACTTCCGGCGGCCCCAACCACAGCACCGATACCATCATGTACTACATCTACTACACCGCCTTCAAGCTGTACCGCTACGGCTACGGCAACGCAATGGGTGTTGTGCTGGCAATCATCATCGCCATTCTGTCGGCTGTCCAGTTCAAGCTGGGCAATCAGGATAATTAAAGGAGGTGCCGGACAATGAGTGCAAATGCCGCTGCAAAAAAGCAAAAACCGTTGAAGCGTCACCCCAGCAAGCTCAAGAGAATGAGCGCCTACATGATCCTGACGCTGATCCTCATCAGCATCGTTGCGGTGCTGTTCGCCTTCCCGCTGTACTGGATCATCACCGGTTCCTTCAAGACCGGTGCCGCCATCAACGCCACCACCCCGGAATGGTGGCCCAGCCAGTGGGTGCTGACAAACTATCAGAAGCTGTTCTCCGGCAAGAGCGCCCCGCTGTGGCAGCTGGCTGTGCCCTTTGGCTCCAAGTTCAGCGCTAACGGCGAGCCCATCTACTTCTCGGTAGGCCCCACCGCTCCCGCTGCCATCCGCTGGATGATCAACACCGTGTTCATGGCCGTCATGTCCATGATCCTCACCTGCATCACCGCCGCCATGGCCGGCTATGCACTGGCAAAAAAGCGCTTTGTAGGCCGCAAGCTGCTGTTCACCCTCATCGTGTGTGCAATGGCTCTGCCCAAGCAGGTCATTCTGATCCCCCTGCTGCGCGAAATGAGCAGCCTGAACCTGTACAACACCATCTGGGCCGTCATCTTCCCCATCGTGGGCTGGCCCTTTGGTGTGTTCCTGATGAAGCAGTTCAGTGAGGGCATCCCCACTGAGATGCTGGAAGCGGCCCGCATCGACGGTGCAAGCGAGGCCAAGACCTTCATCGACATCGTGCTGCCCATGGTCAAGCCGGGCATCGGTGCACTGGCCATCTTTACCTTCATCAACAGCTGGAACGACTACTTCATGCAGTTGATCATGCTGTCCAGCACCAGCAACCTGACCATCTCGCTGGGCATTGCAAAGCTGCAGGCTGAGAACAGCACCGACTTTGGCCTGATCATGGCAGGTGCCGCACTGGCTGCTGTGCCTATCATCATCATCTTCCTCATTTTCCAGAAGTACTTTACCAAGGGCATCGCAATGGGTGCTGTTAAGGGCTAAAATCCCGACCGCCGCCTGCGGGCAAAGACTTCCCCCGGCCGGGGGAAGATGTCGCGCAGCGACAAAAAGGGGCATGCAGGGAGGGATTTTTGGCGCAGCGGTCTGCAAGACGCAAGGCCCGCCCAAGGGCCGAAGCGGATGCAGGGCACCGCAAGAGGGCGCTGATGCCGCTGCCCGGAACAGAAAGCGTACGAGCTTGATGCAAAACCATTTCATCTGTATTTATTACTATTTTTAAAGAAGGGTTTGGAACATGAAAGATATCAAAAAATATCAGGGTGTCATCCCCGCCTTTTACGCCTGCTACGACGCAGAGGGCAACATTTCCACCGAGGGTGTCAAGGCCCTTACCCGCCATCTGATCGCCAAGGGCGTCAAGGGCGTGTATGTAGGCGGTTCCTCCGGCGAGTGCATCTACCAGCACGTGGATGAGCGCAAGGCCGTTCTGGAAGCCGTGATGAGCGAAGCCAAGGGCAAGCTGACCGTCATTGCGCATGTCGGCTGCAACAATACCGCCGACAGCGTGGAGCTGGCCCGCCATGCCGAGAGCGTGGGTGTGGATGCCATTGCATCCATTCCTCCCATCTACTTCCACCTGCCGGAGTACGCCATTGCAAAGTACTGGAACGATATGTCCGCTGCTGCTCCCAACACCGAGTTCGTCATCTACAACATCCCGCAGCTGGCAGGCACCGGCCTGACCATGAGCCTGCTGAAGGAAATGCTCAAGAACCCCAATGTAGTGGCTGTGAAGAACAGCTCCATGCCCACGCAGGACATCCAGATGTTCAAGGATGCCGGCATCGCCGCCCGCGGCGAGGGCAACTTTGTGGTGTTCAACGGCCCCGATGAGCAGTTCGTTTCCGGCCGCGTGATCGGCGCAGACGGCGGCATCGGCGGCACCTACGCTGTTATGCCGGAGCTGTATCTGGCTATGAACGAGCACATCAACAAGGGCGAGATCGAAGCCGCACGCGCCATCCAGTACGAGGCCGACCGCATCATCTACAAGATGTGTGAAGCCCATGGCAACCTGTACGCCGTGCAGAAGGAGATCCTGCGCCGGATGTACGGTCTGGAGCTGGGCGGCGTGCGTGAGCCGATGCCCGGCCTGATCCCGGAAGATGAAGCCATCGTGGCCGAAGCACAGGCCATGATCGAAGCTGCCATCGCAAAACTGTAAAATTGAAGCAGTGCCCCTCTCCGTCTCTTTTCAGAGGGGAGAGCGGGCGCTTGTTTTTGGAGGAACGTTTTATGATCTGTGATACCCTGCAGCACCTGACGCGCTACAAGGGCCTTTGCAAAAATCTCGACACGGCCATTGATTACCTGCTGACCCACGACCCTGCCAGCCTGCCTCTGGGCCGCACCGAGGTGGATGGCGAGGAAGTATTCATCAACACGATGGATGCCACGCTCCATTCGGACGATGGCTACCACCCGGAATATCACAAAAAGTACGCCGACCTGCAGCTCGACATCACCGGCAGCGAGGGCTGGGGCTTTACCACAAATCCCGGCAGGGAGATCGGCGATTTTACCGGCGACTGCGGTTTTCAGGACAGCGCCAGTGTCGTGACCGGCACACTGGGCGAGGGACGCTTTGTGCTGTTCTTCCCTACTGAGCTGCACAAACCCGGCCTTGTACAGCACGGCTGTGTGGGCGTGCGCAAGGCTGTTGTAAAGATTCGGATGGAGGATTGAACGATGGATAAGGAAAAGCTGTTTGCTCAGATCAAGGGTGGTCTGATCGTCTCCTGTCAGGCACTGGAGACAGAGCCCCTGTACACGAAAGAAGGCGGCGTGATGCCGCTGATGGCGAAAGCCGCCGCCATGAGCGGTGCTGTGGGCATCCGTGCCAACACCGTGCGCGACATTACCCAGATCAAGCAGGTGGTGGATCTGCCGGTCATCGGCATCATCAAAAAGGACTACCCCGGCACGCCCATGTACATCACCGTTACCATGAAGGAAGTGGACGAGCTGGTGGAGTGCGGGGTAGACATTCTTGCCGTGCAGGGCACCGGTGCCCTGCGCCCGGACGGCTCCACCTCTGCCCAGTTCATCCGCACCATCAAGGCAAAATATCCCGACCAGCTGGTGATGGCGGACTGCGACAACTTTGAGAACGCCATGGCCTGCGCCGAAGCCGGTGCCGACTTTGTGGGCACCACCATGCGCGGCTACACCCCGGAGACAAAAGGCATTGACGATATCGACTTTGATTTTGTCCATAAGCTGGTCGCAGAGTGCCCGGCAAAGGTCATTGCCGAAGGCCACATCCACTACCCGGAGCAGGCGGTCAAGGCGCTGGAAGCCGGTGCATTCGCACTGGTGGTGGGCGGTGCCATCACCCGCCCGGCAGAGATCACGGCCCGCTTTACCGGTGCCATCAACGCCGCAAAAAAGTAAAATGGAGTGTGCCGGATGAAACAGTATTTTGGCATTGATATCGGCGGCACTGCCGTCAAGCTGGGCATCGTGGACGAGACCGGCAGGGTGCTGCTCAAAGGCGAAGAGAGTGTCAGTTTTGACGGCTACCAGACGCCTGTTCTCACCACCGTGCGCAAGGCCGCAAAGGAGTTTTTGACTACAAATTCCATCCCGGTGGAAAGTCTTGCGGGCATCGGCGTTTCGGCCACCGGTCAGATCGACAGCCGCAAGGGCATCGTGGCCGGTACCTGCGGCAACTTTCCCAATTACATCGGCAGCCCTATCAAGGCTGTGCTGGAAGAGGACTTCGGCCTGCCAGTCACAGTGGCCAACGACGCCAACTGCATGACGCTGGGTGAAGTGTGGGTCGGCGCTGCACAGGGCTATACGGACGTAATCGGTGTGACCCTTGGCACCGGCGTGGGCGGCGGCATCCTGACCGGAGGCCATTTATTAGAGGGTGCACGGGGCCTTGGCGGTGAGCTGGGCCACTACCGCACCCACGCACTGGACGGTGTGGACTGTACCTGCGGCGCAAAGGGCTGCTGGGAACGCTACGCTGCCACCACCGCGCTGGTGCGCGCCGCACAGGAAAAGGACCCCGATTGGAAGGATGGCCGCGCCATCTTTGCCGCAGCCGAAGCAGGCAGCGAGACAGTTCTTGCCCTGCTGGACCACTGGACGGACGAGATCGCACAGGGCCTTGCAGGCATGGTGCACATCTTCAACCCGCAGCTCATTTTGATCGGCGGCGGCGTGAGCGCGCAGCAGAAACTGCTGATCGAACCCATTGCCGCAAAGGTGAAAGCATCGGTCATGCCCGCCTTTGCAGAGGGGCTGGAAGTGCGCGCCGCTCAGCTGCACAACGATGCCGGTATGGTGGGCGCAGTGTACTACTTCCGGCAGACCATGGAAAAGGAGTAATCATATATGAAAACACATATCCTCTGTCTGGGTGATTCCAACACCCACGGCTACTGTGCCGACCCCAACGACTGCGCCGACCATGGCATCCGCTTCAATGAAGAGGAGCGCTGGACCTGCCGCCTGCAGAAGGCGCTGGGCGACGAATACCTTGTGACCGAAGAGGGACTTTCCGGCCGCACCACCGTATTTGTGGACCCCATCCACGAATCTATGGATGCCCTCAGCGTCATCTATGCCCTGCTCAAGAGCCACGAGGTCATCGACCTGCTCATCATCATGCTGGGCACGAACGATGTGAAGGAGCGCTTTGGTGCCAATGCCGCCTGCATTGCTGCAGGCATGGAGCGGCTCATCCTCAAAGCCAAGAGCGTAGACTGCTGGGGCACCAAACAGCCCAACATTCTGGTGGTGGCACCTCCTCCCATCGGTGCAGGCTTCCACGATGCTGTGATGGGCGATGGCTGTGTGGAGAAGTCTGCCGGTGTGGCAGAGCAGTTCCGCATCATCTGCGAACGGCAGAGTGTGCACTTCCTGAACGCAAAGGACTGCGAGTTCAACAAGGTGGATTTCATGCACCTGACCCGCAAGGGCCACGCACAGCTGGCGGAGCTTCTGGCAAAAGAAGTGCCGGGCCTGATCTGAGCACGATTTTAAATGCTCTCCGCTTCGCTCTGAGCATCTTTAGTGGAATTATTATTTTTATTGGGTTCTCAAAAAGCCTGCGGGCTTTTTGAGAACTTTTTTCACGAAATAGGGTCATAACCACAAACGGCATCAAACTCACAAGCAGCCTATATTTTATTTTTAATTTCCGTTTTGTTCATCTTGTAAAACATAGCAGAATCGGCTATACTTTCCGCAGAAAGAACCATTGAAAGGAACTGTGCCATGCCTGAACTTTTAAAAGCGCCTGTCACCCCTGCTCAGCAGGCAAGAGATACCCTTTTGGGTGCCCTTGTGGGCCTTGCAAGGGCCACCACCAGCGAGCCCAAAACGGACGACACCGACGAGGTGCTGAACGCCGGTCTGCGCCTTGCCGCGCAGCCGGATGCACCGGAGGAAAGGCTGCAGCGGATGCTTGCCATCGTCCAGACTGAAAAACACCGCGTTGCCCCGGGCTGCGCCACCTGTGCCATGCCCTGCGGCAACACGAACGATTACGATTTTGTCCGCCTGTGGGCTGCGCCCGAGAGTATCCACACCCTCAAGCTGCAAATGCTTTCCACCGCGTTTGCGCTGGCCCAAAAGCGCCCGCAGGGTCAGGCGCAGGCCGCCGTTTATCAGCTGCTGTTCACCCTTGCCGAGGACTGGGACGAGGAGCTTCTTACCCCTGTTGTGCAACACGCCGAGGAGCTTTGCCGGGAGTAAATCCGGGCCGGAAAGCCGCCGCTTTTACCCGCCGGGTTTGTAGTGGGAGCGTTCCCGGCACAAACCAGAAAGGTCCGCCTTTTTTGCGTGTTTTTGTGGCAGTTCCGTAATACTGCTGCATCAAAATGCATTTCAATGAGTTTCACACCTGATTTCCTGCCTTTTTCCGAAAGTTTTTTGCAAAAAAGACTTTACAAACCCTTTCTAAAAACTTATTATATAAGTAATATATTTCATGGAGCCAATGCTGTGCAGCCCCCTGTGCAGCATCCAAATACGATCAAGGAGGGGTTCATCTATGCCCGAAAAGAAAAAGACCGCAGCGGCTGCTCCTGCTGTGGAAGCTCCTGCCGCTGAGGCCAAGGAGTCTAAGACCCGTAAATCTGCCAAGGCCCCTGCACGCCGCGGCCGTCCTCCGCTTGCACCGGAGCTGTATGTGGAGTTCAGTGGCAAGCAGTATAACGTGACCGATATCATCGACCGTGCCAAGGCCGATTACCGCGCTACCCACAAGGTTGGCGTGCAGTCCTGCAAGGTATACGTCAAGCCCGAGGAAGACGCTGCCTATTACGTGATCAACAAAGTCTCCGGCAAGCTGGAGCTGTAACTTTTCCTGTATTCTTTTCTCCTGCTGCAAAGCACTCCGCACCTGTTTTGCGGCGGGTTGTCCGTTCCCACACAAGGCTCCATTTTAAACCGTAAAAAAAGCTGCCCTGCATCCAAAAATGCAAGGCAGCTTTTCATTTTACATCAAACCATCTTTTCCAGATCGGATGATGCTGGATCACGGGGTCCGGGTCCGGGATCTCGAACACATAGCGCTCGGTAGCGTTGATCACGGTGGTCTTGCCGCGGGTGCACACGCGCGGCAGCTTTGCATCATAGTTCAGGTGCACATGGCCGTGCACGAACCACTGCGGCTCGTATTCATCCATCAGATCATTGAAGCACGCAAAACCCTTGTGAGCATGATCCGTGCTGTCGTTCAGGCCAGCCGCCGGGGAGTGGGTGAGCAGCAGGTCGATGCCGCCCACATGATGGGCCTTGCGCCAGAGTTTGCGCACACGGCGGCGCATTTCCCTTTCCGTATACTGGAAGCTGTCCTCCCGGTTATTGTAGCGGATGCTGCCGCCCAGTCCCATAATGCGCAGGCCCTTCCACACATACACGCTGTCGTCCACACAAATGCATCCGCCAGGTTCATTTTCCCTGTAACTGCCGTCGTGGTTGCCGTGGACATACAAGATGGGCGCAGCCGTAAAGTTCGTAAGATATTCCAGATACTTCTGCGGCAGATCCCCGCAGGAAAGGATCAGGTCGATGCCTTCCAGATGTTCGCGGGTACCGTAGTCCCACAGTGCTTTAGAGGGCACATCCGAAATTGCAAGAATTTTCACATCGGTTTGCTCCGTTCTCTCTCGGCCTGAGGGCCGCTTATTTCACAAACCCTTTCAGGGTATTGAGGCCGTTGATCGCCATCAGCGTATGCGTTTTTACATCCAATTCATCGTAGTGCGGCAGCGCACCTTCCACGCATTCGTCCAGCCAGTCCATCTCCATCAATTCCTTGGGACTGTAGACCACGGCCTCCGGCGAGTGCAGCACATGCCCCTGCGCGTACAGGTCTTCCGGGAAGATGCGCAGGTCGTTCTCGCTCAGCATCTTTTCCATCAGGTCCAGCAGCTGTAAAGTGCCTGCGGGCAGGTCTTTGCTGTAATCGATCTCCTCTGCGCCGCTGCGCATCCCCCACCAGTAATTCACGGCTCTGGCTCCCGCTGCATCGTTGTCCCACGCTCCGTCAAAAATGGAACGGATGATCTCGGTATAAAAGGTATCCCACCGCCACACCGGCAGGCCCAGCGGCTGCAGGGTGCCGTCCGGCTGGCGGCGGCACAGACCGTAGTCCCGGTGGGTGCCTTCCGGCTCGCGGTTATCACGGGCATAGAAGATCTCCACATCCGGCCGGTCAGAGAAATCCAGCGGGTGTGCCGGGTCCGGCAGGCAGGCCCAGCGCAGCACCACCTTTGCGTCCGGGCGCACGGTCTTCAGGCCCTGCGCATAGGCGTTTACTGCCGCCGGGATGCCGTACACCGGGTTTGCCGCCACATAGCCCACGCGGTCGGTCTTGGTCAGTACACCGGCCAGAATGCCCAGCAGATAGGTCACTTCATACGTGCGGGGATAGTAGGTGCGCACCAGCGGGTGCGGTGCGTTGAGCGAGCAGTTCAGGATGCGGGTCTTGGGGTGCTGGGCCGCCACCTTCAGGCAGGCGGTATGCATCCGGGCACTTGAGGTGAACACCACGTCGGCATTGTCGTGAGCCACATCCTCCAGCACCTGCTCCGCGTCCACCTCAGGCTCAATGTTCTCTTTGCGGGTGATGAATACCCGGTCCGGGAACGCCTGCTGCAGCGCTTCGATGCCCTTGTCGTGGGCACGCACCCACGCGCTGCTCTCGGCATTGTGCTCGTGCAGGAACACCACCCGCAGCTCGCTGGGCTTTGTAAAGATGTTCAGCTTTGCCAGCAGCGGTTCGCCGGGGCCCTGCTTCGGCTCCAGCGAAAGGGCCACGGCCTGCGGCTCGGTGAGCACCTTCACCTCATCCCACAGCTTTTCCAGATTCTGCTTCATCTGGCTGGGCGTGCTCTCGCAGGCATCCGCGTAACGGTAGACTGACAGATACACCAGCATGGCATCGCCGGCAGTCAGATTCAGTCCGCCGCCGCCCAGAGCCAGAAACTGCTGGCGGAACATGGTATAGAAGGCGGAAAAGCTCAGCCGGTCATCATCCGTCCAGCTTTCACCGCTGGCCTTGCACACCAGCGTCTGCAATTTTGCGTAACCCCCCAGACGGGAGAAATGCACATCGTTGACCTTGGAGAGCTTGTAAAAATCCAGAAATTCGTAGTAGATACGGTTTTCCAGACTATCGTTCCGTTCCGGGATGAGCCGCGTGACCGTGCCCGCGATCCTGACCGCATCAAAATACTTGAGCACCGATACCCGCTTGTTGCCTTCCTGCACATAGAATTTGTTCAGAAACTCATAGGCGATGATGGGGGTGTGGATTCCTTCTTCCAAATGCGCATCGCAGAGGTTCGACCACTTGGCTGCAAACTCGGTGTCCGGCTCCAGCAGGGGCATAAAGTTCGGTGCAAAGGCGGTGTGACGGCCGCTGGTCTTTGTTCCGACGATGCTTTCCGCCGGGAGCTCCACAAGGCCCAGCGGCTCCTGCGCCACGATGTTCACATTGACCAGAATATCGTCCAGCACTGCAAGATACGGCGACTGGCCGCGCGCCACACAGGCACGGTAAGCGCGCTGACCGCTCTTCAGTGCGTTCTTGTAATCTTCCAGCATAGTTGCTCCTTTTTCTCAGCTGCAATGCGCTGCAGCCAGCTGCCGCAGCGTCCTTCTTTAGTATACCATGAAATTTGATTTTATGGGAGGATTTTCCGCACAAAAGAGTTGATTTATCCTGCAGTTTCAGGTACGATAATAGAAAGCAAACAATGATAGGAGCATTCTTTCCATGCAGACCGAACAGATCCCCGTACTCAAGGCCGACGAATATCCCGGCGGCATCTGGTATTACGAGCCGCATACATATCAGCCTTACCGTTACATACTGGGCCGCATTGGCACCCACCCGCTGGTATGCATTGGCATCAACCCCAGCACCGCCCAGCCCGGTGCGCTGGATCCCACCTTGAAAAGTGTGGAGCGCCTTGCCGCCGCCAACGGCTTTGACAGCTGGATCATGTTCAACGTGTATCCCCAGCGCGCCACCGACCCTAACGATATGGACCGTGTGCCGGACCGCGCCCTGTGCGACGAAAACCTGCGCTGGCTCCGGGCAGTTCTGGCCCAGACCGAACCCACCATGTGGGCAGCGTGGGGCACGCTGATCGAAAAGCGGGACTATCTGCCCGGCCTGATGCGGGAGATGGTGGCCCTGACGCGGGAACGGGAGATCCCGTGGGTCACCTTTGGCCGGCGCAGCAAAAAGGGCCACCCCCACCACCCGCTGTACCTGCGCAAGGATTCCACCCCCGAACCCTTTGATGTGGAAAATTATCTGGACACCTGCTTTTAATTTTTCAGGTGCCCGATGCGGAGGGATCTTTTTGACCTCAGAACATTATCACGCCCTGCACAGCTGGATGGATGCCCACCCCACAGCCAAGCGCTGTGTGGTGGCACTGGATCGCTGGCTGCCGCTCATCCCTTTTGTATGTTATCCGGTGCTGCTCTGCCTGCTGAACGTCCGGCTGTTTCGGCTGCTGGGCAGTCAGCGTCAAGCCGCGCTGGATCTCACCGCCGTCATTGCGCGGACGGTGTTCGTGCCGGGGCTTACCTTCTGGGGCGGCACCATCCTGCGGGACAGGCTGAACCTGCCGCGTCCCTATGAACAGCCCGGCTTTGAACCGCTGCGGCACAAGGAGACTCGGGGACACTCCTTTCCCTCCCGCCACGCACTGAGCGCTTCCGTGCTGGCCATGGTATGGATGTATTTCTACCCGAAGGCGGGCTGGGTGATGGTGGGCATCACGGTGCTCATCTGTGTTGGCCGTGTGCTGACCGGCGTGCACCATATCCGCGATGTCGTGGGCGGAGCCGCGCTTGGCTTTGCTTTGGGCTTTGCGGGCATGTGGCTGCTGTAAAGCAGTGCTTTGCGGGCTTTGAAAAAAGAAAAAAGATTTTTGCATTTTTTGCTTGACAGAATGGGGCCTGTATGGTATTATACTTCTCGCAGCGTGTGCCGACACACAGCTGCCGCCATAATGGAACCCATGGGATTACAACGTGCGCCCGTAGCTCAGGTGGATAGAGCAACTGCCTTCTAAGCAGTGGGCCGGGGGTTCGAGTCCCTTCGGGCGCATCTATGTGGTGCCCATAGCGTAGTCGGTTAACGCGCCAGATTGTGGATCTGGAGACCGTGGGTTCGAGTCCCACTGGGCACCCCACCAAAAAATCCGCTGATGCTTTGCATCGGCGGATTTTTTATTTGGTGGGCGTGCCCAGTGGGGCTCGAACAAGGCGGCTCTGACGCATCAGCGGCAGAGCAACCAACAGCCCAGTGGGCTGTTGGTTAGCCTGCGGGTCCCAATCAGTAGGAATGTCTACCAAGACAAATGCTGTGCTGATGCTTTGCATCGGCGGATTTTTTTATTTGGTGGGGTGCCCAGTGGGACTCGAACAGCACGCCATTATTTTCTGCTAAAAAAGCATGTGCAGAACACCTCTGGCCGGAACGGCTCCTGTGTGCTCTGCACATGCTTTTTATTGTTTGATATCCATCCGCACGGTCAGCGCTTCATCTGCTGCAGGATCTGTGCGATCTCTGCGCTGGAATAGCCATCCTGCCGCAGTGCGGTGCTGATGCTGGTATCGCTCTTGCCCTGGCTGCGCATCAGCATGGCCATGTAGGGCACCGTCACATTCCGGGAGGTGTCACTGCCCAGACGGGTTGCAGTGCCTGTGCTGCGGCTGGCCGTACCGGAGGACGTACTGCCCGTACCAGGGCCGCCAGTCTTACTGCCTGCCGCCGTGCTGCCAGCGCGGCTTGCTTTCTGCGCTGCATTGGACTTTTTCAGGTTCCACTCGCCCAGTGCGATGTTCAGCTTCTGGCTTGTGACATCGTTGTTGAATTTCTGCTGGTTGAGTTTGTCCTGATACTCCCGCTCGCTCGTCTCGTTCTCGTAGCGCTGCTGGTTCAGGCTGTCCTGATACTGACGCTCCTGCAGCTGCTGGTTCCACTGAGTGTCCGCACGGGCTGCCTCGTACTGACGGTTGCCGGAGTAGATGTTATAGCCGGTATTCAGCAGGCCGCTCAGCATGGAGCCAACGCCCGTGGTGCCGCTGAGAACGATCTGCACCGCATCGCCCAGCACACCCAGCACGGTCATCACATTGTTGAACACCTGCTGGCGGCGTGTTGCCTGCTGCTGTTCCTGCGCGGAGTAATAATCGTGCAGGGTTCCCAGCTGGCTCAGATAATCCTGATACTGCCCGTAGTCCTGTGCATAGGCGTTGTTGTATGCTTCGCCCTTCTGCTGCAGCTGGGTGTAGTAGTCCGAGAGCTTGTTGTTGTACTGCTGCTGGGCATCCTGTTCGCTGTTGTTCAGCTGATCCAGCTGGCTCACCAGCTCGTTGCCGCCGCTGGTATACGTATCCAGCGCCAGACTGTACAGCGTGGGGATGGCGCTGCTCAGCGCACCGATCTGCTGCTGATACGCCTGCTGGGCGGCGCTCGTGGCATAGCTGGAGCCATAACCGCCGGTCAGGGCTGCAGCCTGCGCCGCAGCATCTGCGCTGGCGTTGTGGGCGTTCTGCAAATAGTTCTGCTCGTACTGGCGGTAGAGCGGATCCTTGGTGTAGCTGTACTGGAAGCTCTCACGCTGCAGCAGCTGGTTCAAAAGCTGGTCGATCCGCTCCTGATAGCTGCTCTGATAATCGCCCGGGCGGTTTGCCTGCCACTCCTTCAGCGCATCTGCAGCATCCGTCACGGTCTGGCTGGGCTTGTAGCTGGAATTTGCCAGCGCGTTTTCCACCTCCGAGCGGTTTTCCAGTCCTGCCGCCGAATAGCCGCTCTGCACGGCAGGCTGGCCGCTGCCCTCCGTCTGCACCTGCACAGCGGCAAGCGCTTCGTCCTTTTTCTTTCTGTTTGCCATATATGATCCTTTCCTTATAAATTCTGCAGTTTCGTGCGCATCTCGTCGGACATGTTCTCAACGTCCAGATTGCTCAGCACATACTGCAGCTGTTCCTGCATCTGGTACAGGTAGCTGCGCAGGGCACGGGCATCCTCCGGGTCCATGTTCTCGCTGAGCTTGGGCAGGCCGATTTTGTTAATGCCCATCACACTTGCCATTCGTCACACCTCCCTGCAATGCCGCCCTTGGCAGCGGCCATTGTTTTTGCAATGCTGCGCAGGGTGATCTGTCCCCTGCCCTTCAGGCGCAGCCGCAGGGTGCCGTGCCTCCGGGGCACGAACGGCAGATCAAAGCTGCGCCGCTTGTCCTGTGCCGTCAGGCTTGCCACCGTCTCCCATGGGCCGCCGTCATAGCTGGCGGCCACCTCCACCGTACTGCTGCACTCGGCATCCAGCCGCAGCGTCAGTCGGGAAAGATACCGGTCCTCGGCCCCGTCCAGCCCAATGTCACCAGTGGTCAGCTCAAAGTTCAGCTTTTCCTCCACACCGTCGGTGGCCTGCCAGTCCGCTTCGCGGCTGGGATCTGCGGCCCACAGTGCCTGCCCGTCCCACAGATAAAGCTGTCCGCCGGTGCTGGTCATCTCGTAGGAGCACACGTTTTCTTCGCTCCAGAGCGCGCGCTCGGTATCGTACACCAGCAGCCTTGCCGTATTTTCGCCTGCCGCCGTGCGGGCTACATGCAGGTAATAGCGGCCATCCAGCGCACTGCCCACCGCGCTCTGCACATTGGCCAGCCGGCCCGAATCCAACGCGCCGGACACTTTTGTTGGAATGCTGCCGTCCCATGCCATCACACCGTCCGGCGAAAGATAATAGAGCGTCTCGTTCAGCACACACAGGCTGCGCGCCGCGTTTTTGGCAACGCCCCGGCAGCGCAGCGAGGTGAGCTGAAAATCCGAAGGCTTGGAGCCATAGAGCTTGTGCAGTGTGTTCTCCTTAAAGAACAGTGCATAGCCCATGCATGTGGCCGCGCCGGTAAACGCACCATCGCTGCCCACCGTCACTGCGTAGCTGTCTGCCGCAATGCCCCGGTAGGAAAACCAGTTGGTGGGGTCGCCTAAGCGGCAGGCATAGATCACGTTTTCCTTGCTGCTGCAGCCCCATACCCGGTTGTCGCACTCGGTAACGTAGTCCAGATCCGGCACGCGGCGTTCCATCCGCACCGGCGTGCTCACCGCAAAGCTGCGTGTCTCCTTGCCGTCCAAGCTGGTCCACTGGGCGCTCTCGGCGCTCTGCACCAGCGTGCCGTAAACATGATCTCCCTCCGGGCTTACCCGCACGCGCAGCCCGTTTTCCAGCACATCGTAAACCACCAGATCCCCGTCCAGCTTTGTCCACATGCCAGCCTGCTGTGCTGCCGTGCCCTGCACGGTCACGGTGTCCCACTGGGCAAATAGCCTCTGCGCGCCCGCCGCTGTGATGCGGCAGTATTCCAACGGCACTGCCGTCCAGCTGCCGGAGGATGTGCTGTACTCTTCCAGTGTGCTGGTGCTGGCCCATGGGTGCTCCTCGTCCTCCACCTTCAAAAAGAGCTGTCCGTCTGCAGGCTTCTCCGGTTCCTCCTTGCCGTAACCGCTCACCTCGTAGGTCTTGCCCACGGCATCGCAGGGTGCAAACTGCACGCTCTGTCCCTCTGCCTGCCATACAGCTCCCAGTGCCGAAACACTTCCGTCCGCTGTATCAAAGGCTACCTTGTCCGGGAAGATCAGGATTTTTGTACCAATGCCCACCAGTGCCTTTTTGCCGTCGGTCACTGCCTCGGTGCAGGTCACCGGGTTCGCGCCGTCGGCATCCGGCGTGTAGATCAGATCCTTCCCACAGACGGTCAGCAGCCCGTTCAGGTGATACATGCCGTTCAGCCCGGTCAACTCCCTCAGCTTGCGGCGCGGCTTGCGGGTGCTCAGCGCCGGGAAATCCCGGGCAGAAAAATTCACGCCCGCGCTGTACTCTGCTTCCGAGCAGGCATAGGTCTCGTTCAGCCCGCCGAATACCCGCACAAGGCTGCGGCTGTTCTGCAGCTTCGCTCTGTTTGCCAGAACCATGCTCTCACCTCCTTACCAGCGCCACTGGGCACCCGTCAGGGTCGGGTAGCTGCGCCGCAGCCACGCCGCCAGATCTGCCAGCAGGCTGTTGTACTGGGCCTGTTCCCCGGCGTAGCGGTCGGTCTCACCAAGGGCCGCATCGGTCATGGCACACAGATAATGCGGATACAGCGCATCAAAAGGTGCCGGTGCCAGCAGCACATCGTCGTCCTGCAGGCTGTCGTCCCATGCAAGGTCTGCGCCCACATCGTCGTATGCATCTGTGATGCTGTTTTTAAAAAAGCGTTCCCGCAGCATCGCGTCTGCTTCCTTCAGCCACGCCTGCCGGGTGGCCAACGCAATGCGGCTGCCCGGGCGCAGCTCTTCGGCGCGTTCCAGCGCCTGTCCTACGGTCATATGCTCACTCTCCTTTTTATAAAGGCCCGGCCGGACAGACTCCCCAGCCGGGCTTTTTGTCTGTTGCGGGTTTACTGGGCGGCGTTCTCTGCCGCCGCAATGCGGGCGGCGGTCAGCTCATCCTGCATCTGGCTGTGCTCCAGCACCTCGGCCACTTCGGGCGGCACTTCCACCTCCACGCCGCGGCGGATCTTATAGTTCACACCGTTCACGCTGACGAACAGATCGCCCTTGTAGCGGCTGTTATCCTTGAACAGCCGGATGCGCACATTTTTCTTTTCAGCCATGGCTCACGCCTCCTCAGTTTGCGGCAGCGGTAGCAGAATAGCTGGACGCACTTTCAATGCGCACCATGTACTGCTCCACCAAACGCTCTGCCGCACGCATGCCCTTCCAGCCCACGGAAGCGCGCTGGTTCAGCGGGTCGTCGCCGTAGCCCAGCTGCTTGACGATGTGCTCCAGACCGCCGCCTTCCAGCTCGGTCACGCCGTAGGCATGGGCACCCAGCACCAGCGTGCCGAATACAGCCAGACCGTCCGGGCAGGTGGAATCCTTCCAGATCTTGGCCTCGCTGGTCTCGATGAAGCGGATGTTGCCCAGCTTGCCGATCTCGCCGCGGAACATGGTGTCCGGGTCGGCGTACTTGTGCACCTCAATGAACTCCTTGCTGGTCTTCAGGTCGTAGGCAGCGTAGGGGTGGATGATGGCAATGTAGCTGTCGCCGATGGGGTCGGCGTTCATCGCGCCCAGCTGTGCCGCCGCCTGAAAGAACAGCTTCGGGGTCAGGGTGCAGGTCTTGTCCAGTGTCTTGCGGCTGGCAACGGCAGTCTCGGTGCCGTCTGCGGCCAGCTTGGGCGCATAGATCACATTGGTGCCGCCCGCCAGCACATCGCGGGTAATGCTGTCCATGGTGCGGCCTGCCTGACTTGCCAGCACACGGGTGGCCTGCACCACATTGTTGTCAATGGCGGTCATCTGCAGCACGTCGGTCAGCGGAGTCCAGCCGCCGTACTGGTGCAGATCGCTGGTGATAGTGGTCACATTCAGTGCCTGACCGTTCGGGGTCACGCCCTCGGTCAGCGGAGTGGATGCCTTGGGCAGGCTGTCGTACTTGCGGAACTCAATGGTCTTGCCGCCGTTCTGGGGCACAGGGTAGTAGTCCGCAAACTGGTCGTGCACCAGACGCGGCTCTGCCTGATCGATGAGACGCTTCTCGTAGAAGGTCTTCATCTCTTTCGACATGGTAGCGGTGGTGTTCAGGTTTTCCGCAAACAGCTGGATGTTGAAATTCTTGTTCATGCTCATATTCCTTTCTCTTGTAAAATAGTCACAATTCGATCTGTGCTCCGTGGAGCACACGGCGTTCCAGTGCTTCGCGCTGGGCGCGGGTCATGCTGGCTACATCCGGGCGGACGGTAGCCGCGCCGCCGGGCCGGATGCCGTTTTCGGTGGGCCGTGCGGCCCGCTGCTGAATGCGTTCCACCACGCCCTGCTCCACAGCCTGCGCTGCAGTGCGCAGGTTTTCGTCGTAGTGGGCCAGACGGTACGCATCCCGCACCCTCATGCCGGGCAGCTGCATCAGGCGGCGCATCTCCGGGCTGCGCAGCTCGTTCTGCAGATCAAAATCCGGCTGGCTGCGGCGCATGGCCGCTTCCTCTGCCGCCCAGCGGGCGTGCAGGCTGTGCACAGCAGCCTGTGTGCTGCGGGCAAAGCTGGACAGCGGCGGCAGTTCTGAGCGCTGCACAGGCAGTTCCTGCCGGGGCTTTTCCGGCTGCAGCTCTACGGTTTTCTCTGCCGAAGCCTGCGGCGCAGCGGGTACTTTTGCTTCGTCCGGCTTCATGGTGCCGGAGGCCACCGCCTGCCGGGTCTGCGCTTCGCTCAGGGCAGGGGGAGCGGCTTCTCCCTCTGCAAAGAGCTGCAGATCCATCATGCTCTCCTTTCCTCTGCGGCTCACATCTGCAAAGCGGACATTCTCCGGGTAGCGTTCGGCCAGCAGCACAAAGCAGGCTTTGGCCAGCTCAAAGGCACCGCGCACCCATTCTTCGCAGGGCGCATCCACGCTCACTGCCAGACGCGGGCCGTCCGGCTCATCAAAGGCTTCGCTGTGGGCGTTCTCTTCCCCGGCCAGCAGGTACACAAGGCCCTGCATCACGGTGCTGGCTCCTGCACAAACGATGTCCTGCCCGGCAGGCGCATAGCCTGCATGACCGGCAGCTTCCATCCGGCAGCTCAGCCCGGCGGGGGTATCCATCTCGCTGTAACAAACTCTCATCATAAAATTCACCTCCTTTTTAATGGATGTCCATGGCACGTGCAGCGGCGGCCACCGGCAGGGCATTGCCAAGGCCCGCCAGCTTTACCGCCTGCCCGTCCTTCTGCGCAGACGCACCGCCTGCACTGCGGGCCGGTTCGTCAGGCCCGGTGCCCTGCTGGGCGATCACCGCCGCCATCTGTGCCATCTGCTGCTGCATCCTAGCCAGCTGCTGGGCAAGGGTACCGTTCTGCCGCACCCGCTGACGCACCTTCTCAATGCCTTCAAAGTCCATCATTTCCAGTGCCGCAAGGGCGGCATCGGCATTTTCCGGCTTGAAAAAGCCCAGCTGATAGCACTCCTTGGCCGTCTCGTTCTGGGAAAGGCGGCTGAAGGTGCTCTTCTTGGCGGCGCTCACCACGATGTCAAAGATCGGCTCCCGGCTGCCCAGTTCCACGCCGCCCACACTGCCGCCGGGCACCGCCCGCAGCGCCTGCGCCGAGAAGGGCACGAACCGGCTCTCGCCGCTTTCGCCCACGATGCGGAACACCCGCTGCTCGTCGTAGAACTGGCGCATCAGCTCGATGATCAGGTAGCACTGCTTGGCAAAGGCGCGGTAGGCACTCTTGAGCATATCGCGGCTGAGTTTGCTGCCTGCCTCCTGCAAGGCCGCAATGGCGCTGGCAGCGGTCACACCGCCGGCGGTGCCGCCCTGCGTCATGTCCCGGTTGCCGCTGATCTCCTTCAGCTCTTCAATGCGGCTCTGGCGGTAACTCAGGCTGTTGCCCTGCAGGCCCGCCGTCTGCAGCGGACGGAAACTGTCGTCGTTGAGCCGTCCCACCACATGCACGATGTCCCGGCTGAAATCGGCCAGCTCTTCCTCGTTGACCCCTGCCGTGTCGCTGAGCACATACCGCTGCTTTGCACTCAGCAGCACGTTCTCGTCCATGGCATGGTTCATCTTGTCAATGGCCGTCTGGCAGTCCTTCATCACATCGATGTAGCCAAAGCCCGCCGGGCTGTCCTCCTCCACGAACAGCGGGTCAAATACAAAGGGGTACTGCCCGTGGTCGTACAGGCCGCTTTCTGCCAGCGCCGGGTCGTTCTGGCTGGCGTACAGCACCACGCCGTTGCAGAACTTGCAGTAGTGCAGCACCATGCGCCCCGTTTCATCCGGGCGCTTGTAGTACCAGTCCACCACCACGCTCTTGGAGCTGGTGTCCTGCCCTTCATCGTGGATGTACCGGGGCACGTCCAGCACGCTGGCGGTGTGTCCTGCCAGCTGCGGGTACTGCGCGCACAGCCGGGCCGTGTCCTCAAGGCTCAGGCTGAAAAAGTCCGGCGATGCCTGAATATCCGCCACGCCCGGCTCCCAGTAGAGCATCAGCAGGTTCACGCTGCGCACCGCAATGTCGCCAATTCCGCCGCGCATTGCAGGGTCCCAGAAGATACCTGTCACGCCGGTGCCCTGTTTGAGCTTGCGCCACCAGCAGTCGCTGTACACCTGCTCGTAGTCGGCTTGTTCCAGCACCACCGGCAAAACGCTGGAAAGTGCCCGTGCGGTGTCCTCGTCATCTGCCTCTCGGGGCAGCACGTTCGGTTCCGGGTAGTTGTCCATGGCATCGGCGTGCTTGTTGGCAATGCTGTTGAACAGCCACCCGCTGGAAGGCTGGGCCTTGCCGGGCATCATGGGGTTCTGGTAGTTCTTCCAGTGGCCCATGCGGAACCACAGCTCGTTATCCACAATGCGCTTGTCCAGCGCAGCCTTGCCCGCCTTGTACCGCTGCAAGGTCTGCATGGCCTCGGCCACCTGTGCTTCACCCACGGGCAAAGCTTCGTTCTCGTAATCGTCCATTGCGTTTCTCCTTTAAATTCTGTAAAATCTTGCCCGCTTGTGCAGGTTCAGCGGGTCGTCGGGCATGGGCGGCGCAGCACAGCGCACCGGCGGGCTGATAGGGTTCTCCATCAGCACATAGCGGCACTCGTCGTAAATGTGATCCTCCTGCCGGGTGTCGATGTCCTCCACGTTGCTTTCGTCGTACACAAGGTTCGGGATCGTGCGGATAAAGTGCTTGCAGGTATTGAACACCTGAAACATCGGCCTGCCGTCCGCATCAAAATTCAGCCGGTAGTGGAACTGCATCTTGCCCGCAAGCCGGGTGTTGTCGCCGGGGGACCAGCGCAGGAAGTTCGGGCTGCGCTCCATCATAGCGGCAATGCTTTCGCCGCGGCTCTCATCAAAGATGGCCGGATCGGCAATGCCGTGGATCACCCTGCCGCGCAAAAGCGGGTCGTTCTGCTCTGCCTCCCGGATGCGCCGGGCCTGTTCCACCGGGTCGATGCGCAGGCCCTCGTTCGGCCTGCCGGTGCAGCCGTACAGCTCCTTGATGCGGTACAGCCGCCCCTCCTCGTCCGCTGCGTACCACCCCACCGAGAACGGCTTGGAAAAGCCAAAATCGAACCCGCGGTAGAGCTGCCAGTGCTTCGGGATGGTGAACGGTGCGATCACATGGGTCCAGCGCTGGTCTTCGTAGCGGGCCGGGTCGTTGCGCCATTCGGTAAACACCTGCCCGGAAAAGCTGTCCCAGCTGCCGTAGAGCAGCGCCTGCTTTTCTGCTTCCGGCATACTGGCAAGGCTTGCAAGGTAACCGGGGTCGTTTGCCAGCAGGGCGGGGTTATCAAAAATGCTGGAAGGGATGAACACCCGCGCCCGCTGCAGCTTCTGTTCGGTGCCGTCCGGCAGCTTTACCGTGTATTCTTCGGTGATAGGCGTTCCGGGCGGTGCGGGCGTGATGAACCGTGCCTTCACCCACCCGTGTCCGATGCCGCCGGGATTCGTGGTGGCTCGCATGTACACCCGGGTGCCCGGGCCGGTGGGACGGTTGCGGCTCATCATGTAGCTGTACTCTTCCCATTCAAAGTGGGTCAGCTCGTCAAAGCCGATAAAATCGAAGGCCTTGCCCTGATAATTGGTACGGTCCTTGGTGTACTGCATGGAGCCAAAGTAAATTTTTGCCCCGCTGGGGAAGTTCCACACATGGGCCGTGGCGTTGTACTGTGCCTGCGGGAACGCCCTGTGGTAGTACACCTGGCTCTTGTCCACCAGATCGGAAAACTGCGGGTAGGTCTTGCGCAGGATCAGCGCCCGGTAGTGCGGAATGTGCACCTGCCGCAGCGCTTCGATCACCAGCGCGTCGCTCTTGCCGCCGCCTGCTGCACCGCCGTACAGCGCTTCCGGTTCCGGGCGGCTCATAAATTCGGCCTGCCGCGGCTGGGGCCGCCAGACCACCGGCACTCTTGCTTGTACAATGCTCATGGCTCTTCCTCCACCGTCGGCAGCAGCACCACGCCGCACTCCGCTCCTTCTGCCTGTGCTCCCTGATCGTTCAGGGTCTTGGCTACACCGGCCAGATCCTTGAGCACCGCCGTGGCCTCCTTGAGGTCTTTCATGGTGCCTGTTCCCGATGCGCCTTCCTTTTTTGCCGCCTTTTGCCGGGCATTCAGCTCCCGCACCTGCTGTGCCAGCAGGGTGCTCAGGGTGTCCGTGGCTCGGCTCAGGCTGGCCAGCCCTCTGGCCTGTTTTGTCTGCCCCATGATGTTGGGTATCAACTCCTTTCCGCCCTGGTGTGCTGGGCTATGGCAAAAGGATACCACTGGTGCTGCTTTCCCAACAGTGTGCACTTTTACAGGGCCATAGCGTATATTTTAAATTCAAGAATCCGATTCGTATACTTTTGTTCCTTATAATTCATCGCTGTTTCGTATCTTTTCAAAAGCAGTGTTTTTTCTCCATCAAAATTTGTGGCAGACCCGCAGAAAACCTTCAAAGTCATACTCATTTGCGATTTTTGGACAGAAAATGAAAAAAGTATGTTTATTCTGTGGACAAATGCTTTTGTAAAATGTTACAATAGGTTCTGTTCTTTCTCGTCCCACGCACGGGCGGGATGTTTTATCTGAATCAGGAGGTTCCTCATGTTAGAAAACATCTTTCATCTGAAGGAGAACCACACCGATGTCAAGACCGAGATCATGGCAGGTATCACCACCTTCATGACCATGGCTTACATCCTTGCGGTCAATCCCAACATTCTTTCTGCTTCCGGCATGGATTCGGAAGCCGTTCTGATCGCCACCGCGCTGGCATCCTTTGTTGGCACTGCGCTTATGGCTCTGCTTGCCAACTATCCGTTTGCACTGGCACCCGGCATGGGCCTGAACGCCTACTTCTCCTACACGGTCGTTCTCACCATGGGCTACAGCTGGCAGTTGGCCCTGATGGCCGTCTTTGTAGAGGGCATCATCTTCATCGTGCTGTCCCTCACCAATGTCCGTGAGGGCATCTTCAATGCCATCCCCATGACCCTGAAGAGCGCCGTCAGCGTGGGCATCGGCCTGTTCGTTGCTTTCGTTGGCCTGCAGAACGCAAAGCTGATCGTCAACAGCGATTCCACCCTCGTCACCTACCAGCACTTCAAGGGCGAGACCTTCTCCAGCGTGGGCATGGGCGCGATCCTTGCCCTGTTGGGTATCGTGATCACCGCCATCCTGCTGGTAAAGAAGGTCAAGGGCGGCATCCTGTACGGCATTCTTATCACCTGGGTGCTGGGCATCCTCTGCGAGATCGCCGGCATCTATGTTCCCAACCCCGATGCAGGCATGTACTCCGTTATCCCCACCGCTTTTGTCAGCTTCGACTTCTCCGCGCTGGGCAAGACCTTCGGTCAGGTGTTCAAGACCGATTTCTCCGGCGTTGGCATCCTGAACTTCTTCGCCGTCATGTTCTCCTTCCTGTTCGTTGACCTGTTCGATACTCTGGGCACCCTGATCGGTGTTGCCTCCAAGGCCGACATGCTGGACGAGGACGGCAAGCTGCCCCACATCAAGGGCGCACTGATGGCCGACTCCATCGCCACCTGCGCAGGCGCTGTGCTGGGCACTTCCACCACCACCACCTTCGTCGAGAGTGCTTCCGGCGTTACCGAGGGCGGCCGCACCGGTCTGACCGCCATGACCACCGGCATCCTGTTCCTGCTGGCAACCATCTTCAGCCCTCTGTTCCTCACCATCCCGTCCTTTGCAACGGCTCCGGCCCTGATCATCGTGGGCTTCTACATGATGGGTTCCGCCGTCAAGATCGACTTCAATGACCCCAGCGAGGGCATCCCCGCCTTCCTGACCATTCTGGCCATGCCCACCGCTTACAGCATTTCCGAGGGCATCGCCATCGGCGTGATCTCCTGGACTCTGATCAATCTGGTCACCGGCAAGGCCAAGGAAAAGAAGATCAGCCCCCTGATGTATGTGCTGACCGTGCTGTTTATCCTCAAGTACGTGTTCCTCTAAGCCGCTGATCTTACCGCAAGCAAAAAAGCTCCCGTCCTGATGATGGACGGGAGCTTTTCTGCTTCCTGTGATCCGGAACAGCCTGTGCATTCGCTCCGGGCTGTCCGGCGTGGAACTATTCTTTTTTAGCGATCAGGGTTATTTGCGCCGCGGGTGGATATGCACTTCCGGGATAGCCACGTTATCATAGTGGATCGGCTTATCAGCCGCCGGAGTGCCGTCCGCATCCATATGATGTGCCACCTTGCCGGTATGGATCTCCGGCACGGCCACGGTTTCTTCCTCATGGGGATGCTCCCGCTTTTTTCCGAGCCACGTTTTCAGATGGTGATAAAGCGACATTGCACGTCTCCTTTCCCGGTGCGGAAGCCCGCCCGAACTGTAAAGATCAGCTTCAGATAAAATTGATGAACACCGTAATGACCAGACTGTTCAGAAAGTCCGCAAACAGACTGCCCACCAGCGGGATCAGCAGATACGCCTTGACCGAGGGCGAATATTTATCGCAGATGGCCTGCATGTTGGCCATGGCGTTGGGCGTTGCACCCATGCCAAAGCCGCAGGTGCCGGATACGATCACCGCCGCGTCGTAATCGCGGCCCATGATGTTGAACACCACCAGTACCACATACAGGATCATGAACAGGGTCTGCCCGGCCAGCAGCACGATCAGCGGCAGGGCCAGCTCTGCCAGCTGCCACAGCTTCAGGGTGATCATGGCCATGCCCAGGAACAGCGAAAGGCAGATGCCGCCAATGTCATTGATCTCGCCCATATACACGGTGTAGCCGCCGCCATACTCACCCACATTGCGGATGATGGCCGCCGCGATCATGGCACCGATATAAATGGGGAAGGTCATGCCCGTCAGGCTCAGAAGTCTGGACAGCACCGTGCCGATGCCCATGGCGACGATCAGCTGGAAGCTTGCCGCCGGGTACATGGTGGTGTGGCGCTCGTGCTTCATTTCTTCTTCCACCAGTAGGCTGTCATCCTCCGGTACCACCGTGGCCAGCAGGTTGTGCCGCTCAATGAGCATCTTACCGATGGGGCCGCCCATCATGCTGCCCGCGATCAGGCCATAGGTGGCCGCTGCCGTACACAGGGTGGTGGCCCCCTGAATGCCAAAGTCCTCCAGCACCGGGCCAAAGGCACCGGCGGTGCCGTGACCGCCCACCATGGGGATGGAGCCGGTGCAAAGGCCCACCAGCGCATCCACGCCCAGCAGCTTTGCCAGCCCCACGGCTACAAAGTTCTGGCTGACGATCAGCACGATGACTACGCCCAGAAACACGATCATCGCTCTTCCGCCGCTTTTCAGCACCTTGAGGTTTGCCTGGAAGCCCACTGAGGTGAAGAACATCACCATGCAGACTTCCTTTAGAATATCATCAAATGCAAACTCGGCAACGCCGGTCACATAGCACACACAGGTAAAAATGGCGAACAGCACGCCGCCAATGACCGGAGCCGGAATGCAGAAACGTTCCAGCACCTGCACCCTTGCCCGCAAAAATTTGCCCAGCATCAGCACCAGCACAGCAACGGCCAGTGTCTGATACATATCCAATTCGATCTTCATTGCTCTACTTTCCCTCAGTTCCCAGCCACTTCATCGACCGTAATTCCTGCCGCCTTATAGTATGCGGCCGCGCCCGCATGGAACGGGATGCCAACGCCCTCTACTGCGTTTTCCTCCGGGTCCAGCGGGATGCCCAGCTGCTCTTCCAGCCCTTCCCGGCTGGAGAACAGAAGCTGTGTCAGCTGCTGCACCTGCTTTGCAGGCAGCGCGTTGCTGGCCAGCAGAACGGCTTTCACGCCCACCGTCTGCACCTTTTCCGTCTGTCCGGGATAGGTGCCTGCCGGCAGCGTAACGCCGCTGTAGGCGCTGTAAGCGCTCTGCAGGCGCTGTGCTGCCGCACCGTCCACCTTCAGCAGCCGGATGCCGCACTCGCCTGCCAGAGCGGTCAGCACCGGGCTGGGCGCGCCCACCGTCATAAAGATGGCATCCACCCTGCCCGCCTTCAGCTGGGCAGCGGCATCCTCATAGTTCAGGTTTACCATGCTCACCATCTTGTCGTTCAGGCCATAGGCAGATAAGATCTGCCGCGCGTTCTGCTCCGAACCGGATTCCTCCGCGCCAATGCTCACCGTCCTGCCATGCAGGTCCTCAATGGACTGGATGTCGGAATCCGCCCGCACCACCACCTGACAGGTCTCGGTGTACAGCGCCGCCACGGCACCAAAGCCCCGGCTTTCCTCCTCGTCGGCAAAGATGCCGGTCTGGTCATAGGCATCCTGCACAAGGTCTGCCTGTGCAATGGCCAGCTGCAGGTATTCGCCGGCCAGCAGACGCAGGTTCGCTGCGGAACCGGCGGTAGCCTTCAGCTCCACCTGCCCGTTGTCCGTCTCATTTTCCAATGCTGCGAACCGCTCACCGAACTCCCGGTAGATGCCGCCCTCGCCAGCCACACCGAAGCGCAGCCGTTTAACGGTCTCCACCGACGAGCATCCGCTCAGCAGTGCTGCTGCCAGCAAAGCTCCGGCCAGCACCGCCGCGAGCCATTTCTTTTTCAAGATCACCACTCCTCTTCCTGCCGCCGCAGTGCGGCAGAGCTTTTACCCCAAATTATACGCATATTTCGGATGAAATGCAATCACCTTCTGTAGAAAAGGAATGCACTTACCCTCCGAACAGCCCGAAGAAGCTGGTATGGGTCACCCCCAGCACAAGGAACAGTGCGATCAGTGCAAACAGCACTCCGATGATAATATCCATCTGGTGTACTGTCAGCGGAAAATGGTCGTACATCTTTTCTTTCGCGTTCACAAAATTCTTGTCACCGTTGTTGAGCAGGCTCTTTTTGCCTTCCTCAAAGTCTGCCTTCCGGCCTGCCAGCTCCGCCTGTTCCTGCGCCAGCTGTGCTTCCCGGGCCGCAAGGGCAGCTTCCCGGCGGGCAAGTTCAGCCTCGCGCTCTTCGGGTGTCTGTTTTTCCTGTGCCATAACGTACCTCCTGATGGTGTTTTTATTATAATACCACACAAATGCAGATAAAAAAAGCGGGCCGCCTGCCCAAAAGCAGACGACCCACAGAAAAAGCTCTTACTTCTTTGCCAGATACTTGCGGATATCGATGGCCACAGCCACGATGATGACCAGGCCCTGAACGATGTAGGTGTAGGAGGAGTTCACGTTCATGAACTGCAGAGCCACCTTCATCAGCTCAAAAACCAGAACGCCGACCAGAACGCCGGGCACAGTGCCGACGCCGCCGGTGGTGGAAACACCGCCGATGGTGCAGGCTGCGATGGCGTCCAGCTCATAGCCCTGTGCGGTGTTGACGGATGCGCCGCCGGACTTTGCAGCCAGCAGGCAGCCTGCCAGACCGAACATGCAGGAAGCCAGGATGTAGATGCGGATCTTGGTGGCGTTGACGTTGACACCGGCCACCTCAGCAGCAGCTTCGTTGCCGCCGATGGCGTACATGTACTTGCCGTGACGGGTCTTGTTGTACAGGAACCAGAAGCACCCGGCCACGATCAGAGCGATCCAGATCAGCACAGGCACACCGATGATGGTGTTGGAGGCCAGAGAGGTGAAGTTTTTGTTCAAAGAGCCGATGGGGGTACCGCCGGTGTACACCAGGCAGATACCGTAGACCACCTGCTGCATACCCAAGGTAGCAATGAAGGGCTGCACCTTCAGGTAGCTGACCACCAGACCGTTGCACAGACCCACGATGGCGCAGATGGCAATAACCAGAATGAACACCACGGGGGTGGACAGGGTGTGCATGTTGGGGTAGAACTTACCGGATGCGCCCTCGGTCTGCGCAAAAATGCAGGCAAGGCAGGCGGCAAAACCAGCCAGACGACCGGCCGACAGGTCGTTACCGGTGGTGATTAGGCAGCCGGAAATGCCCAGCGCGATGATGTAGCGGATGGACACGTTCTTGAACAGGTTGATCATGTTGGTGCCGGAGAAGAAGTTGGGGTGCATGATGCCAACGATCAGAGTGATGGCCAGCATCATCATAATAATGGCGTTGTTGCTGAGCCACTTGCCCACAGCCTTGCCATTCAATTTTTTGGTAGCTTCCACGATAGACAGCCTCCTTAATTACTGATTTGCCGCAGCTGCGTCAGGTGCGGTCTCGAACTGGGTAGCCAGTGCCATGATGTTTTCCTGCGTAGCGTCCTTACCGTTGATAAAGCCGGTGATACGGCCATCGCACATGACCATGACACGGTTGGACATACCGATGATCTCGCTCATTTCGGAGGAGATCATGATAATGCTCTTGCCCTGCTTGGCCAGATCGGCGATGATGCAGTAAATTTCATACTTTGCACCGACGTCGATGCCGCGGGTAGGCTCGTCCAGAATGAGCACATCGGGGTTGTTGGCAAGCCAGCGGGCGATCAGCACCTTCTGCTGGTTGCCGCCGGAAAGGCTCTTGATCTGGGTCTTGGGGCTGGGTACCTTGATGGCCATCTTTTCCTTGTTGGTAGCCACCAGATCCAGGATCTTTTTGTTGTCCAGCATGATGGGGCCCTTGCGCAGGGCATCCAGTGATGCAATGGAGATGTTATCGGCCACGCTCAGCACACCCATGATGCCGGTGGCACGGCGGTCCTCGGTCAGCAGAGCAACGCTCTTCTGGATGGCATCGCGGGGCTGCTTGATGTTGACCTCTTCGCCCTTGATCCACACCTTACCAGAGGTATGGGCACGCAGGCCGAAGATGCCTTCCATCAGCTCGGTGCGCTGTGCGCCCACCAGACCGGCCACGCCCAGGATCTCGCCTTTTTTGATCTCGAAGCTGCAGTGGCGGAAGGAACGCGGATGGATGGAGGTAAAGTCCTCCACCTTCATCATGACCTCGTCCGAGGGATGGTTCTCCAGCGGGGGATACAGGTTCGACAGCTCACGGCCGACCATCTTTGCAATGATCTCTTCCTTGGTCATGTTGGCAACGTCCCACTTACCGATGTACTGGCCATCGCGCATGATGGTGACTTCATCCGCGATCACCTTGATCTCGTCCATTTTGTGGCTGATATAGACCAGTGCCACGCCCAGAGCCTTCAGCTCGCGCATGATGCGGAACAGAGATTCCACTTCGTTTGCGGTCAGCGAGGAAGTGGGCTCGTCCAGGATCAGCACCTTGCAGTTTGCGGAAACAGCCTTTGCAATTTCCACCATCTGCATCTGTGCGATGCTCAGAGAGCCAAGCTTTGCATGGGGATTGATCTCCAGCTTCAGCTTTTTCAGCAGCTCCTCCGTATCCTTGTACATTTTGGCGTGATCCACCACCGTAACAGGGCCGTACTTTTTGGTGGGGTAGCGGCCCAGCCAGATGTTCTCGGCCACAGTACGTGCCGGGATCGGCTGCAGTTCCTGATGCACCATGGCAATGCCGCGGTTCAGTGCATCCAGAGGGGTGGTGATGGTAACTTTTTCGCCCTCGTATTCAATTTCGCCCTCGTCCATCTTGTAAATGCCAAACATGCATTTCATCAGTGTGGACTTACCGGCGCCGTTTTCACCCATCAGCGCCATGACCTTACCGGGGCGAAGCTCCAACTGGGCGTGATCCAGCGCTTTGACGCCGGGGAAGGTCTTGACCACGCCTTTCATTACCAGACGGTATTCTGACATTCCGTAGAGCCTCCTTGTCGTTTGTTATAAGGCCGCAGAAAAACCTTTTTTCAAAACAAGGCGCGTGCGCGGAGAATATTTCTCGCACGCACGCGCTTTATAGCTTTGTTCAAGCCGTCAAGGTCCACTGCGCACCTTGCATTGTTTCAGGAAAACTTTGGTCTTACTTCACGTACTCGGAAGCGTTGTCCTTGGTCACCTTCACATAGTCGACCCAGTAGTACTGCTCGACCTTGGAGCCTTCAACGTACAGCTTGGTAGCCTCAGCAGCTTTAGTAGCCTGACCCACGTCGTCGTTCAGCACGGTACCGGTCATGTTGCCATCCAGAACGTCCTGAACAGCCTCAGCCAGTGCATCGACACCAACCAGATAGATGTCCTTGCCGACGGTGCGGTTAGCCTGCTGGATGGACTGCAGAGCGCCCAGTGCCATTGCGTCGTTGTTGCAGAAGACAACTTCGATCTTGTCGCCGTACTGAGACAGAGCGTTTGCAACGTCCTGCTGAGCGGTGGTCTGATCCCAGTTGTCCAGGTACTCGTACAGGCACTCAACTTCCTTGCCGGCATCGGTCAGGGCCTTGATGGAGTACTCGGTGCGGTACTGAGCATCGATGTTCTCGGGGTCGCCCTTGCACATAATGTAGGTGATCTTGCCGTCGCCGTTGATATCGCCCTGAGTCTCGGTCTCCAGGATCAGCTCGCCCTGATAAGTACCGGACTGACGTGCGTCAGCACCAACGTAGCAGCACTTGTCTGCGTAAGAATCCAGAACGCTCTTGTCGGGCTCACGGTTGATGAAGACGATAGGAGTCTCAGAGGGCTTGACGGTATCAACGATGGTCTGTGCGGAAGTGGTCTGCACGGGGTTGATGACCAGCACGTCCACGCCCTGCTGCAGGAAGGTGTTGATCTGCTCGGTCTGGGTGTTCTGGTCGTTCTTGCCGTCCATGATGGTGACGGAGTAGCCCATGTCCTTCAGGTACTCTTCCAGATCGGAGCGGTACAGGGTCATGAAGTTATCAGCAAACTGATAGATGCACACGCCGATGTTTGCGGAACCGTTGGTTGCAGCAGCGCTGGAAGCAGCAGCAGAAGATGCAGCAGCAGAAGAAGCAGCAGTAGAGGTGCTGGAAGAGCCGCCGCAGGCGGTCATAGCAGCAGTTGCACCAACAACAGCAGATGCCTTCAGGAAGTCACGACGCGAAATCATTTTCATAATAATGTTCTCCTTCAATTCGTATCTCAGCATTTTCACAGGAGCAATCTTGCATGCACCTGTAATTCCTGTTCGTATTATACCCTTGCAGCACCCCACTGTTCAAGAGAACAAGTTCACAAGATTGAAGGAGTTCTTTTGTGCTATTTCAACAAATGCTTTTTGGGCTCGCCAATTTCTTTTCTCGAAACATCACAATTTTTCATACATTTGCAACCTCCCTACAAAAGCAAAAAAATTATGTCATTTTTCTCTCAAAAAGATTACAAAATGTTGCATCGTCCGGTTTTTGCAGCTTTTTTATTTCTTGTATATCTTGAAAAATATTTTCAGGAATAGTTCATCCCTGTTCTTCCGCATTTTTTCGCTTCATTTCTGAAATTTTCTGAAAATCGCCTGTCATTCCCGGTTCCTGCCGCCTGCCTTTTGCAAAGAAAATGCCCGGAAGCTTTCCTAAGCCTCCGGGCATTCCGATCCGAGTATCTTTTACAGATGCAGCAGCATCTTTGCAATGTTGAAGTAGATCAGCAGCGTGGTGGTATCCACAATGGTGGTGATCAGGGGTGAAGCCATCACGGCCGGATCCACATGCAGCTTTTCTGCCGCCACCGGCAGAATGCCGCCGATGATCTGCGAGAGCAGGATGGTGCAGATCAAAGTCAGGCACACCACCAGCGCCACCGGAGCCGCGATGCGGTCAAACACCAGCAGCTTTACAAAGTTGCATACGGCCAGCGTGCCGCCGCACAGCAAGGCCACGCGGCTCTCGCGCCACAGGATGCGGGGCAGATCGCGGGGCTGGATATCGCCCACCGCCATGCCGCGGATGATGGTGGAGGTGCTCTGGCTGCCCGCGTTGCCGCCTGCGTCGGTCAGCATGGGGATGTATGCAGTCAGCACGGTCACAGCGGCCAGTGCATCCTCGTATCCGCGAATGACCAGACTGGAGAAGGTGGCACTGATCATCAGGAACAGCAGCCACGGCGCACGGCTCTTATACAGATCCCACATGCTCTGCTTGAAGTAGGGCTTGTCGGAGGGGCCGATTGCGTTCATCTTTGCAATATCTTCGCTGGCCTCGTCCTGCAGGATGCTGATAGCATCGTCAATGGTCACGATGCCCACCAGCCGGTTTTCCGCGTCCACCACCGGAATAGCCAGAAAGCCGTATTTCTCGAACAGGTTGGAAACATCCTCCTGATCGGTGGTGGTGCTCACGCTGACCACATTGGAATCCATCAGGTCCTTGATAGGCTCTTCTGTGTTCTTTGCCAGCACCAGCGCCCGCAGGGACACCACGCCGATCAGCCTGCGGCTGTCATCGGTCACATAGCAGTTGTTGATGGTCTCCTTGTCAAAGCCATTCCTGCGGATGGCCTCCATGGCCTGTGCCACGGTCATGTCCGGCCGCAGCTCCATCAGCTCGGTGGTCATCACGCCGCCGGCTGAGTCCTCCGGGTACTTGAGCAGCTCATTGATCATGCGGCGGGTGGCGGGGTCGGCCTGACCCAGAATGCGCTTGACCACGTTGGCAGGCATTTCCTCCACAAGGTCGGTGGCATCGTCCACGAACAGTTCGTCCACCACAGCCTTCAGCTCGGTATCGGTCAGGCCGTCGATCAGCTTCTGCTGGGTCTCAGGGGTCAGTTCGGTGAACACATCTGCGGCCAGATCCTTCGGGCACAGACGGAACAGCACCGGAAGCTTTTCTGCGGGCAGATCCTCAAACACCGCCGCAAGGTCGGGCGCGGGCAGAGTTTCCATCACATCCCGCAGGCTCTGGTATTTCTTGGCATCGTCCAGATTTGCCAGCATGGTCTTGAGGGTATCGATCGAGATTTCAGACATAAAAAAGCTGCCTCCTTTTCAGTGGCAGCTCTCGTTTCTTCTTTTCAGGGAACGCAAACACGCACCGTGTGCATTCACACACAGCAGGGTCTGCGCAAAGCAGAAACGGCGGCTGCCATCATATAAAATAATCGGGGAGAAAGACTGCTGCTACTGCCAGCAGGTTCCATGACAACCACCTCGTTTTCCTGTTGTAAAAAGACGCTTTTTTGCCTTTTCCGCCCATTACTTTACCACTGCTTTTTTGCCGCGTCAACCCTGCTTTTTAAATTTTTCCGTTTCTTTACAAAAAGTAAAAGTGCCAGATGACATTTTTCGTATCATCAGGCACTTTTATCCTGTCAGCGCATGTCCCGGGCGGGATGGAAGGCTCTTTGCTTACAGGGTCTCTACCGTATCAAACAGTTCTTTTGCGGCTTCCACAGCATCCTTGCTGCCAAACACCACCCGCACGCCGTTTGCCATGGCGGCACCCAGCTCTGCGGCCTGCTCCTTCAGCAGTGCGGCATCCACCGCACACAGGGCCTTGCGGTCTGCCGCTATCATTTCATCAGTGATGCCGCAGAAATACCGGCGGTCCGTCTCGCGGGCCTCAGCACGCGGCTTGCGGGGGGTGTCCAGCTTGGCCACAGTACCCACAATAAAATCGTTCAGGTCTTTTTCGGTGTACTCCCGTGCTGCCAGTTTTGCCGGACCTTTTGCAAAGGTGTCGTAGCTTTCCTTTACATGGGGGTCGCGGTAGGTGTACAGGTATTCCACGCCGTCCGAGGAGAGCATTCCGGTGCCGTAAGCGCCGCCCACCTCGCGGATGTTGTGCCACAGGTATTCGTAGCTCATCACGCGGGCCAGCGCCTTGCGGTCGCTGCGGCGCTCCATGGGCCATACCTGTACATCGTAGTTCACACCGCCGTCAATGATAAACGCTTCGTTCACCGGCGGTGTCAGCGGCTCCACATAGGGCTTTGCCGCAGCGCGGCCCTCGGCAGCAAAGCGGCTGTCCGGCAGCAGAGTGCGCAGCTTTGCAAGGGCATCCTCGCTGCCGTACAGGCTGACCGTCAGCTCCGCGTGCTGCAGCACCTCTGTGCGCAGGGCATCCAGCTTTTCGCCCAGTGCTGCCCAATTGCCGCGCTCCTGCACGCCGCACAGGAACTTGTAATAGCTCACACCGCTGCAGCGTTCACTCACCGCACCGTCCACCGTGTAGTGGGCACTGGCGCGGGTGGCTGCGTATACATTGCCCTGCTGGATGAACTGCTGTTCCATGTTCAACTTCTGCTGGCTCAGCACCCGTGCAAAAGCAGCTTCTGCCGCCGGGCCGGTAAGGATGGTATCATACAGCCATTCGCCGCCAAGCTCCACAGCCTTTTCCAGACTGCGTTCCAGCAGGCTCAGACACAGGCTCAGCTTGGCATGGCAGGGTGCACCCTCCTGCCGCCCAGTCCAGATGTCCAGCTGGGTGCGGCTGTCGCCCAGCCATGTGCTGCGCAGAGTGTTCAGTTGCTGAGCGGTGTGTTCGGTGCTGTCCAGCTCGTCCAGCACATCGGTCAGCAGGTCCAGATACGGCATGTCCTCAGGCTTCACATTACCGAGGTCATAGTAGAAGTTCAGGTACAGGCTGCCTGCCGAAGGGTGATGCAGCAGCTGTGCCCCGGCCAGAAGTTCCCGCTCGCCTGGGGCCGTCCTTGCTCCGTCGCCAAGGTCGGCAACGGTCAGCGGGTGCTCCAGCACAAGCTTGCCGTCGGTGCGGATGGGTTCGCCCTCCTCTTTTTTAGGCAGGGTGGGCACCTGCACCACCTGCACCGGAGCCGGTGCAAACAGCTCACGCAGCAGTTCATTGAACCAGCCATCGGCCATCTTTTCCCGCAGGGAAGCAAACAGCCTGTCCGTGTGCAGCAGCAGAGTGGGGTCGCCGGTGTGCAGCCAAGCGGTGGAAGCATTGATGGCATCCAGCACGCCGTCTGGCAGGGTGCCCGGGCGCTCCAGCGATGCAAACTCTGCTGCGTTCAGCGAAGCCAACAGCAGTTCCTGCGGGATGCCCTCGGCCAGAATGCCGTCCACCGCCTTGCGCACAGCGGCAGCAAACTTGCGAGCGCTCTCCTCGGTGGCACCGCGCAGCACCAGTTCCAGCACCGGCTGCAGGGTGCTGTCGTCAAAGCCAATGTCAATATCTGCGCCCAGCTTTTCGGCCAGCAGCGCCGCCTTCAGCGGGGAGTTATTGGTGCCAAGCAGGGCATCCAGCAGGATCTCCACGCCCAGCTGCCGCTCCCGGTCTGCAAAGGCACCGGTGTACCATGCCAGAGCACACTGCACCTCGTCCGGCTCCGGTTTTTCGGTATAGTAGGGCAGTTCCACGCAGGCGCCCGCCTGCTCGTGCTGCACGGTCAGCTGCGGACGGCTGGTGCCCTTGGGCATTTTGGAGAGATAATCCCTGTCCAGCAGTTCCAGCTTTTCAGCCATATCCATTTTGCCATAGAGGGTAATGCAGCAGTTGTCGGCGCTGTAGTGGCGGTGATATACCCGCTTATACTTTTCATAGGTCAGCGCCGGGATGCTGGCCGGGTCGCCGCCGGAAACAAAGCCGTAGGCCGTATCCGGGAACATGGCCCGTTCCAGTGCATTTTCCAACTGAGCATCCGGTGCAGCCAGAGCGCCCTGCATCTCGTTGTACACCACTCCGCTCACGGTGCCGTCGGCACTGCGGTGCCAGCCCTCCTGCTCAAACACGCTCTTGTCCACCATGGCCAGCGGGCAGAACACCGCGTTCAGGTAGACATCCATCAGGTTTTTGAAGTCGGTCTCATTGGGCGTAGCGAACGGGTAGACCGTCTTATCCGGGAAGGTCATCGCATTCAGGAAAGATGCCATGCTGCTTTTGAGCAGCTGCAAGAACGGCGAGGTCACCGGGTATTTTTCGCTGCCTGCCAGCACCGAGTGCTCCAGAATGTGGAACACGCCGGTGTCATCGGACGGGAAGGTGCCAAAGCCGATGCCAAACGCCTTGTTGGTATCCTCATTTTCCACCAGCAGCACCGTGGCACCGCTCACATCGTGGGTAAGCACGGTCAGGGTTCCGTGCTGTTCAGGGCAGTCCTCGGTACGCACGAGGGTATAACCGGGAAATCGTTCCATTTCGTTTTCTCCTTTGTGGTTTTGAAATCGTTTGACACTATTGTATCATTCGCCGCTCAAAAAGACAATTACCGGTTTGTTAATAATAACCAGAAGGGCGATTTTCAACCATTTGCTTCCCGTGCAGAGCGTTTTCGCGTAGATTGAGTTTAATGCCTTTTGTAAAAAGCATTACTGCCAGGTATGTTCTCTTTTGGTTGCAAAAGAGAACCAGAAAGGACGGCGGTGCCCGCAGGGCATGAAAGCCCCAGTGGGGCTTTTAAGCCGCAGACCGGTTTGCGCAGCAAATGCTGTGTGTTCAGCACAGCAAGGTCACAGCGATTTCAACGCGCTGGATCCATGAAAAAGGGGCTACTCGCCCCTTTTAGACCCCAAAGCAGTTAGGCTCCATACAAAAAATCCAAATCGCTGCGCTAAAGGATTTTTTGTGTTCCGCCGATTTCGAGTCGCTTACGCGACGAGCTGTACGGGTAAGTTTGTGCTTTATCTGCTGCGCGGCTGACAGCGGCAATATGCCGTTTGCCATTGCGCCCTTCCCGTGAAAAAGGAAACAAGCCGGCCCCGCAGGGCCGGCTTGTTTGCAAAATTATAAAATAATATTTCCTCTGATATTGCCAAAGCGAAAGCATCGGCAATTTTAAATCGTATTTTTACACCTGTTTTGCGCCCTCAGTCCGGCAGGACACCCGGAACAGCACAAAGCCCACTGCAAACAGCAGCGCCAGCATCCCAATGCCCACATTGGCGCTGCCGGTCAGCTGGCTGCCCACGCTCACGATCATGGTGCCAAGGAAGGACGCGCCCTTGCCGCAGATGTCGAACAGGCCAAAGTATTCGCCGGATTTTTCCGCCGGGATGATCTTGGCAAAGTGGCTGCGGCTCAGTGCCTGCACGCCGCCCTGGAACATGCCCACCAGCACGGCCAGTACCCAGAACTGCCACTGGCTGGTCAGGAAGAAGGCAAACACCGCAATGCCGGTGTAGGCCGCGATGCAGACCGGGATAAGCTGGCTGGACGGGTATTTTGCACTCAGCCGACCAAAAATCAGCGCCGAAGGGAAGGCCACGATCTGCGTTACCAGCAGGGCCAGCAAAAGGCCGGTGGTCTCCAGCCCCAGTGCCGTGCCGTAGGCGGTGGCCATATCGATGATGGTATACACGCCATCGATGTAGCAGAAGAAGGCCAGCAGGAACCAGAACACCTGCTTATCCTCGCGCAGATGCTTGAGGGTGTGGCCGATGCGCACAAAGCTCTGCCGGATGGCGTGCTGCTCTACCTCCACATAGTTGATCTGCTTATAGTTCCGCAGCAGCGGCAAGGTGGTGCCCAGCCACCACACAGCGGTGATGAGCAGCGCCACGGAAAGGGCGGTCATCTGGCTCAGACCGATAGCCCCGCTGCCCAGCACCAGTGCCAGACACACCACAAAGGGCACGCAGCTGCCAATGTAGCCCCATGCATAGCCCTGCGAAGACACAACATCCATGCGTTCCGGGGTGGTCACATCGCCCAGCATGGAATCGTAGAACACCAGACTGCCCGAAAAGCCGATCTTTGCAAGGATGAAGATGATCAGGAACGGAAGCCAAGTAGTGGCAAGGCCCATGGCACAGCAGCCTGCCACGCCCACGAACAGGCAGAGCATGAAGATGGGCTTTTTAAAGCCTCTGGTATCGGCCAGCGTGCCCAAAATCGGTCCCAGCACTGCCGTGATCACCGTGACCACCGAGCTTGCATAGCCCCAGTAGGCCAGATAGTTCACCGGACTCAATCCCCCGGCCTCGGCCAGCGCATTAAAGAAAATGGGCACCAGTGTGGCGATCATCAGCACAAAGGCCGAGTTGCCCACATCGTACAGGATCCACGCGCGTTCCAGCGGTGTCATCTTGAATTTTTCATGTTTCATCTTGTTTCCTCTCGCACCGCCGGGCGGTGCACCCTCATTTTTTGTGCCCGCTCAAAACTCCCCGAAGGTGTGGTCAAAGGCCTTGCTCAGGGGCTGGTCCGTGTCCAGCTTTGCCACAAATTCCAAAATCAGCGTTTCTGCCAGCGGAAGCGCCTGCGCATACAGTTCTTCCAGCCGCTTGCCGCTCTCCACGCACTTCGGGTTCGGCTGCGGATCTGCCACAAGGCCGTGCAGCATGTCGTATTTGCCCACCACCTTCATGCCTGTCAGCACCACCCAGCGCTTGACAGGATTGGATACCTGCAGCAGCCTGTGCACTGAGATCATGCCCTTGAGCGCTTCCAGTGCCACCTGCTCCGAGATGCCCTCGTAAAAGGGCGCGATTGCCTTTGCATTCTGTTCCGACGGGTGGATATGGCTGGCTGTGAAAAACTTCAGCGGGTCCAGCCCGTCGCGGCGCAGCAGCATGTTGTCAAACTCGGTCTCGATCTCGCAGTGGGTCACGCCGCTTTCCCGGGTAAACTGCTCCACATACGGGTGGCAGGTGCTGTCCAGTGCAAAGTGGCACACAAAGCCCAGCGCATAGGCCAGCGCAGCATCCCGGTCTGCCTCGCAGTGCACCACCCTGCGCGCCCGGTCAAAAAAGACCCGCCCCGGCTCCTCGTGCATGGCATTGCCCAATGCACCCACCGGGTTGGACTTGGCAGCATGGTAATAAAACAGCAGGTCCGGCCCGTGCAGGCCGATATCATAAAGCTCACGGTTCTGTTCCAGCTGAGCACGCAGTTCATCCGGCAGATGTTCCAGCACATTGGTGCCAAAGCGGCGGTGCGCATAAGTTGACGGCATGGCAGATTCCTCTCTTTCTCTCCGACAGGGTGCACAAAACGTCCCCCGGTTTTTGCGTTCTGTTTCAGTATAGCAGAAAGTTTCCCGACCTTCTACCCTTTTACGTCTGATTTTGGTAAAAAATTTGAATTATTTTGTGTTTTCGGCCAGTGGGCAGGCCGCGCAGCAAAAAAGGCACAGCCATCTGCAGACAGCTGTGCCTTCTCCCTTAAAATTCAGACTTTTTCGTAGCCCTGCGGCATCTCGTTCTTCCGGTTGCGGTCCATCAGGGTGCGCAGCGCGTCGCTGGCGCTCATGCCCTCCTTCACGATGGCGTTCACCGTCTGCACAATGGGCATTTCCACATTGTACTTTGCTGCCAGCTCCATAGCGGCAGGCAGTGCATTGATGCCCTCCACCACCATGCCGACCTCCTTCACGGCCTGCTCCGGGCTTTTGCCCTTGCCGATCAGAATGCCCGCACGATTGTTGCGGCTGTGCATACTGGTCGCCGTCACGATCAGGTCGCCGATACCGGCCAGACCCGCAAAGGTGTGGATGTTGCAGCCCATGGCCACGCCCAGCCGGGCGATCTCGGCAATGCCGCGGGTGATGAGGGCTGCGCGGGCGTTGTCGCCGTAGCCAAGGCCGGTGGAGATGCCAACACCCAGCGCAATCACATTCTTCAGCGCGCCGCTCAGCTCCACGCCCTTGATGTCGGCGTTGGTGTACACACGCATACAGGTGTTGCTGAACACATCCTGCACATACTCGGCAGCGGCTTCATCCGGGCAGGCCGAAACGATGGTGGTGGGCATGTCCAGCGCCACCTCTTCCGCATGGGTCGGGCCGGAAAGGGCCACCAGCTTTGTGTTTTGGGGGCCACCCTCTTTGTTCAGCTCGTCGGCGATGACCTCGGTCATGGTATATAAGGTGTCCGGCTCCATGCCCTTGGCAACGTCCACAAGGATCTGGCCGTCCGGGATGTAAGGCCGGGCCTTGGCCGTGGTGGAGCGCACAAATACCGACGGCACTGCAAACAGCAGCACATCCTTGCCAGTGCACACTTCCTCAATGCTCTTGGTAAACTGCAGCTCTTCCGGGATCTTCATGCCCGGCAGATTGGGGTGCACCCGCGTAGCGGAAAGGTTCTCCACCTCAGCCGGAAGCGCCGACCACACCTGCACATCATTGCCGCTGACACACAGCATCCGTGCCAGAGCCATGCCCCAGGTACCTGCACCCAGAACGCCAATTTTTTTCTTCGTCACGTTCGTGTCCTCCGTGTCTGCACCGCGCAAAGGGCACTGCGCCCTCTGCGGTGAATTTGCGCCTGTGCCGGGCCAAGCCCGGTGCGCGTTGTTATGTTCATTGTACACGAAAGCCGGTGCGCCGTCAACCGCTTGCCGCATTGCACAAAGTTTTCCAGATGGGTCGTCCGTTTTTGTACACATCACGCGTTTTGAGCAAACCGTTTGCACTCCATCCGGATTCATGCTATAGTATTCTGGTAGGTTTTGTAGGAATTTTAGAAAAAGCCCTTGACTTCAAGCGCACTCCAAGCCTTATAATACCCTTTGTTCTTCCGATTTACAAAGTATTTGAATACCGTTCTGAGGGAACATTTTTCATGTTTGAAGCATTTCTTTCCAACCGCACGGTCAGCGTGCTGGCGGAGGCCCTGCCCCGTATCCTTACGGCAGGCCTTACCATGACCATCCCGCTCACGCTGGTCTCCTTCTTTTTTGCCATGATCATTGCCGTGGCCGTTGCACTGGTGCAGTACGCCAATGTGCCGGTGCTGCGGCAGATCGCGCGGTTCTACATCTGGGTCATCCGCGGCACGCCGCTGCTGGTGCAGCTGTTCATCATCTTTTATGGTCTGCCCAGCGTGGGCATCATGCTGGACGCTTTCCCTGCTGCGGTCATCGCCTTTGCCTTCAACGAGGGTGCCTACTGTGCCGAGACCATGCGCGGCGCACTGGAAAGCGTGCCGCAGGGCCAGCTGGAAGCCGGTTACTGCGTGGGCATGAGCTGGTGGCAGATCATGCGCCGCATCGTGCTGCCGCAGGCCCTGCGCACCGCAGTGCCCGCCCTCTCCAACTCGCTCATCGGCATGATCAAGGACACCTCGCTGGCGTCCAACATCACGGTGGCCGAGCTGTTCATGGCCGGTCAGCGCGTGGCCGCCCGCACCTACATCTTCCTGCCCATCTACTGTGAGGTGGCCGTGGTGTATCTGCTGTTCTGCACGGTCATCACCAAGCTGCAGGCACTGCTGGAACGTCGGCTCAACGCCCACGGCTTCCAGTAAGAAAGGAGTGTGGCAACCATGTCCATGTTAGAGATCAAAAACGTCCACAAATCCTTTTTCACCTACACAAAGCCCCGCCTGCAGGCAGGCATCTTCCACCGGCCCGGTGCACGCAAAGTGACCAGCGAGCTGCAGGTGCTGCGCGGCGTGGACCTGACCGTGGAAAAGGGCGATGTAGTGGCCATCCTCGGCCCCTCCGGCTCCGGCAAGACCACCCTGCTGCGCTGTCTGAACTTTCTGGAGACCGCCGACGCAGGCCAGCTCACCTTTGACGGCGAGACGTTCGACCTTGCCAAGGCCAGCCGCGCCGACATTGCCCGGCTGCGCAAAAAGACGGCCTTTGTGTTCCAGAGCTACAATCTGTTCCGCAACAAGACTGCCTTGCAGAACGTGACCGAGGGCCTCATCATTGCCCGCAAAATGCCCAAAGAGCAGGCGGATGCCGTTGGCATGAAGATGCTGGAAAAGGTGGGCCTTGCCGACCGAGCCGACTACTATCCGCGCCAGCTTTCCGGTGGCCAGCAGCAGCGCGTGGCCATTGCCCGTGCGCTGGCATCTGACCCGGAGATCATCTATTTTGACGAGCCGACTTCGGCCCTTGACCCGGAGCTGACTGGCGAAGTGCTGGCCGTGATGCGGCAGCTGGCCGAAGAGGGCATGACCATGCTGGTGGTCACCCACGAGATGGGCTTTGCCCGCAATGTTTCCTCCAAGACCGTTTTCATGGAGAACGGCGTGGTAGTGGAGCAGGCTCCCTCGCATGAGTTTTTCGCCAACCCCAAAGAGGAGCGCACCCGCGAATTTTTGCGCAAGATCGCTCACACCGAGTGAGGTTACCATTTAGAATGGCCTCCGCTTCGCTCTGGCCATAATCAGCGGGATTTTGTTTTTATTTCGTGTTTGTCGCGGCCTGCGGGCCGCTCCAAACACATTTTCACCAAAAGGGTCGTAATGGACAGCTGCATCTGTCCCAGCAGGACGGCGGGAAGTTTCTCTGAGGACCGTCCGCTGGGGTGGGACCCTGTTGCCGAAGGCAATAGGGCGGGCGATGGAATGGCCTGCAACAGCAACGACCGCCGCCAGTGGCGGAAACAGGAAGTTGCTGTTGGGACAGCGGCCAGCAGGATGCGAGTGCTGCTCAAAGCACGAAGCATCCGCTGGGTGCCGCAACCCGTACTCGCGTCCGAGGAGAAAGCTTCCCGATGACCTGCCAACTTATAGTATCTACTGAAAGGACTTATCATTATGAAACGCAGAACATTTATTTCTCTTATGAGCGTTATGGCCGCTGCCGGCGTGCTGACTCTGTCCGGCTGCTCCAATTCTTCCGGCAGCACCGCTGCTTCCGGTACTGCTGCATCTGTGGCTCCTGCTGCCGGCGACCAGCTGTCCAACATCCAGTCCAGCGGCAAGCTGATCGTTGCACTGGAAGGCGCATGGCAGCCCTGGAGCTACCACGACGAATCCGATACTCTGGTGGGCTACGATGTGGAAGTCTCCCGTGCCCTTGCAGAAAAGCTGGGCGTGGAGCCGGAGTACGTGGAAAGCGACTGGGACAGCCTGTTTGCCGGTCTGGACGCAGGCCGCTACGACATCGTGTGCAACGGCGTGGAAGTGACCGATGAGCGCGCCAAGACCTATGATTTCACCGAGCCCTACGGCTACATCCACACTGCCCTTGCCGTCCGCAAGGATAACGACGAGATCACCAGCTTTGAAGACCTGAAGGGCAAGACCACCGCCAACAGCCTTGCTTCCACCTACATGGAACTGGCCGAAAGCTATGGTGCCACCGTACAGGGCATCGACACGCTGGAAGAAACCATCCAGCTGCTCACCGCCGGCCGCATCGATGCCACCCTGAACGCTGATGTCTCCTTCTACGATTACCTGAACGTCCACCCGGATGCAGATTTCAAGCTGGTGGCCCAGACCGAGGACGCATCCCACGTTGCCATTCCTCTGCGCAAGGGCGATGCCAGCGCCACCCTGCTGGATGCCATCAACACCGCCATCGACGAGCTGCGTGCCGACGGCACCCTGAAGGAGCTGAGCGAAAAGTATTTCGGTCAGGATATTTCTGCGGAGAACTAAAGCTTTTCTCAAATCGTAAAAGACCCTCAGTCCTTTGAAAGCTAAGGATCGAGGGTCTTTTTATTATTATACTAACTGCTTTTTATGTGTTTTTACTTTTGTCCGGTATAACAGTTCTGCAAGAAGCATCGATAAGCCCAGCACCAGAAACGTTCTGCACACTCCCCATACATCACCATCTATATGGATCTGAAAAATCAAGGTGGTATAAATCATCAGATGGTAGCAGTAAACTTCAGCAGACAGCTCCCTGCCAATATGAACCAATACCTTTTTCAGTCGTTCCGACATCCATGCAAAACTTGTAAAATGTCCCCTGTTCAGAATTGAAAGCACTGCCAGCACCGTGCTGAAATAAATTTCTTTCTTTCCAAAAGCATGAGCCTCCAGAACGCTCATCACAAGCCAAAAAGCTGTCGGCAGTTTAAACATCGCGGGCAGTCTATTCTTTTGGGCATATATTCCAATCAGAATAAACGGCATTCCTTCAAAAAGCCAGTTCCGATACCATGCCAACTTTTGTGGAACAACTGCCTGCAAGATAAGCATCACCGCCAAAAGCACTATGCCAATTTTATTGCCATATTTTTCCAAGTTAAAATCTTTGCACAGTTTTTTCCAGCAGTAAAGCACTACGTAGCAGTTCAGCATGGCAAACAGCCACCATAAATGCCATGCGTAGCTGTCTACCAGACTATTACTGTTATACACCAGTAGCTTTAAAATTTCAGAAATGCTGAATTTTTCTGAAAGCCATTCAGGAATAAATGTTCCCACAGACAGTTCCACTATCACTGCAAACAGGGTGTACGCTGCACCAACTCGGAGCAGCATATGTGCCGTCTTTTTTATTTTGCCTTTCAGCTGTTCCACCTGCTGTTCGGAGTCATCGGTTCGGAACAGATACCAGCCGGATACCGAAAAGAAAAACGGTACACTGATCCGCGCTGCCGCCGTTAAAATCCATCTGGCAGCACCAGGAAATGGGCAGTGAATAAATACCACAAGGGTGCATGCTAAAGCTTTCCAGATATAAAAATAATCACTTTCCTGTTTTGTTTTGTCCATAGTCTTCTTTCATTATGCATGAAAATAATCGTAGATGATCTGTGCCGTCTGTTTGCCCACGCCGGGGGTGTTTTCCAGCTGGTCAGGCGTGGCTTCCTTCACCGCACCCACGCTTTTGAACTGGGCCATCAGCGCCTTGGCCGTTTTGGGGCCGATGCCGGGGATTTCCGTCAGGGTGGAGGAATAACTCTTCTGCTTCATCTGCTGCTTGCGGTAGGCATTGGCAAAGCGATGGGTCTCGTCCTGAATGGCCGTGATAAAGGTAAAGGTGCCCCGGTTCATATTGATGGCAATTTCCCGGCCGTCGCTGTCCACAATGGCGCGGGTGCGGTGGTGGTCGTCCTTCACCATGCCGTAGAGCGGCACATCCGCAAGGGCAGTCCCGGCCAATGCTTCTTTTGCCGCGCTCACCTGCCCCCTGCCGCCGTCCATCAAAAGCAGATCCGGCTTCTGCCCGAACCAGTTGCTGCAGGGTTCTCCCTTTTTTGCAAGCTCTGCGTACTTTTCGTACTCTGCCGCCCGCCGGGAGACAGTCTCTGCCAGTGATGCATAGTCGTCCGTGCCCGCAACGGTCTTCATTTTGAATCTGCGGTAGCCCGCCTTATAGGGTTTGCCGTCCCTGAAGGTGACCATGCCGCAGACGCTGGAGCCATCGCCCCAGTTGGAGATATCGTAGCTCTCAATGGCCCTGGGCGGCTTTGCAAGGCCCAGCACCTGCGCCAGCTCGTCCAGCAGCTTTTCCTCCCGGGCATAGCGGCCGCTCTCCCGCGCCAGACGCTCCACCGCGTTGGTGTGGGCCATTTCCACCAGATGGGCCTTGTCGCCCCGCTGGGGCACATACAGCTGCACCTCGCTGCCGCGCTTTTCGTTCAGCGCCTGCTGCAACGCGTCGCTGTCCGGCGGCAGCTCATCCACCGCAATGATCTTGGGGATCTGCTCGTCATCCAGATAATACCGGGGCAGAAATTCCTCCCGCACGGCGGCAATGTCCGAGGTATCGTGGAACAAAAACTCCCGCTTATCGGTCAGCCGTCCGTCCCGGAAGCGCAGCACCGCCGCACACACGCTGTCCGGCGTGCCTGCCAGCGCCACCACGTCCATCTCCACATCCGGGTCCACAATGACCTTCTGCCCAGCGCTCACCTTGGTGATGGCTGCGATCTGGTCCCGCAGCAGCGCCGCCGTCTCAAATTCCAGCCGGTCCGAGGCCTCCTGCATCCGCTCATTAAGGATCTTCAGGATGTCCTTTTTGCCATAGCGGATCAGGTGCACGGCGCTCTTGACGGCCTGATTGTAGTTTTCGCAGCTGATCCTGCCGCTGCACACTGCCATGCACTTGCCGATGTGGGCGTTCAGGCAGGGCCGTCCCTTGCCGATCTCCTGCGGGAAGCGCTTATTGCAGCGCGGCAGCAGAAAGGCATCCATGGCGGTTTCTGCCATCTGCCGCGCCGCAAAGCTGGAGGTATAGGGGCCGATATACTCGGCATCGTCCTCCTCCTTTTGCAGCACGAAGGAGAGCCTGGGCCATGGCTCCTTTGTCACCTTGATATAGCTGTAGCCTTTATCATCCTTGAGCAGGATGTTGTACTTCGGCGTGTGGGCCTTGATCTGGCTGGCTTCCAGCACCAGCGCTTCAAACTCGCTCTGGCAGACGATCACGTCAAAGGCATAGGCATGGGCGATCATCTGGCTGACCTTGTTGTCGTGGGGCACGCCCTCGCGGAAGTACTGGCTCACCCGGATGCGCAGCCGCTTTGCCTTGCCGATATAAATGATGGTGTCTGTCTTATCCCGGATGATATAAACGCCGGGCAGCAGCGGCAGCATACAGGCTTTCTGATACAGTTCAGCTTTGGTCATGGATTCTCCTTGAAAAACAAAAAGCGGCAGGTTCCCCCGCCGCTCCATTTATAGACACAAATTACTCAGCAAAACCGGACTCCACCAGCTTGATCAAGCCGTCAACAGCAGCCTGCTCATCAGCGCCGTCAGCGATGATGCGGATGGTGGTACCGCCCACGATGCCCAGAGACAGAACGCCCAGCAGGCTCTTTGCGTTCACGCGGCGTTCTTCCTTCTCGACCCAGATGGAAGACTTGAACTCGTTAGCCTTCTGGATGAAGAAGGTAGCCGGACGAGCGTGCAGACCAACCTGATTTTCAACGGTAACTTCTTTCACGTACATAGTAAAGCGCTCCTATCTAATATCGTTTTGGGTATAGAATCTGTATCCTGTGCCTGTTGCGTTACGATTATTTTAGCGCAAGTCGAAACGGTTGTACAGCCCCCCGGCGCATTTTTGGCGGTTTCTCCAATGAAAAGCGGCCCATTTTTCATTATTTATACAAAGATAATAAAATTATTCCCCGAAGGTTAGAGGGTAAATACAAAAGTTTTCAACATTTTTTCGACCATCGGGCAATATCTCGGCCGTTTTTGTGCGTTTCCAGCACCATACCCTCCGGTCCGAACATCCATTTTCGTGCCTTTTTCGCTGTCCGATGCACCTGCAGCTGCCGTCCGGAGTTACTTCTGTGCGCTGCCCTCGTACCGCATCCAAACCAGAGCACACTTTTTCACCACAGCCGGATATTGCTCCGGCGTGAACTCCAGCTCGGTGCCGCTGGTCAGCTTCCAGCCCATGCGGGTGTAAAGCGCTATGGCGCGGGTGTTGGTGTTCAGCACGCTCAGCACCGGGTGCGGGTGCTCCGGCAGCTTCCTGCGGGCAAAGTCCAGCATCTTCATGCCAATGCCCCTGCCGCGGGCTTTTTCAGTGACGAACAGATGTTCGATGTGCCCCACCTTGTGGTTGATGCTCACGATGCCGTCCGGCACATCCTTGGTGGTGTGCAGGTAGCACACCCAGCCTGCGGCCTTTTCCTGCCGCAGCTGCAAAAGATATTCTTCCTCGTTGAGGCTGGCACAGTATTCCGGGGTCCAGTTCTCGGCACAGGTCGCACGCCGTCCCTCCACAAAGATGCGGGCGGCAGCAGCAAACTGCTCGTCGGTCTTGACAAGGCGCATGTTCTCGCCGCGCTTCCACTTGGGCAGCTCGGTCACAGGGTGGGTCTCACACCACTTCTCGTACAGCTCCGGGCGGCGCAGGCGGGTGCGCTCCCGGCTCTGTTCTCCGCGCCATGCATCGATCTTCTGGTGGTCGCCGCCCAGCAGCACCTGCGGCACGGCGCGGCCTTCCCACACCTCGGGGCGGGTGTACTGGGGATACTCCAGCAGGCCGTCCCAGTAGCTTTCTTCCTCGTAGCCCTTCTGCTCAGCCAGCACGCCGGGCTTCAGGCGCAGCACACTGTCCGCCACCACAAGGCTGGCCAGCTCGCCGCCGGTGAGGATGTAGTCACCGATGGAGATCTCTTCATCCGCAAAAGCATCGATCACACGCTCGTCGATGCCCTCATAGTGGCCGCATACCAGTGTCAGGTTATCGTACTGGGCAAGCCGCTTTGCGTGCTCCTCGGTGTAGCGCTGGCCGCCTGCCGTCAGGAACACGATATGCGGGGCCGGACGGCCCTGTGAAGCCACTTCCTGCTGCACAGCACGCAGGCAGTCTGCGATGGGCTGAGCGTACAGCACCATGCCGCAGCCGCCGCCGTAGGGGTAATCGTCGGTCTGCTTCTGTTTGTTCAGGGTGTAGTCCCGGATCTGGTGGCAGTGGGTCTCAATAAAGCCCTTCTTTGCCGCGCGCCCGATGATGCTGGCATCCAGCACCTGCTGGCACATTTCCGGGAACAGGGTCACGATATCCACACGCATTCCCATGGCTCACTCTTCCTCCCGTTCGCTGTCAAAGTCATCGTCCAGCAGGCCCGGAATGGGGGTGACGAGGAGATAGCCCTCCGGCGGGTTGCGCTCTTTCAGAAAAGCATCCACGCCCGGGAACATGTATTCCTTGCCGTTCGGTGCTTTGACGGTGTAGATATCCTGTGCACCGGGGTGATCCACGCTGGTCACAACGCCGTACACCCTGCCGGTGTCGGCATCCCGCACTTCGCACCCGATCAGGTCGGCCACATACCAGCGGCCTGCGGGCAGGGTGGCATCATTGCGGTCAAAGTAGAACACCTGCCCCCGCAGTGCACGGGCAGCATCCATATCGTCCACGCCTTCCAGCTGCAGCAGAGCCATCTGGCCCTGTGCGCGGATGGACACGATCTTATAGGCCCTGCCGCCCTGTGCCGAGGGGTACAGCCTGCCCACCTTTTTGAGAAAATTCACGCCGTCGCACCAAAGCTCCAGCTTCATTTCGCCGCGCACGCCGTGGGTGGTCACGACCTTGCCCGCTTCCAGATATTGCTGCATAATCTTGCTCCTATAATCAAAAAGGCCCCTTGCCGCAAGGGCAAAGGGCCTGTAGGGTGCTCAGTCGATCTCAACAAGGACCTTTTCATCGACCCGCACAGCAGCCGCGCGCATCACCACACGAATGGCTTTTGCGATCCGGCCCTGCTTGCCGATGACACGGCCCATATCTCCCTCTGCCACGCTCAGGTGGTAGACGATGGTGCCGTCCTCGCGAGGCTCGTCCACCGTGACCTTAACGGCTTCCTTATCCTCCACGAGACCGCGGGCAACTGCCAGCAACAGCTCCTGCATGAGTCAGCCCTCCCTACTTACAGAACGTTGGACTTCTTCAGCAGGACGCGAACGGTATCAGTGGGCTGTGCGCCGTTGGCGATCCACTGCTTTGCCTTCTCAGCGTCGATCTTGATCTCAGAGGGCTCCTTGTTGGGATCGTAGGTGCCGATCTCTTCGATGAAACGGCCGTCACGGGGGAAGCGGCTGTCAGCAACAACAACACGATAGAAGGGAGCCTTCTTGGCGCCAACGCGGCGCAGACGAATCTTAACTGCCATGGTAAATATCCTCCAAAAATTGTTTTGTGCGGCCCTTGCGGGCGCATGTTGATTATATTGTACAAACCCGCAAGGGGGTTGTATCACAAAGTTATTTCAGCCCGCGGAAGGCATTGGGGTTGCCCATCATGCCGCCCAGACGGCGGGCAAAACCCTTGGGGCTTTTCTTGAACTGCTTCATCATCTTCTGCATCATCTCAAACTGCTTGAGCAGCTTGTTCACGTCGGCCACGGTGGTACCGCTGCCGGCCGCAATGCGGCGCTTGCGCTTTGGGTTGATGATGGAGGGCTTCTCGCGTTCTTCCTTGGTCATGGAATAGATCATGGCCTCGATGCGGTCGAACGCCTTTTCATCGACCTGACTGGGATCGATGCCGCTGCCGCCAGGCAGCATGCTCAGCATCGCGCCTGCACCACCCATCTTGCGGATCTGTGCGAACTGGTCCAGCATGTCGTTCATGTCGAACTTGTTCTCCATCATCCGCTTGGCGGTCTCTTCGGCAGCCTTTTCGTCGGCCGTCTCCTGCGCACGCTCGATCAGGCTCAGCACATCGCCCATGCCAAGGATGCGGCTTGCCATGCGGTCCGGGTGGAACACATCCAGATCGTCCAGCTTTTCGCCGGTGCCCTGAAACTTGATGGGCTTGCCGGTAACGGCCAGCACTGAAAGTGCCGCACCGCCGCGGGTATCGCCATCGGTCTTGGTGAGGATGATGCCGTCGATGCTCACCTTCTCGTTAAAGGTCTTGGCAACGTTCACGGCATCCTGACCGGCCATGGCATCCACCACCAGCAGGGTCTCGTCCACAGGAACGGCTTCCTTGATGTCCACCAGCTCCTGCATGAGCACATCGTCGATCTGCAGACGACCGGCGGTATCCAGGATCACGACGTCATTGCCGTAATCCTTGGCGTGTGCCAGCGCCTTCTTTGCAATTTCCGGCGGCTTTGCGCCCGGCAGGGTGAACACCGGTGCGCCCGCCTGTTTGCCCACCACCTGCAGCTGATCGATGGCCGCAGGGCGGTAAATATCGCAGGCCACCAGCATGGGGCGGCGGCCCTGTTTGATAAAGTACTTTGCCAGCTTTGCGGCGTGGGTGGTTTTACCGTTGCCCTGCAGGCCGCAGAGCATGATGATCGTCTGGCCCTTGTTCTTGATGTTCAGGCGGGCCGCTTCGCTGCCGCCCATCAGGGCAACCAGCTCTTCGTTGACGATCTTGACCACCTGCTGTGCCGGGGTCAGGCTTTCCATGACCTCCTGACCCATGGCGCGCTCGGACACCTTTGCGCAGAAGTCCTTGGCAACCTTGTAGTTGACATCGGCTTCCAGCAGGGCCATGCGCACCTCACGCATCGCGGCCTTGATATCTGCCTCGGTCAGCTTGCCGTGACCGCGCAGCTTTTTGAACACACCGGCAAGGCGGTCGGTAAGGGATTCAAATGCCATTGTACGGTGCTCCTTTCACAGGTTTCAGCTCTCGTTTGCTTCGTCGATGGAGCGGATGAGCTTTAACATTTTGGTCAGCTGGTGTTCGTACTCGGTGGTGGTCAGGCCCTGCGGGCCGGTGCACTCGAACCGTGCATCGATCACCATTTGCTCCAGCTCTTCCAGCTTCTGCTGCACGCGGCGGTAACGCGCCGCAAAGCCGACCTTTTCCTCCAGCTCCTTCAGCGCGTTCTCGCCATGCTTGATGGCATCCCGCGCCCCCTGACGGGTGATGCCGAAGTTCTCGCCGATCTCGCTCAGCGAAAGGTCATCGTTGTAATACTGGCGCAGCATTTCGCGCTGTTTCTCGGTGAGCACCTCGCCGTAAAAGTCCAGCAGATAGCCCATTTCCAGATCTTTTGCCATCCTCTGATCCCCCGGTTTTGTGCCTGTACTTTCGAGAAGTGATGTAAAGTTCATTTGCTTTACGGATGAAGTATAGCAGATGCACCGCATCCTGTCAAGAGCCTTTCGGAGATTTTTCCAGAAAATCCGCCAAAAATTCGCCGTTTTTGCTAAAACGCATCTTGACGCGCGCAGTCCTTTTGCGTTAGGATAATATTGTTGTATCCCATGAAAGGAGGGTCTTCGTGCCGATCTACCCCAATTTTTACCAGACGCTCAGCGCCTGCCCCATCGTGGAGCTGCGCGGCTATGCTGCCGCCTGCGGGCTGAAGGGACGGCTGTATGCCTATCTGGACTTTGCAGGCCCCACCGGCACGGCCCGGGACGGCCTTGCCGAAGGGATGCTGGCCCTTGCCATTGAAAAAAAGAAGCTGATCTCCGGTCAGCCCATCATTGAAGCGGCCTCCGGCCCGTTTGCCGCTGCGCTCACGCTGGCGGGCCTGACCGCCGGTCACCCGGTGGTTCTGGTGATGCCGGAGGATGCCCCCGCCCTGCGGCAGGAGACCCTGCTGCGGCTGGGTGCGCAGATCCGCCACAGCCCGGCCCGCAGCGGTGTGAACGGTGCCCGCCGTCTGGCGGCACAGACCGCCGCCGCCAACGGCTGGTACTACATGGACTGGCTTGCCAACGATGATAACCCGGAGTACCACCGCCGCGTTACCGGCCCTGCCATTGTGCAAAGCATCGCGCGAGAGGGCAAAAGCGCCGTGGACGCTATCGTGATCGGCGTGGGCAGCGGCGGCACCGTGACCGGCGTGGGCGAGACCATCAAGGCATGGACGAACGATGTGCGCATCGCCGCCGTGGAGCCTTACGAATCGCAGGCGCTGGGCGGCGGCCTGACCGGCCCCCACGGCATCAGCGATCTGGGCTACGGCTTTGTGCCGGAAAACTTCAACGCCTATGTGGTGGACAACGTGGTGGCGGTGAACACCACCGATGCGCAGCGGGCCGCGCAAAAGGTGCTGCGCACCGATGCCATCCCGGCTTCGGTGGCATCCGGTGCCGTTTTGCAGGCGGCCGCACAACTCATCCATGTAGGTGCCAGCCGCTCTGCCCTTGCCATCCTGCCCGGACGGCAGATCGTAAATACATTATAAGGAGAAATCATAGAGTTTCCATGACAAACGACATGACAAAGGGAGCCATTACACCGCTCCTGATCCGTTTTACCATTCCGCTGGTACTTGGCAACCTGTTCCAGCTCACCTACAACGCCGCCGACAGCATCATCGTGGGCAAGTTCGTGGGCGAGGAAGCTCTTGCCGCCGTCGGCACTTCCAACCCGCTCATGACCCTTGCCATCCTGTTTATCAACGGCATGTGTCTGGGTGCCGGCATTCTGGTCAGCACTGCCTTTGGCGCAGGCGACACCCAGCTGATGGAGCGTCAGGTGTCCACCACCGCCATTGCAGGCACCGTGTTCTCGCTGGCGTTCTCGGCAGCATGCGTCGTTCTGGCCACGCCCCTGCTGCGGCTAATGCAGGTGCCCGCCGATATCCTGCCCATTGCGGTCAGCTACCTGCGCATCGTGTTTGCAGGCCTGATCTTCACCTTCTTCTATAACTTCCTTGCCGCCACCATGCGTGCACTGGGCGACAGCAAGAGTGCCCTGTATTTCCTGATGATCAGCTCTGTGCTGAACATCGGCGGCGACCTGTTCTTTGTGCAGGTGCTGAACTGGGGCAGCAACGGCTGCGCCCTTTCCACCGTGGTCAGCGAAGCACTGTGCTGCGTGCTGTGCGTACTGTACATCCGCTGGAAGGTGCCCATCCTGCAGCTGGGCAGGCGCTGGCTGGTGTTTGACGGCAAGCTGCTGCGCAAAACGGTCAGCTACGGCTGGGCCAGCGCCATGCAGCAAGCCACCGTGCAGCTTGGCAAGATCGCGGTGCAGGCCATCGTGAACACCATGGGTGTCAACGCCATGGCCGCCTTTACCGCTGCTTCCCGCATTGACGACTTTGCCTATACCCCGCAGCAGAACATCGGCCACGCCATGACCACCCTCATGGCGCAGAACCGGGGTGCCGGCAAGCACAACCGTGTGAAGCAGGGCTTCCACTGCGGTATGCGCATCGAGGCCGCTTACGGCGTGCTGATCGCCGTTGTATGCTTTGCCGGTGCGCCCTTTATCATGAAGCTGTTCGTCACCGACCCGGAGGTCGTCCATCTGGGCGTGCGCTTCCTGCGCACGGTTTCCCTGTTCTACCTGATGCCCGCAGCCACCAATGGCATTCAGGGCTTCTTCCGCGGCATTGGCGATCTGAAGGTCACGCTGGTGTCCAGCACCTTCAACATGGTGTTCCGTGTGGCGGCAGCTGCGGTGTTCGTGCTGGTGTGGAAAATGGAGATTGAAGCTCTGCCTTACAGCTATGCGGTGGGCTGGGTCGTCATGCTGCTCTACGAGCTGCCCATGCTGGTTCGGTATCTGCGCAGCCATGGAGAGGAATTATAATCGTTTTATTTGATTTGTGATACGAAAAAGGCTCTGCATCGCAAGGATGCAGAGCCTTTTTCGTATTAAACTTACTTGCGGCTTGCCAGCAGATTCTCGATCTTCTTCAGCGGGTCGATAATGCTGGAAACAGACATGTCGTGGTTCAGAGCCACCACAAAGTATGCAGCGTACTTGGAAACATCCACATCCACATACCAGTCGCGGGTGAGCAGCTCAGGCATACGGTAGGTCAGGTTGGTGCCCACAACATAGGTCAGCTTGCCCTCGGCCACAGCCTTGTCGAACTTCTCCAGACCGCTGGTGAACAGGGGGAAGGTGGCGTTGGCGATGATGTTGGCAGCGCCGCGCTCCTTCAGGTTGCTGGCGACCTCCAGCATGCTCTCGCCGGAAGCAATGATGTCGTCTGCGATAAAGACGGTCTTGCCTTCCACGCTCTCGCCCAGATACTCGTGGGCAACGATGGGGTTGCGGCCATTCACCACGCGGGTGTAATCGCGGCGCTTGTAGAACATGCCCAGATTGCAGCCCAGCACGCTGGAGAAGTACATGTTGCGGTTCATGGCGCCCTCGTCCGGGCTGACCACGGTAAACTTGCTCTTATCAAAGGAGAGGTCCGGGTCCTTCTTCAGCAGGCTCTTCAGCACCTGATAGGTGGGCATTGCGTTATCAAAGCTCATCAGCGGCACAGCGTTCTGCACGCGGGGGTCATGAGCATCAAAGGTGATGATGTTGCGCACACCCATGGTCTGCAGCTCCTGCAGGGCCACAGCGCAGTCCAGACTTTCGCGCACCACACGGCGATGCTGACGGCCGCCGTACAGGCTGGGCATAATGACCGACACACGGTGTGCCTTGCCGGCCACTGCCTGGATCAGGCGCTTCAGGTTGGCGAAGTGATCGTCCGGAGACATGTGGTTCTCGTAGTTGAACAGCTTGTAAGTCACGCTGTAGTTGCCGGGATCGACCACGATGAAGATATCGTCGCCGCGCACCGACTCCTTCACCAGACCCTTGGCATCGCCACTCTGGAAGCGGGGGCAGTCGCAAGGAATAATGAAGGTCTCTTTGTCAATTCCGGCAGCCTTGGCCCAGCGGACCAGATGCTTGTCGATCAGGCCGGTCAGTTCCTCTGCACCGGGGCAGGAGATCAGCCGCATATCTGCCACGCTGGGCTGCTCAAAGAACGACTTCGGGGAAATTTCAATAGACATAGTCATAACTCCTTATTGCTGTTTACGATCCGTATCATGCACACAAGAGCGCATATCTGGTTTTATTTTATCACATTTCGTCGATTCTGCCATATCAATTTGTTTCATGTCAGGATTTTCTGCGCCTTGCACAGCTGTTTTTCTTTTTTCTCAAAGAGAATGTGTGTTTTCGACAAAAAGACAGCCGATTCTTTGCCATTTCGCAAATTTCGGCTGATTTCCGTGGAAAAGTAAGACTTTTCTTTGTCTGAGCAGTCTGCCGGGATCGCTCTTCCGGGAGATAAAAATGCAGTGTGCCGGCAGCGGAGATTCTGCTGTTTTCGCTCGTTCGCCCTCCCCGGCAGAGCCGCAAAAACAAAGGCATCTGCAGCAAATTTGCTGAGCTTCAGAAGCTCAGCAGCGATCGTTGCAGATGCCTTCTTATTTTATATGATTGCGATAGGTGCTTTGTGTTCCGCTTACAGAGCAGCAACCGCAGCCTTCAGGGCATCCACGCGGTCGGTGTTCTCCCACTTCACGCCCAGATCCTCGCGGCCCATGTGGCCGTATGCGGCCAGCTTGCGGTAGATGGGCTTGCGCAGGTCGAGTTCGCGGATGATGGCGGCGGGGGTCAGGTCGAACACCTTTTCCACAGCCTGCTCGATCTTCTCATCCGAGACGGTGCCGGTGCCGAAGGTGTCCACCATGATGGACACAGGCTTTGCCACGCCGATGGCGTAGGCCACCTGCACTTCGCACTGCTTGGCAAGACCTGCAGCCACGATGTTCTTTGCCACCCAGCGGGTCGCATAGGCAGCGCTGCGGTCCACCTTGCTGGGGTCCTTGCCGGAGAAGGCACCGCCGCCGTGGCGTGCATAGCCGCCGTAGGTGTCCACGATGATCTTGCGGCCGGTCAGGCCGGTGTCACCCTGCGGGCCGCCCACAACGAAGCGGCCGGTGGGGTTAATGTAGTATTTGGTGTTCTCGTCCAGCAGCTCGGCAGGGATGGTGGCCTTGATGACCTTCTCCATCACATCGGCGCGCAGCTGTTCCATGCTGACGCTCTCGCTGTGCTGGCTGGAGATGACCACAGCATCCACACGCACGGGCTTGTTGTTCTCATCGTACTCCACAGTGACCTGGCTCTTGCCATCCGGACGCAGGTAGTCCATCTCGCCGTTCTTGCGCACCTCGGTCAGGCGCTTTGCCAGCTTGTGAGCCAGACTGATGGGCATCGGCATCAGCTCCGGGGTCTCATCGCAGGCATAGCCGAACATCATGCCCTGATCGCCTGCACCGCCCACCTGATCGTTGGTGCCCAGTGCGATGTCGGGGCTCTGGCCGTCGATGTTGGAGATGACGGCACAGGTGTCGGCATCAAAACCGAACTTTGCGCGGGTGTAGCCGATATCTGCCACCACCTCGCGGACGACCTTCTGGAAATCCACATAGCAATTGGTGGTGATCTCGCCCATGATGTGCACAAGGCCGGTGGATGCACAGGTCTCGCAGGCCACACGGGCATCGGGGTCGTGGGTCAGGATCTCGTCCAGAATGGCATCCGAGATCTGGTCGCAGATCTTGTCGGGATGTCCTTCAGTGACGGACTCAGAAGTAAACAGGTGTCTTGCCATTGTTTTGCCTCCTAAACTTTTTTTACTGGCAGGGTGTGTATTTCTTGCTCCAACATTCCGTTCAAGCTTTTTGCGCGAAAAATAAAAGCGCCCAGAGCCCGAAAGCTCTGAGCGTTGCACTCTTATCTCTCGGTTTCCCGCAGGATTTGGCACCTTGCGCTCACGCGCAGGTTGTCGGGCTTCACAGGGCCTGTCCCCTCAGCCGCTCTTGATAAGTCGGTATTCAGTTGGTACGTTCAGTATTCTATCATTGCTTCGTCAGATTGTCAAGAAGAGTATCACTCTTTTTAGACATTATTCTGAAATTGATGGAGCGTTCCCCTGCTCCGGTGCAGCATGGCCGTTCCGGGCAGCGTGGAAGGCGCGCTTTTCCGCATACATCCGCTCGTCCAGTTCCACCAGAAATTTCTCCACGCTGCCGCCCTCATACTTTGCCACACCGGTGGAGAAAGACAGCTGAAAGCTGCCCGCCGGGGCGGCGGCGTTATAGCGCTGCACTCGCTGCTCGATGGCGGCACAGGTCTTATCCATGATCTCCTCCGAACCGTGCCGGATCAGCACCATGAACTCATCGCCGCTCATGCGGATGGCTACCGAGTTTGCCACCAGCGCCCCGGACAGGATGTGACCGATCTCCTGGATCGCCCGGTCGCCCTCGGCGTGACCGTAGGTGTCGTTGATCTCCTTGAAGCAGTTCACGTCCATCATGATGCCGTAAACGTCCTTCTCCTGTGTGGCGTAGATGTGCTCCAGACAGTAGTTCATGTACTTGCGCCCAAACAGACCGGACAGTTCATCGGTATAACCTCGCAGGCTCCGGGTCTGACTGTCCACAAACACAAAGGCGATGGCTACTGACAGCCAGCCGAAGGCCATACCGTAGAACGCGCCCTGCAGCACCGTGCCCACCGCACAGGTAATCACAAAATAGTACACCGGGAAAAACTCCACCGTAACGCCATCGCGCCTGGCCTTATGCACCTGCCACACGCTCTCGGCATAATAGCCGAACAGCAGCAGGTAAAGCAAACTGTTCAGCGGACCGCGATGGTAAACGTTGTCCGCGGAGATGGTAAAGATCCATCCTGTGCCGAAAAGGTTCGCCGCCAGCAGCGCCAGAACAGCCAGCAGCGGCACGCCCAGCAGCAGATGCCTTCTGCGCAGGCGTCCGGTGCTGCGGTAGACCCGGAAGTCCACATACAAGCACCACGCATAGCCCACGCACACGGTAGCGCCGGTGCAGACGGTGTTGGTCAGGTACAGCCAGAACCGGCTTGCCGCGCCGGGCACGCCGTCCAGCAGAAAGCTGATCGTCTCTGTGGCCTGTGCCAGCAGCGTCACCACCAGAATCCGGCAGAACAGCGCTGTTCCCACGCTGTTTTTACTCTCGCCGCGCACCCGCAGTAAAAGCAGAAAGCATACCAGCACCGCCCCTGTGCCATTGGCCACAAGGATCTCGGGTATATTCATTGCATTTCCTCTTCTGCCCGCCTTACCCCATAAGGCAGACAGCCTCCTGTTTTATACAGGATCTATCTGTATTATACACCCTGCTGTGCCCCGCTTGCAAGACTTGGGCGCAAAAAGGCCGCTGCACAGCAATTTGTGCAGCGGCCCTTGGGAAAGCCAGACGATCCAGAACAGCCTCCGCGTGTGCTCTGATTCTGTTCTGCGGAAATATTATTTATAATTGCATTTTTTCGCAGAAAGATCAATAGCCCTTTGCCTGCTCGCCGTTCAGAATTTTGACAGCGCGGGAGGTTCCCAGACGGTCAGCACCCAGCGCCAGGAAGGTCTCCATATCCTCCACGGTGGAGATGCCGCCGGCAGCCTTGACCTTGCAGCGGCCATGCACGCCCTTGACCATCAGCTCCACATCGTGGAAGTTGGCACCGGCAGTGGAGAAGCCGGTGCTGGTCTTGATGTAGTCAGCGCCTGCCTCGCAGACGATATCGCACATCTTTTCCTTTTCCTCGTCGGTCAGCAGGCAGGTCTCGATGATGACCTTCAGGACCTTGTCGCCCACCGCCTGCTTCACGGCGCGGATGTCCTCGCGCACGGCATCGTACTCCTTGTTCTTCAGGCGGCCGATGTTGATGACCATATCCACCTCGGCGGCACCATTCTCAATGGCAGTCTTGGCTTCAAACGCCTTGCTGGCGGTATCCATGGCACCCAGAGGGAAGCCTACCACGCAGCATACCGGGATGCGGCCCGCCATGTACTCCACAGCCTGCCTGACGTAGCAGGTGTTGATGCAGACGGATGCGGTGTGGTTGGCAATGGCTTCGTCACACAGGGTCTGGATCTGGGGCCAGGTGGCCTCCGGCTTCAGCAGGGTGTGATCGACATGGGAGAGAATTTCTTCACGAGTCATGTTTGTTTCTCCTTTTTACTTGCTGGCACGGCGCACCTTTGCCATGCCGACAGCACTCAGGGCAATTGCAGTTGCAGAGACCGTTGCACCAATGATGCCCAGCACCAGACCGGAGACCAGAAATGCAAAACCTTTCAGACCACGCTTCATAAAACCGTACCTCCTAAATTATATTGGATATTTTCTCCACCTGCGGCAGAGAAAATATCTCACTTGCGATTTTTAAAGATGATCAGCTTGCTGAACACATAGTTCAGCACGATCACCAGTACATTGGAAAAGACCTTCACGGCAAGGCCCCACAGTGCCTGCGCATTGTAGCGGCTGGTAACGAAGATCGCCGTGGGGCCGTCTGCACCGCCGATGACGGCAATGGCGGCAGAGCCATCCGTGACCCCCGCCGGTGTGCCTGCATAGGAGGCTGCCATCTGGATGGCCGTATCCGGGCTAAGCCAGTGGGCCACCACGCTCAGCACCCCCTGCATCAGCTCGTCCATCAGCGCTGCACCCTGCGCAGCCAGCAGATTGCCCAGCACCAGCATAATTGCGGTGTCCAGCAGCATTGTACCCAGACGACAGGTGACAAATGCACCAAATTCTCTCGCCATGGCCTTGCCCTGCGTTTTGCTGTGGAACACAAAGGCGCGGTTGGTGCAGTAGGCAAACAAGATGCAGATGATGTTATCCAGCACATTGCCCCAGCTGTTGGCGGCTGTATAGCCGAACAGCTTGTTGAACAGCGCATACAGCACAATGTTCAGCAGGGTGCACAGCACACCGAAAACCAGATAGCTCAGCACTTCCCAGTGTTTCTTGAAAAATTTTATCATAAAAAATAACCCTCTCCGTCCGCTCACGTTGTTCGCGTCCACCTCTCCCGAAAGGGAGAGGTTTTGTCAGTTTTCCTCAAACTTTTTTGCTCACTGTTAAAAGCTCGCCCTTCGGGAGAGCTGTCGCGGCGCAAGCCGTGACTGAGAAGGGTTTCTCCCTTAACAAAAACAGCCCCGCCGCCGTTTTCCCGGCAACGGGGCTGTTGATCGCATTGTGTCAGAAGCTTTTCTTCCGAACGAAAGGCTGATTACTCAGCGTCGTCGTTCAGCAGGGCCTTCATAGACAGGCTGATGCGCTTCTTGTCGAAGTCCACATCCAGCAGCTTCACATCGACCATATCGCCGACCTTCAGTGCGTCAGAGACCTTCTCAACGCGGTCATTGCTGATCTCGCTGATGTGGACCAGACCATCCACACCCGGCAGGATGCGGACGAATGCACCGAACTTGGTCAGGGAGACGACCGGAGCATGGAAGGTGCTGCCGATGGGGTAGTTATTCTTCAGCTGCTCCCAGGGGTTGTCCTCGGCCTTCTTGTAGCCCAGAGAGACCTTGTGGTTCTCGGTGTCGATATCCTTCACATACACCTCGATGGTGTCGCCAACGGAGACGACCTCGGAAGGATGCTTGATGCGGTTCCAGCTCAGCTCGCTGATGTGGCACAGACCGTCCACACCGCCGATATCGACGAATGCACCGTAAGAAGTCAGGCTCTTGACAACGCCGGTGTAGGTCTTGCCCACCTCAACGTTTGCCCAGAACTCTTCACGCTTTGCCTTGTTCTGCTCAGCGGTCACCTTGTTGATGCTGCCGACGATCTTGCGGCCGGAGCACTCGGTGACAACCAGCTGAACGTGCTGGCCAACCAGAGCGGTGTAGTCCTCATCACGGCGCATAGTAGCCTGAGAACGAGGAACGAACACCTTGACACCCTTGACGTTGACCACAACGCCGCCCTTGTTGAACTCGGTGACATCGCCCTCGACGACCTCGCCGGACTCAGCGGCCTTAGCGATCTCTTCCATGCCCTTGCGAGATGCGAGCTTCTTGCGGGAGAGCTGGATGACGCCATCCTGATCCATAACCTTCTCGACGATGAGGTCCAGCTCATCGCCAACCTTCACCAGGTCTTCGACCTTGGCGGAGGAATCATCGGTCAGCTCGCTCAGCTTGACAAAGCCGGTCTGCTTCGCTCCGATATCCACCTGGATCTCGTTGGCAGAGATGCTGGTCACGATTCCTTTCACAATACTGCCTGCATGAACACGCTTTTCCTCGGATGCATTCAGCATCTCCTCAAAGCTCATGCTGTCATTGATTTCTGCGCTCATACTGTTAAGTACCTCCTCAATAATAGACGATGGCGTTGAAGCCCCGGCTGTCACGCCCGCCACTTTAACATCTGCAAACCATTCCGGCCGAAGTTCGCTCGCTGTCTCGACCGTTACGGCACGCGTGTGTTTTGCGGCGACCTGTACCAGCTTTTGGGTATTGGAAGAATGATGACCGCCAATGACAACAACGATGTCGCATTTTTGGCTGAGGTCTTCCGCTTCCTGTTGCCTCGCCCACGTCGCATTACATATTGTATCAAAAATTCGGGCGTTTGTATAGGCTTTTTTGAGAAACTCCGAACTTTCTTGCCATTTTGTAACCTGAAATGTGGTCTGTGCAACTGCAAACAGGGGTTTTTGCGGGTCAGAGGGGCCTTTCCATGCCTTCAACTCGGCCAGATCGGCAAAAACGAACACCTCTCCGCGGGTGTGGCCCACGATCCCCTGCACCTCCGGATGGGTCTTGTCGCCTGCCACCAGCAGCACCCCCCCCGCCTTTTCGGCCTCGGCGGCAATGCGCTGGATCTTCTGCACGAAGGGGCAGGTGGCATCATGGTAAGTGATGCCGCGCGCATCCAGCTCGTCGTACACAGTGCGCGGCACACCGTGGCTGCGGATGACCGCCTCGTACCCGGCGGGCACATCGGCGATGGCATCCGCCACAAGGGCACCCTTTTTCTGCATATCCTCCACAGCCTGCGGGTTATGGATCAGCGGGCCGAGGGTGGCCACCTTGCAGCCTTCGTTCAGCAGGCCATAGGTCAGGTCCACCGCCCGCTTGACACCAAAGCAGAACCCCGCCGTTTTGGCAACTCGGATCTCCATCTTTTACGCCCCCATCTTTTCCCACGCATCCAGCAGGGCCTGCTTGTTGGCACGCAGCTTTTTGGTGTCTCGGCGGCTCTCCATAGCAAACTGCTCTGCAGGCATCGGCTCGCCGTAGATCACCCGTACTTTGCAGAACAGGTGCATCTTTCCATCCGGCGTATCGTACAGGATGCGGCAGGGCACTACGTCCACCCCGGCCCCCGCCGCAATGACGAACAGTCCGCTCTTGGGCGGCAGAAGCTTCCCGTCCTTTTCGCGGGTGCCCTCCGGGAAGATGAGCAGTGTTTCGCCGTTTCTGCACTTTTCTACGGTCTGCTCAATGGCAGCCATTTCATCCTTTGTGCCGCGCACGCACACCGCGCCGCAGCAGCGGAAGAACCATGTGAGCAGGGCGTTGATCTCGAACAGTTCCTTCTTGGCGAACACGATCATCCGCCTGCCCCACCGGGTGACCACGATGAACACCGGGTCGATGGCGGAGACATGGGTGGGCGCAAGGATGCAGCCCTTTGTCTGCACCTTTTTCAGGTTTTCGCGGCCCTCTACATGGATGCGGAAGCCGATATGCCACAAAAGCCACGCAAAGGGCACTAAGATGTAATATAATATCATTTTATCGTTTGATTCACTTTCTCCGCAATGATCTTCTTCATTGCAGCAAGGCTCTGTTCAAAATCCAGCTCCGAAGTATCCAGCAGCACGGCATCGTCCGCCCGCTTCAGGGGTGCAGCGTCACGGTGGGTGTCCTGATAGTCCCGCTGCTTCACGTCGGCCAGAACCTCTTCATAGGGAGTATCGATGCCCTTGGCCTGATACTCTTTCCACCTGCGTGTGGCGCGGGCTTCCGGCGTGGCGGTGAGGAAGATCTTCACCGTGGCATCCGGCAGCACCACCGTGCCGATGTCGCGGCCGTCCATCAGCACATCCTGTTTCTTTGCCATATCCCGCTGCAGTTCCAGCAGAAAGGCGCGCACAGCCGGGTTTGCGCCCACGGCAGAGGCAGCCATACCTGCGGCCTCGGTGCGGATGGCGGTGCTGACGTCCTCTTCCTTTAAATAAATGTGCTGCTCGCCCTCAATGGAGGCCAGCCGCAGCTCGATCTGGGGAAGCAGCGCGTTGACCGCTGCGTTGTCCTTGGGGTCCTTGCCCGCACGCAGGGCATACAGGCCGATGGCGCGGTACATGGCACCGGTATCCACATAAATATAGCCCAGCTCAGCCGCCAGACGGCGTGCCAGCGTGGATTTGCCTGCGCCTGCAGGCCCGTCGATCGCAACAGATACCATATTGTATCTCTCCTTTTTAAACTGAACGATTTAAAATGGCCTCCGCATGCGCTGTGGCCATCTTCAGCGGAAAATCATTTTAATATTTTTGTGTTTGTCGCGCTCTGCGGAGCGTTCCAAACACATTTTCACCGGATGGGGCCATAACGGAGAACTGCATTGCTGCTCGTTCCCTTCAGGAACAGTTGCGCAGCGGTCTGTGAGACTATCCCGGCAACAACTCTTTTTGTGAAAACGTATTTTGAAAACGACCGCAGTCGTTTTCAAAATACAAATCAAAAAAATCTATTCCAATAAATATGCCCAGAGCAGCGCGGAGGGCATTTAAAATTGTTTTATCTGTAATTACAGATTATTTGCAAATGCCTGTGCAGTGCAGAAGGCGATCTGCAGGTTGTAGCCGCCGGTATAGGCATCCACATCCAGCACTTCGCCTGCAAAGTAAAGGCCCATCGCCTTTTTGCTCTGCATCGTCCTGGGGTCTACCTCGCGCACGGACACGCCGCCGCTGGTGATCACCGCGTGGGCCAGATCGCCCCGGGCATCAATGGACACCCGCCAGTGCTTCATCAGCTGCACCAGCTCCCTCTTCTGCTCCCGGGTGATCTGGTTTGCCTTGGTAGCCAGGTCGATGCCCCAGCGCGCCACCATCACCGGCTGCATACTGGACGGCAAAAGCTTTACCAGCGCGCCCTGCGCTGCATGGTTTGCCAGCAGGGCAAAATCCCGCGTGATGCGGTCGTAAAGCTGCTCCTCGCTGAGGGCTGGCTTCAGGTCGATCTCCGCATGATACTTGTGTTTTTTCATGTCGCCCAGATGGCTGGAGGCGCTCAAAGTCAGCGGGCCGCTGATGCCAAAATGAGTGAACAGCATTTCGCCCTGCTCGTCAAAAATGGCCTTGCCGTCCTCGAACAGGGTCAGGGTGACGTTTTTCAGCGCCAAGCCCATCATCTTTTTGCAGTCCGCGTCATGGCTCACAAGACTGACCAGACTGGGCACCGGCTCGATGAGGGTGTGCCCGGCCTGCTGGGCCAGTTTGTAGCCGTCGCCGGTAGAGCCGGTGGTGGGGTAGCTCACGCCGCCGGTGGCCACCAGCACGGCATCCGCCCGGTACTCCCGGCCGGAGGTGCCCCGCACACCGATGCACCGCAGTGCCGGGCCTGCCTTTTTCTTTTTGGGGTGGCGCGGGTTTTCCGGTGCGGCGGGAGCTGCTTCCGGCTCCGGTGTTACCTCTTCCAGCAGCAGCTTTTTCGCGCCGTCATGCACGAGTTCAGCATCCTGCGCATAGCGCAAAAGAGCCTGCCGGATCTCCTCGGCCTTGTCCGATACTGGAAACACCCGGCGGCCGCGCTCCACCTTCAGCTCCACGCCAAGGCCCTCGAACAGTTCCATGGTCTTTGCCGGTGGAAAGGCCCCCAGCGACGAATACAGAAAGCGCGGGTTCGTGCGCACATGGCGCAGAAATTCCTCCGCCGGGCAGTCGTTGGTCACATTGCAGCGGCCCTTGCCGGTGACAAGGATCTTCTGGCCGGGCTTGTTCATGTGTTCCAGCACCGTCACCTGATGCCCCTCCCGCACGGCGGCACCCGCCGCCATCAGTCCTGCCGCGCCTGCGCCGACGATCAATACTTTCGCCATCCGTTTTCTCTCCCATCGCCTGATAATACGAGTATATCATACCAGAATCGACACACAAAAGCAATGTGTTGCCGTATTTCTGCCAATTACAACAGCTGGGCAAGGATGCTGTTCTGCACGATGAGACCCGCCGGGGTCAGGGCAAGGGTGCGGCCGTCAAAGCTTGCATAGCCCGCCCGGACGCAGTTTTGCACAAAGGCCAGCTGTGCGGTGGAAAATTCTTTCCCGTAAAGTTTTTTGTATGCATCCAGCGAAAGGCCTTTGCGCAGACGCAGCTGTAAAATAAGGTAGTCCTCTGCGCCGCAGCTGCCGTCCATCACCGGGGCGGCGGCATCGTTCAGGAAAGCGGCGGTGTCCGGCGGGTAGTAGAACCGTCTGCCGCCCATGCAGGAGTGCGCCGCCGGGCCAAGGCCCAGATAGTCGCCGCAGTCCCAGTAAATGAGGTTGTGTCTGCCCTCATAGCCGGGCTTTGCAAAGTTGGAGATCTCGTACTGTTTGTAGCCGTGGTGTTCCAGCTGTTCCACTGCATAAAGGTAAAAATCGGCGGCTTCATCGCCGGTGGGCAGGCCTTCGGGTGGATGCTTTCCAAAGGCCGAATCCGGCTCGATCTTCAGCAGATATGCCGAAATATGGGTAGCCCCGCCACCCTCGATCAGTTCCAGCGTTTCGTCAAACTCGGCTTCGGTGTAGTGCGGCAGTGCCAGCATGATGTCGCCGCTGATGTTCGTAAACCCTGCGCGCCGGGCGGCGGCAAATGCAGCCCGCGCCTGCTTTGCCGTGTGCGGCCTGCCCAGTGTGCGCAGCTGGGTATCCCGGGCAGACTGCACCCCGAAGGAGATACGGTTCACTCCCGCCTCCCGGAAGCCTGCAAGACTTTCTTCCGTCACCGTCTCCGGGTTTGCTTCCAGTGTGATCTCGGCCCCCGGCATCGGCCGGGCCGCATCGATCAGCCGTTTTGCCTGCTCCGGGCGCAGCAGGCTGGGCGTGCCGCCGCCAAAATAAAGGGTGTCCGGCTGCAGAGGTGCTTCCGGCGCAAAGCGGGAAAGCTCCCGCAAAAGAGCATTCACATAAGCTTCCGGTACGCCGCGCTCACCGGGATGGGAATAGAAATCGCAGTATCTGCATTTGGAAAAACAGTACGGAATGTGTAAATAAAGTCCAAGAGACATACAATATCACAGCCTTTTTCATGAAACGTTCATTTCTATGCAGTATACTATATTCCGTAGACCGGAGCAAGGAAAAAGTGTTCCGGCAGAAAGAGACTGGAGGAGTCCCATATGGATTACAATTACAATGGTTACGATCGAGGCTACACGGAGCCTGCCATGACCTCGGCTGACTATATGAACCGCACCTACCGCTGGATGGCGGCAGGCCTGCTCATCACCTTTGCAGCGGCGTTCGTTACAGCCGCTACCCCGCTGCTGTACGTTGTCAACTCGCTGTATCTGGTGTTCACCATCGCAGAGCTGGTGCTGGTGTATGTGCTCAGCTCCCGCGTGCAGAACATGTCGGTGGGCGGTGCAAGAGCCACCTTCTTTGCCTATGCACTGCTCAACGGCATGGTGCTGAGCTACTACTTCCTGGTATTTGATCTGGGCACTCTGGTGCTGGCCTTCCTTGCCACCTCGCTGTACTTCGGCCTGATGGCGGTCTACGGCACTACTACCCACAAGGATCTGTCCGGCTGGGGTCCCAAGCTGATGATGGGCCTGTTCGCGCTCATCATCACCGGCTTTGTGGGCATGCTGTTCGGCATGAGCTTCCTTACCACGGTGCTGTACAGCGCTGTCGGTCTGGTGGTGTTCATGCTGCTGACCGCCTACGACACCCAGAAACTGAGCCAGATGTTCTCCTACTACGCCTATGACGGCGAGCTGGCCGAGAAGGCTTCCATCTACGGCGCACTGACGTTGTATCTGGACTTCATCAACATCTTCCTGTATGTTGTACGCCTGTTGGGCATGAACAGCCGCCGCCGCAACTGATTTTTGATCTGCAAGGGCTCTCCCGAAAAGGGAGGGCCTTTTTGTTTGGTACTATCATTTAGAATATCCTCCGCTTCGCTCTGGGTATCAACACAGAAGGCCATAGAGGGAAGATGCATTTTCCGGCTGCGGCCCTCTCATGAAAACGCAGAACCGGTCAGACCGCAGTCTGACCGGTTCTGCATCACTATAAATACAATTCCGCTATTATGGCCAGAATGAAATGGAGGCCATTTTAAATCGTTCCGTGCATAAAACCTGCCCTGCTGTCCCACACTAAGCCCAGAAGCAATGCGTACACAATGCAGCAGATGGGAGTAACGACAATGGAGCAGATCAAAAAGTTTTTGCGCAGCAGGGGCTTTACACTGGCACTGCTGGCCTGTCTCGTCGCAGCCGCAGCGGCGGGCGTGTGGGCAGTGCGCACCGTGCGGGATGAACTGAAAAAGAGCTACGACGACCTGACGACCCCGCAGGAAGAACCTGCCCCGGAGCCGCAGCTCACCCTTGACCCACAGGAGGACGATGTATGGCAGCAGCCCGTGACCGACGCCGCAGAATCTTCGGCAAATGTACCCAAGCCCGCATCCTCTGCGTCCTCTTCTGGGGCGCAGTCTGGCTCTGGTTTGGTGCACGAACCCTCCGCACTGCAGGGCGCATCCTCGCCTGCCAGCAGTTCAGCAGCGCCTGCCTCCACGCAGCCCGTCTCGGGCAGGGTCTTGAACGCCTACAGCGGCGATGAGCTGGTGTACAGCAGTACCCTTGGCGACTGGCGCACCCACAACGGTGTGGACTACGCCTGTGCGCAGGATGCACAGGTGTGTGCTCCCGCCGCCGGTAAGGTGACCGCCGTGGACACCGATAGCCGCTGGGGCAGTGTGGTGTGCATCGAGGACAGCGCCGGGCACCTGTGGCGGGTGTGCGGCACAGCCGACCCCACGGTGCAGACCGGCGATGAAGTGAGTGTGGGCCAGATACTTGGCCGTGCAGGCAGCATTCCCAACGAATGCGCCGAGGAGACGCATATCCATCTGGAAGTACTGCAGGGTGAGCAGTACCTTGACCCGGCAAAGCTGCTGAACTGATGCAGTCCGCCGTATCCCCTGCGTATTTTTCAGTAAAATATTCCAAGCAGCAAAAAATCGGAAAGGCCGTTCTGGTCTTTCCGATTTTTCATTCTACAGGATAGATGCAGGCTCAGGCATTTTCCAGCTCAACCACCGGCCAGCCCAGAAGGCGGATGGCTTCGCGGTCGTGGGTAGCCAGCAAGACAGGCTTTTCTCCGCAGCGCTCCCGCAGCAGCGCCGCAGCAGCGGCAAGGGTGTCCGGGTCCATGCCGGTAAAGGGTTCGTCTAACAGCAGCGTATCGCTGGCGGCCCACAAAGCCCGCAGCAGAGCCGTGCGGCGCTTCTGTCCGCCGGAAAGCCGTGCGGCAGGCAGGGCCAGTGCGGCAGCATCCATGCCAAACTGTTGAAAATCTTTTATGATTTGCTCCTTGTATTGTTCCGCACTGCCGGGCAATACCAGCGTCACGTTCTGCACAGCTGTCAGCTGTGGGCAGAGCCGGTCTTCCTGAAACACTGCTGCCACCCGGCCAACGCCCTGTACTATGCCAGAAGTGGGTTCTTCCAGCCCCATGAGGATGCGCAGCAATGTGGTCTTGCCCCAGCCGCTGGGTGCCCACAGCACCGCCGGGCCTTCCACCGTGAGGCAGAGATCCCGGAAAAGCGTTTTCTCCCCGAACTGTTTTGTCAGATGCTCGATGGTCAGCATTGCGGCACCTCCCCGGTCACGGCGCGGGTCACGCAGTCCAGAAGCAGCAGGAACAGCTTTTCAAACCCGGCGCTGAGCAGGATGATCACAAACGTCCATGCGAACAGCTCCCCGGTGGAAAGGGTGATCTTGGCCCGGTAGAGTGCATCGCCGATGCTGCCATTGGGCAGGCCGATCACCTCAGCGGCAACGCCGCTCTTCCAGCAGATGCCAAGGGCCACACTGCATCCCTGCCGGAAAGCCGGCAGTACCGCAGGCAGCCACACCGCCCGCAGCCGTCGGCCCAGCGGCAGGCGAAACACCTTCGTCATCTCCAACAGCTGTGGGTCTGCGCTCTGGATGCCGATGCGCACCGCACCGTACAGCACGGGCAGCACCATTAAAAAGCTGATGAGCACCGAAAGCGATGCCCCCCGCACCCACACCAGCGCCAGAATGATAAAGCTTGCCACTGGCGTGGCTTTGACCAGCTGCAGCACCGGAGCAAGCAGCACATCTGCCGTGTGCCACGCCTGTGCGGCCACAGCCAGCACGATGCTTACGGCCACGCCCAGCCCGAAGCCCAGCAGGATGCGTCCGGAGCTGAAGCCCACCCGCTGCCAGAACTCTGCCTGCGGCAGAAGCTGCAAAAGGGTGCGCAGCGCCTGCACCGGCGAAACAAGGAACACCTCCTGTCCCACCGCCATGGCGGCGCACTGCCACACCGCCAGCCAGAAGGCCGCAGCGCCCAGCCGCTGAAAAAATTGTTTATGTCGCTTCATAAACTTACCTGCTCCTGATTATAAATAAATGCAGGACGGCAGGGAATTTCTTCAGCAAATGATCCGAGGATAGGACCCTGTTGCCATAAGGCAACAGGGCGGGAGCTGGAAGCCCCGAATTTCGCGAAGAAAGCGCCCTGATGGCCTGCTCAGTTCTACATTATGCATTATAATACCACATCTTTTTCCAAACGCCAATGACCCGTGCATCATGATGCATAAGAGCTTATCATGCCTGCCATTACTTTTCTTCATGTTTTTCTTTCTTGACATGAAATCAATAAAACGATAAACTGAGCTGTATAAATCTCTGTCATCTTTGATGCAAGAAAGAAATGAGGTGTCTGTCCTATGCAGAAGCTTTCCGGCAAAAATCTGCTTCTGGTCGGCTTTACACTGTTTTCCATGTTTTTTGGTGCAGGCAATCTGATCTTCCCGCCGCATCTGGGCGCACAGGCCGGTACCAGCCTCTGGCCTGCCTTTGCGGGCCTTGCCGTCAGCGCCGTCGGCCTGCCCATTGCGGGCGTGGTGGCTGTGGCACGGGCAGGCGGTCTGGATAAGCTTGCCGGCCGGGTGCATCCGGTGTTCGCCATGGTGTTCACCATTCTGGTGTATCTTTCCATCGGGCCCTGCCTTGCCATCCCCCGCACCGCCAGTACCTCCTTCCAGATGCTGGTGCCGCTGATAGGCGGCGGTACCGGGCTGCAGCTGGCCTACTCGGTGCTGTTTTTTGCAGCGGCCTTTCTGGTGGCGCTGCGGCCGGAAAAGCTTACCGACTGGCTGGGCCGCATCCTCTGCCCCTGCCTGATCGTGCTCATCGTGGTGCTGTTTGCCGGGTGTCTCATCCATCCGCTGGCGGCACACTACGGCACACCCAGCGCAGAGTACGCAGCCCTGCCCGCTGTGCAGGGCATCCTGTACGGCTACCAGACCATGGACACGCTGGCCGGGCTGAATTTTGGCGCGGTCATCGCCCTGAACATCCGCGCCCGGGGTGTCACAGAAAGCCGTGCCGTGGAGGGCGGCACCATCCGGGCCGGTTTTATTGCAGGCGGACTGATGCTGGTGGTGTACGCCATGCTGGGCCACGCCGGGGCCGAGACCGGCACGGTGTATCCGGGCCTTGCCACCGGTGCCGAGGTGCTTACCGCTCTGGCGCAAACGCTGTTCGGCCGGGCGGGCCTTGTACTGGTCGCAGCCATTTTTGTGATCGCATGCTTCAACACCTGCGTGGGCCTGATCGCCTGCGTGGGTCAGTATTTTCATCAGCTGCTGCCCCGCATCCCCTACCCTGCCATCGCAGCTTTTTTTGCTGTGGCCAGTATGCTGGTATCGAACCTCGGCCTTGCTGCCATCATCCGGCTGTCCACTCCGGTGCTGAACGCCATTTATCCCGCAGCCATCGTGCTGATCCTGCTTTCCTTTATGCCGGGCCTTGAAAAGCACCGGGCGGTGTATCCGCTGTGCATGGGCCTGACCGCCCTGCAGAGCATCGCCGCTGCGCTGCCGCTGGGGGCAGTATCTGCCGCCGCCAACGCTCTGCCGCTGGGCAGCATGGGCTTTGGCTGGGTGCTGCCTGCAGCGGTGGGACTGGCAGCCGGACTGCTTTTAAACAAATCTGATCTGCAATAAAATAACCTGAAAGGCCCGGTTCCCATGTTACAGGGAGCCGGGCCTTTGCTATTTACTGCAGTTTTTTGCGTTTTTCGTAGTCGTTCAGGGCGGCAAGCGCTTCCTTTGCCATGGGCACCAAGGCTATCATGTTGAAAATAGTCATCAGGCCGATGCCCACGTCGCCCAGATCCCACACCACCGTGTAGGCCTGCATACCGCCGATCACCAGCATGGCCAGCGCGATCAGCTTATACACGGTCTGGCTCCACCAGTTGTCGCCGCACAGATAGGCCACATTGCCGCGGGCATAGTACAAAACGCCCAGAAAGGTGGAAAAGCTGAACAGCGCCAGCGTGGCCGCAATGAACACGACGCCAAAGCCGCCCAGATGGTACTGCAGGGCAGTCTGCAAAAGGTCCATGCCCGCAAGTCCTTCCGTGATCTCCTGCGGCACCAGCAGCATCAAAAAAGCCGTGCAGCTGCAGATCACCACCGTATCGATCAGCACGCCAAGTGCCTGCACAAAGCCCATCTTGACCGGGTCGTCGCACTCTGCGGCGGCAGCTGCACAGGGTGCCGAACCGCTGCCCGCTTCGTTGGAGAACAGGCCGCGCTTGACACCGTTCATCAGCACAGCACCAAAGCCGCCAGCCACGGCCTGCTGCAGACCGAACGCTTCCGCAAAGATGCGCCCGAACACCGCCGGGAGCTTGGGCAGGTTGAACAGCACGACGCCCACGGTGATGACAAAATAGCACACCGCCATGATGGGCACCATCACGTCCAGACTTTTCACGGTGGCATTCTTGCGCAGCACGATCACCGCCGCAATGGCCGTGAGCACCAGTGTGGTAGTAAGCGGCGGAATATGGAACGCATTTTCAAACGCAGAACTGACCGAGTTGGAGATCACCTGACTGATGCCGCACCAGCAGATGAGGCCAGACACCGCAAACAGCGCCGCTGCCACAGAGCGTTTGAGCTTTTTGCCGCGCCTGCGCTCCGCCAGCACATGCAGATAGTAGGCCGGGCCGCCGCGCCAGCCGCCGTACAGCGGGTCGGGCTGGCGGTATTTCTGGGCAAGGGTGGATTCGATAAAGGAGGTGGACGCACCCAAAATGGCAGTGACCCACATCCAGAACACCGCACCGGCACCGCCTGCAGAAACAGCGGCCACCACGCCCACCAGATTGCCCATGCCCACGCGGGTGGCGGTGGAAATGACCAGCGTCTGGAAGGAGGAAAGGCCGTCCCTGCCCTGCTTTTTCTCGCACACGGCGGCGATCATATCCCGGAACAGCCGCACCGGCAAAAGACGGGTGCGGCAGGTGAACCAGATACCCGCCGTGAACAGCAGCACCACCATGAAGGAAATGCCGATGCCGCCGCCCAGCGGGATGGTGAACAAGTCGCCCCACAAAAGGCGATAGACGGATTCGATAAGATTTACCAGCAAGGCAGATTCCTCCTGTACTTTGGGTGAATGAAGTTGTTGACTTTATTATAGTACAGTACAGAAGAATTGTAAATTCTAAAAAATTGATAGAAATAATCGATAATAAAAAAGCCGCCCGGCGGTCATACCGGGCGGCGGAGGAAGATGCACGCTGCTGCGCGCAAAACAGAAGATTTTTACAGAATGTCGATGTACTCACCGGCCAGCGCCTTGTTCATGCTGCGCACGGCACAGAACTTGCCGCACATGCTGCAGGTGTCGCTGTGGTCGTCCTCCGGCAGACGGGCATCTCGGATGGCCTTTGCGGTCTCCGGGTCCAGTGCGCAGGCGAACTGTGCATCCCAGTCCAGCACACGGCGGGCATCGCCCATCTTATCGTCGATGTCCCGGGCGTGGGGGATGCCCTTGGCGATATCGGCGGCGTGGGCAGCGATCTTGGAGGCCACGATGCCCTGCTTCACATCGTCCACATTGGGCAGAGCCAGATGCTCGGCGGGGGTCACATAGCACAGGAAAGCTGCACCGCTGGCTGCAGCCACAGCGCCGCCGATGGCAGCGGTGATGTGGTCGTAACCGGGGGCGATATCGGTGACGAGGGGTCCCAGCACATAGAAGGGTGCGCCCATGCAGATGCTCTTCTGCACCTCCATGTTGGCAGCCACCTGATTCAGGGGCACATGACCGGGGCCTTCCACCATCACCTGCACGTTGTGTGCCCATGCGCGCTTGGTCAGCTCACCCAGACGCACCAGCTCCTCGATCTGGCACACATCGGTGGCGTCGGCCAGACAGCCGGGACGGCAGGCGTCGCCCAGCGAGATGGTCACATCATGCTCGGCGCAGATCTCGCAGATCTCGTCAAAGTGCTCGTAGAAGGGGTTCTCGTTGCCGGTCATGCTCATCCATGCAAACACCAGAGAGCCACCGCGGCTGACAATGTTCATCTTGCGCTTGTGCTTGCGGATCTGCTCGATGGTCTTGCGGGTGATGCCGCAGTGCAGGGTAACAAAGTCCACACCGTCCTCTGCATGCAGGCGCACCACATCGATGAAGTCCTGTGCGGTCAGCTCAGCCAGATCGCGCTGGTAGTGGATGACCGAATCGTACACCGGCACAGTGCCGATCATCACCGGGCACTCGTGGGTCAGCTTCTGGCGGAAGGGCTGGGTGTTGCCGTGGCTGGAAAGATCCATAATGGCTTCCGCACCCATGTTGACGGCGCTCATCACCTTCTGCATCTCCACGTTGTAGTCCTTGCAGTCGCGGGAGACACCAAGGTTCACGTTGATCTTGGTGCGCAGCATGGAGCCGACACCCTCGGGGTTTAAACACTCGTGGTGCTTGTTGGCCGGAATGGCTACCTTGCCTTCGGCCACCCACTGGCGGATCTCCTCGGTGGTGCGATACTCTTTTTTAGCCACGATCTCCATCTGCGGCGTGATGATGCCCTTGCGGGCAGCATCCATCTGAGTGGTATAAGTCTGCATACGCTCTGTTCCTCCAAATGACAGTTTATCTCTGAACAGCAGGGTGCTGGTCATACAAGGGTAGGGAAAGGCAGCCGTCATTCAGAAAAAACAGAACGTTCTGGATGCCGGCACCTGCGCAAAATACGCTTTTCATGTTGATTTTCTCCATGAATTTTATAACGCGGCCCAAGGTGGTGTCCCCGGTTTGCCGCGGGATCGGTCAGATGATCTGCTCCGACAGGGCTTTCAACTCTTTGCACTCGGTCTCGATGTCGTCTGCTGCAAAGATGGCGCTCACAAGGGCCACGCCATCCACACCGGTGCCCTTGAGCTGCAGGATGTTCTCCTTGTGGATGCCGCCAATGGCCACCACCGGGATGTCCACGGCATCACAGATGGCCTTCAGGGTCTCGTGGGGCAGAACATCCACATCGGTCTTGGTGTGGGTGGCAAAGGCCGCGCCCACGCCAAGGCAGTCTGCGCCGTGCTTGACGGCTTCCCGTGCTTCCTCCACACTGTGGACGGAAACGCCGATCATCATTCCCTCGCCCACACGGGCGCGCACCTGCGCTGCGGCCATATCCTCCTGCCCCACGTGCACGCCCTCGGCGTGGCAGCGGATGGCAATGTCCACGTTGTCGTTCACAAAGAACGGCACGCCGTAGCGCTGGCACAGAGCATGGATCTCCACAGCCTCTTTCAGAAAGGCTTCGTCGTCCAGCTCTTTTTCACGCAGCTGCACACAGGTGACACCGCCCTTCAGGGCGCTCTCCACCTGTTCATAGAGGGTCTGTTTGCCCACCCATGCGCGGTCGGTGACGGCATACAGAAGCATGTTCTGCTTATCGCACTTCATAGTTTGCTCCTTCTTCCAGCTGATCCGGGGTCATATTGTAAATGGCATCGATGATATAATTGCGGTAGGTGGAGTTGCCGTCCAGCGGGGTCAGGCGCTTGTGGGCGGTCTCGCCCGCAAGGCCCATGGCGCACACTGCGGCTGCAGCGGCTTCCAGCGGATGGCCGGGGTTGGCGGTGACGAACGCCGCCGTCAGGGCCGAAAGCTGGCAGCCCGTACCGGTGATGCTGCTCATCATGGCATTGCCGTTGCGGATGCAGTAGGCGGTGTGGGCATCGGCCACGATGTCGATGGCACCGGTAATGGCAATAACGGCACCCGTCTGGGCTGCAAAGGCCTTGGCAAAGGCCACGGCAGAATCCAGATTGGCCTCAGTAACTTTATCGGCCACATCGGCATCCACGCCCTTGGTGGTTCCCGCGCCGGAGGCCAGCGTTTTGATCTCCGAGATGTTGCCGCGGATCACGGTGAACTTTACGTCCCTGAGCAGGCGGAAAGCCGTGTCGGTGCGCAGACGGGATGCACCCGCACCCACCGGGTCCAGCACCACAGGATGGCCCAGCTGGTTTGCCTTTTTGCCCGCCAGCAGCATGCTGGTGATGGTGCGGCTGTTCAGGGTGCCGATGTTGATGTTCAGACCGCCGCAGATGGTGGTGATGTCCTCCACCTCGGCGGCATCGTCGGCCATGATGGGCGAAGCACCGCAGGCCAGCACCATGTTGGCGCAGTCGTTCACGGTGACGTAGTTGGTAATGTTATGGATGAGCGGGCAGGTGCGGCGGACATTTTCAAACTCTGTTTTAAACATTTGCACGCACCTTCGTTAAGAAAGGCTCTGCTGCATGGAGCGCAGTGCGCCGGAGCGCTGCAGGCTGTACACCAGCACGCCCGCAATGATGGAACCCACTGCAGTGGAGATGAGGAACGGCACGATGTAGGCATAGAACGCGATATCGCCAGCGCTCTTGCCCATGAGGAAGATGGCCACCGGGTAAGCGCACAGGCCGCCCAGAATGCTGGTGCCGAACACCTCGCCCACCATGGTGGCAAGGATGTTTTTGGTCTTATGGTACACAAGGCCGCACAGCAGTGCGCCGAACATGCTGCCGGGGAAGGCCATCAGGCTGCCCAGACCCAGCAGATTGCGCAGCAGCGAGGCCACAAAGGCCACGCCCACGCCCCACCACGGGCCAAGCAGCACCGCGCAGGTCACATTGACCATGTGCTGGATGGGTGCACATTTGCTGCCGAACATGGGGAAGCTGAATACGCTGCCCACCACGCACAGAGCACACAGCATGCCGGCCAGCGCCAGCTTTTTCACAGAGAGTTTTTTCATAAGGCAAGGCTCCTTTCCAAACCTGCGGAAGCAGCAAAAACCATACAGCGCCTCCGCAAACAGCCCGCACCCGGTGCCAGACCCGGCGCAGGAACTATAAGAAGCGGTCGAGACTTTCTGGTCTCCTCTCACGCCGGAACACGGCTTCCCATCGCTGACGGTCACAAAGCTCAGGGCGCTCCCCCTCAGCCCGCTGCGGCACTTCCGCAGAAAAGTACAAGGCATCCTCCTTAATGGTAATAGGTGCACAACAAAAAACAGGAGACACCTTCCGCGGTGCCTCCTGCAAAAAATCATCCATTCTGACTTCCTACGGCGGCATTATCCGCATCAGGTAAAAGGGTCGAAGTTTGGGTACTTCCTCTCAGCCTGCTTCACAAGCTCCCCTGTATTTGATTGTGATTGTATTCTACACCCTTTGCGCACAAATTGCAAGAGGGGGCAAAGGCGCGCACAGCGGTGCAAAACGTTTTTCACGCAGTTTTTGGGGCGTTTCACGCAGGTTTTATTGAAAAAGAAGGTGAAATATGGTATTTTCAAGGTGGACGCATACCCCCCCCCGTAAGCAAAAAGGAGGAATTCCGTATGAAGCAGACGACCCTGACCCAAAGGCTGCTCTCAGCCCTCGTGGCGCTGTGCATGGTGCTGAGCGTGTGCGCACCGGCACTGGCGGCAGAACCGGAAATAGGAAGCGCGGCGATGATCACGCTTACAAAAGGCGGGACAACAACGGACCTTAAGATGCCTGAGGGCAACGTGAGCCTGAGCGCAGCGTATCGGGAGACATATCACCTGTATGAAGATAAGAGTAAAGCCGAGTTCTTTGTGGACGGTAAGCAGGTCTATCAGGCACCGGCAGGCGTCCGCGTTACCGTAAAGCTTGTGGATGGTTTCATCAACGACCACCACGAATTTGATCAGTGGCAGAGCTACACGACTCTTGTAGACCCGGAGGAAGGCTGGGAGCACAAGCCGAGCTTCAGCTTCACCATGCCGTCCGACATAGTGCTCCTGGTGGCACACAGGACGACCCTGTACGATGTCAACGTCACACACGGCACCATCGTGGACGGAACCGGCGACACCGGCACATCCAAAAAGATCGTGAAGCCGGGCCAGCCGGTCACCGTCCGGGCCGAGAGCACGGAGGAGAACCCCTTCCTGCAGTGGACGTATACCGGCAAAGCACCCGTAGAGCCGGATGACGGCTGGCAGACCAGCCCGGAGTTCACCTTTAAAATGCCTTACGGCAATGTGACGCTGGAAGCACAGCGGGACCAGCTGTACAAGGTATCCATCAACGACAGGCTGGGCAGTGTGACCATCAACGGCGAACCACTCAGCAGCCTTTGGATCAAGGAAGGCGAAACGGTGACAGTGGCTACCACCCTGAAAGACGGCTACTGGATGGAGTTTGAGAAGTGGAACTCCACCGGCACTGCACCCGAAGAGCCGGAGGGCGGCTGGACAGAGACAAACAAAAGCACCAGCACAACCTTTACCTTTAAAATGCCCAATGGCCCGGTGGAACTGGTCGCTCAGTGGTCGGCCAGCTCGCTTGACCCGTATCAGCCCATCGACCCGGACGAACCTCTTGATGAAGACTTCGGCGTGGAACCTGATACCACAGGCGGTACCATTGCCGCCGTGGCCGTTGGCGGTGCAGCCATCTGGGGCGGCTACGAGATCGCCACCCGCGTGATCCTGCACAGCCTCCTGCCCGAGGGCGCAGCCATCCCCGCAAACCGCGGCCAGCTGGCTCTGCTGGTGTGGAACACCGCAGGCAGGCCCGAACCCGCAGGCGCACCCGCCTTTGCGGATGTGACCGACCCTGATATGGCCAAGGCCGCACAGTGGTGCACCGAGCAAGGCACCATGGCTGCCAAGGGCGACCGCTTTGAGCCCGAAGGCTGGACCCCGAAGTTCAAGGTGATCGAAGTGTGGAACAAGACGTTCCCCGCAGCCTGATGCCGGCAGTGTGGATGCCGTGCTCGGTTCGGACCTTTTCCGTGAAAATGGGGCTGTTGCAAAATATCTCTCTGAAAAAATCATGAACAAAACCCGGAACCTTTTCTCGGCCAAAACGGCTCAAAAAGGGTTCCGGGTTTTTGATATTATGCTGTTTCCGCCTTATCCTTTCCACCCTCTTGCTGCGGGATCCAGCATTTCGGCGGCAGAGTAAATGAGGGCGTTGCAGATGGCTGCAGCCACATTGCTGCCGCCCTTGCGGCCCATGGCGGCGATGGCAGGCACGCCGTATCGCTCGCAGGCGGCAAACAGTACTTCCTTGCTTTCCACCACATTCACAAACCCCACCGGCACGCCAATGACCAGTGCAGGCCGCAGACCGGCTTCCATTTCCTCCGCAATGGTCAAAAGGGCCGTGGGCGCATTGCCAATGGCCAGAATGGCCCCCGGGTGCTCCCGGGCAGCGCGGTGCATGGCGGCAACGGCACGGGTGGTGCCCGCCTGCTTTGCGGCTTCGGCCACAGCGGGGTCTGCCATGTAGCAGATGGCTTCACCGTTCAGTTTTTTCAGGCCCGGCTTTGTGATGCCCGCCAGCGCCATATTGGTGTCGGTAACGATGAAAGCACCCGCGTGCAGGGCCTTGACTGCGGCTTCCACCGCGCCGGGTGTAAAGCGCAGATTTTTGGCATAGTCGAAATCCGCGGTGGTGTGGATGACCCGCTTGACCACCGCAGCCGTCTCCGGCGGCGGGGTCAGGCCCAGCTCGTCCAGTTCCCTTGTGATAATGGAGATGCTCGTCCGTTCAATGTCGGCGGGCAGATGATGCTGCGGTGTCATGTGTTGTCTCCTTTTTGCATTCCCATGGCGGCATAGATGGCGGGCATATCCAGTGCCGCACGCACACCATCGGCAAGCAGATCAAACTGCTGCTGACGGTACTGCTCCATGGGGATAAGCTCGGCCCCGGCCGGATCGATGCCCTTCCGTTTGCACAAAAATGCGGTCAGTTTTTCGGTCAGTTCGCCGGTGTCGAACAGGCCGTGCAGGTAGGTACCGAATACACCGTCCTGCACACAGCCCTCCGGCGTGCCGTCTGCAAGGATGCAGAACGCACTGCCCCGCACCTCGGTGCGGCCTGCGTGGATCTCGTAGCCCGTGAGAGCTGCCCCGGCAAAAGGAACTGCGGCAGCGCGGGCTGCGGTCTGGGTCAGGTGCTTTTCGGTGCCGAACACCGTCGTGGTGGGCAGCAGGCCAAGGCCCCGCAGGGTGCAGGGGGTGCCGCTCTCCTCCCCTGCCGGGTCGCAGAGCTGTTCGCCCAGCATCTGATAGCCGCCGCACACGCCCAGCACCGGCGTACCGGCTGCCGAAAGCCTGAGCACCGCCGCTTCCAGTCCGCTTTCCCGCAGCCAGCGCAGGTCGTCCATGGTGTTCTTGGTGCCGGGCAGGATGACGAGATCCGGTGCACCCAGCTGGCGGGTGCGCTGCACATACCGCACACCCAGCAGCGGGTGCTGCTCCAGCGGGATAAAGTCGGTGAAGTTGGACACATGCGGCAGGCGCAGGATGGCGATATCCAGCGGCTTGACCGCAGCTTTTGTATCCAGCCGGTCGGAGAGGGAGTCCTCGTCCTCGATCTCCACCCGCAGGTACGGCACTACGCCCAGTACGGGCAGCTGCGTTTTTTCTTCCAGCATGGCAAGGCCGGGCCGCAGGATCTCCACATCGCCCCGGAACTTGTTGATGATGAGGCCCCTGATGCGGGCACGCTCGTCGGCTTCCAGCAGCTCCACAGTGCCGTACAGCTGGGCGAATACGCCGCCCCGGTCGATATCGCCCGCCAGCAGCACCGGCGCATCCACCAGCTTTGCAAGGCCCATGTTCACGATATCGTCGGCTTTCAGGTTGATCTCCGCCGGGCTGCCCGCGCCTTCGATCACGATAATGTCGTTCTCAGCGGCAAGGCTGTTGTAGGCTTCCAGAATGTCCGGGATAAGGCTGCGCTTCATTTTAAAGTAGGCGGCGGCAGGCATCTGGCCCCGGGCCTTGCCGTTCACGATCACCTGACTGCCCACATCGCTGCTGGGCTTGAGCAGGATGGGGTTCATGCGCACATCCGGCTCCACGCCTGCAGCCTGTGCCTGCACCACCTGAGCACGGCCCATCTCTGCACCGTTGCGGGTGACGAAGCTGTTCAGGGCCATGTTCTGGCTTTTGAAAGGGGCCACGCGGTAGCCATCCTGCGCAAAGATGCGGCACAGCGCCGCGCACAGCAGGCTTTTGCCCGCACCGCTCATGGTGCCCTGCACCATAATGCATTTTGCTTTGCTCATTGCGCCACCTCCGGCAGGGTTTCGGCCAGCAGTGCAAGCAGCTGCCGGTTCTCGTTTTCTGTGCGCACGGCGGTGCGGTACCAGCTGGCATCAAGGCCCGGATAATTGCCGCAGCTGCGCAGTACCGCACCCTTGCGGCGCAGCGCTTCGCCCAGCGCTTCCGGCGCGCGGAACAGCAGATAGTTAGCCCGGCCCTCGATCACCCGCAGGCCCAGCGCCCGCAGGCCGTCTGCCAGCACAGGCCGCTGTGCTTCGATCAATGCACGCACCTTCGCCACATATTCCGTCTCATCCAGCGCAGCAATGCCCGCCGCCTGTGCCAGACTGGAAACCGCCCACGGCTGGCCCGCTGCCCGCATCCGGGCAAGCAGCTCTGTATCAGAGCACAGGCAATAGCCCAGACGCACGCCTGCCATGCCGTAAAGCTTGGTGAAGGCTTTTAAAATAATCAGTTTTTTGCTGTTTTTCAGCAGATGCTTTGCCGAAAGGCCTTCGCCCTCCGGCAGAAAATCCAGAAAGCATTCGTCCACGGCCAGCACCGCACCCACGGCTTCGCATCTGTGCAGCAGCGCTTCCACAAGGGCAGGCTCTGCCAGCTGGCCGGTGGGGTTGTTGGGCTGACAGAGGAACACCATATTTGTACCCGGGTGCACCGCGTTCAGGAGATCCTTCGTCACCGCAAAATCGTTTTCTTCCCGCAAAAAATGCCGTTCCACCCTGCAGTCCACAGTTCCCAGTGCCGTGGCGTACTCGGCGAAGGTGGGTGCCGTCACAAGGGCGGTGCGGGGCTTTTCGGCCAGCGCCAGCCGGAAGATGAGGTCTGCCGCGCCGTTGCCGCACAGCAGCCATTCGGCGGGCACTCCCTCAGCCACCGCCAGTTTTTCACGCAGGGCCCGGCACAGCGGGTCGGGGTAGCGGTCGGCCGTGGCAAGCGCTGCCGTAATGGCCTTTGCCACGCCCCCGGGCAGACCCAGCGGGCTGACATTGGCCGAAAAATCCAGCGGGTCGCGGCCAAACTCGGCGCGGTAGCCCGCCCAGTCGCCGCCATGGGGCAATTGTTTCATGCAAGGAACCCCCGTATTGCTGCACCCCATGCCAGCGCAAAGCCGCTTGCCACATACATCATGCGGTTGGCGCGCAGGATGTCCTGCGGCTCAATGGGGCGCAGGGCATCACCGATGGTGGGCTTGGGGTAATATTCGCCAAAATAGTAAGCCGGGCCGGCCAGCTGCACGCCCAGTGCACCGGCGCAGGCGCTTTCGGTCTGGGCGCTGTTGGGGCTGGCGTGGTTGCACCGGTCCCGCCGCCAGATGTGCCATGCGCCCTTGGCATCGTTGCCGGTAAAGGCCGCAGCGGCCACCCACAAAAGGGCGGCAAGGCGGCTGGGGATGTAGTTGGCAAGGTCGTCCAGCTTCGCGGCTGCGCGGCCAAAGTAAAGATACTTCTCGTTTTTGTAGCCCAGCATGCTGTCCATGGTATTGATAGCCTTGTAGGTCAGCGCCAGCGGTGCCCCGCCGATGAGCATATACAGCAGCGGCGCAATGACGCCGTCGCTGGCATTTTCGGCCACCGTTTCCACCGCAGCTTTGGTCACACCCTCTGCGGTCAGGTTCTGGGTGTCGCGGCCCACGATGCGGCTCACGGCTTTGCGAGCAGCGGGCAGGTCGTTCCGGACCAGCTCGATATACACATTTGTGCTCTCCTGCGCAAGGCCCCTTGCCGCCAGCGCCTGCCCGCACCAGAACATCTGTACGGCAAGGCCCAGCCATGGGCTGAGCTTTGCCGCCGCCAGACACACAAGGCTCGTGACCAGAAAGGTGCCCACCGGCAGGCAGAACGCCGTCACGGCACCGCCCAGCAGCTCGCCCTGCGGGGTGCCGGGCAGGCGGACACGCAGGAACTTTTCCAGCCGGGAGATGCATCTGCCCATGAGCACCACCGGGTGCGGCAGCCACGCCGGGTCTCCGAAGAGCGCGTCCAGCACAAAACCGCCCAGCACAGCCCACAGGACCATCACTCGGCCCCCTTTGTATACTGCACCGTCTTGATGAGATGCAAAACGTGCTTCGTCTGCCAGTCCTTTGCATCCAGCACAAAGCCGCCCGCGTTGGGCCCGCACCACGCATAATAGTCCCTGTGGGGGACGGCAAACCGTTCCATGGCGGCCATCTGGGTTCCGCCGTGGGCCAGAATGACCAGCCGCTCTTCGCCTGCGGCAAGAGCTTTATCGATCAGCTCTGCCACGGTGCGGCAGATGCGGTCTGAGAAATCCGTCTTGCGCTCTCCATCCGGGCAGGGGCTTTCGCAGTTGGCCTTCACCCATGCCTGATACTCGGGGTCCTTTTCCATCTCGATGAAATTGCGGCCCTCAAAGCTGCCAAAGCACATCTCTTTCAGGCCGTCCACCGGCACAAGCTTTGCCTCCGGGAACAGGATGCGCGCCGTCTGGCTGGTGCGCTGCAGGGTGGAAACATAGACCACATCGGGGTCAAAATCTGCCCGGCGCAGCTGGGCAGCGCCTTCGGGTGAGAGCGGGATATCGCGCTGGCCCTGATAACGCTTCTGGGCGTTGTATTCCGTCTGGCCATGACGCAAAAGATAGATCAGCATTGAGACAATTCTCCTTTCAAAACCGTTGGGATGCCGCAGAACATCTGCACAACGCATTCGGCCCGTGCGGCCAGCAGGCAGGCAAGTCTGCCCGCCGCCTCGCGGTCTGCGCGCTGTTTGGCATCCATCGGCACAACACCGCCGCCTACCTCGGTGGCGATGAGGATATCGTATTCATGGGCAAGCTTGTCTGCCAAGGCAGGCAGATCGGCGGCATCGGCAGCCAATACCTGCACGTCCGAAAGACGCTTGCCGGGAAGTGTTTGCGCAAAGGTGCGCTTGCCGCTGTAGAGCGGCCCGGTAATAAAGATCATAGCAGCCCTCCCCACTGGCAGGCACACAGCGCCGCCAGCATCCAGAGCTCGGCCTTTTGCAAAAACCACCCGGCAAGGTCGCCGGTGATGCCGCCGAACTGCTTCCGGCTCACGGCATGGTAGCGCCAGAGCACCGCCAGCGCTGCCAGCACCAGCGCCCAGCCGCCCAGCGCCGCCATACCCGCGCACAGCACTGCGGCCAGCACCGCCAGCACTCGGCGCACCACAGTTTTGTCTGCTGCAGTGGCAAAGGTGTGTGCAAGACCGGTGTTTTTTGCCATGGGGAACGATGCCACCGCAAGGCCCGAAAGCGCCCGTTCCAGCACCAGTGCCAGAACCCACAGCACACCCACGCGGGGTGTAAAACTCACACAGGTGCACAGGGCAAAATAGGCCAGAAAATAGCTGCACAGCCGGATGACCGCAAAGGCACCGCAGTGGGGGTCTTTTAATATTTCCAGCTTCTTTTCTCGGTCGCCGTAGCTGGAAAGGGCATCGCAGGTGTCGGCATAGCCGTCCAGATGGATGCCGCCGGTGATCCATACCGGGATCAGCGCAAAGCCCGCCGCCTTTGCAAGGCCCGGCAGAGGCAGCGTGCCACACACACACCACGCCGCACCAATAACGACACCAATGAGCGGGAAGGCGCACATGGCATAACGCATATTCTTTTCGTTCCATTCGAACTGCGGCACCGGGATGGCCGAAAACATGGCAAAGGCCACCGCGATGGTCTGCAAAACGATCATTTTTCCACTCCTTTATAGTACACGGGGATGCCGCATACCACCCGCACCACCGCATCTGCCCGGGCGGCAAAGGCATTGTTCACCTGCGCCAGTGCCAGCAGATAGCGGTCTGTGTCACCGGCATAGTCGGCCCCGCCGCTGAACACCTCGTTGGAGACCACGAGCAGGTTTTCGCACTGGGCGGCAAGGCTTTCCAGCCCGTGCAGGATGGCTTTGGCCGCGTTTTCCCCTGCTCCCGCCGGGTCGTACAGCTCGTTGGCGGCAAGGTTGCCAAGGTCTTCCAGCAAGGCGGTGCCCCGCGCAGGCAGGCGCACATTGCCCAGATGCAAGGGACACTCCACCGTTTCAAACTGCTTTGCGGCCCGCATTTTGCGGTGCTTTTCCACCCGGGCGGCACACTCGGCATCCCACACCTGCATGGTGGCAAGATAGTAGCGGGGGCCGGTGGTCCTGAGCACAAGGCTCTCGGCGTATTCACTTTTGCCGCTGGCCGCGCCGCCCAGAACCAGCGTCAACATTGGGGCGTATACGGCGCAATGCCGCCCTCCGCAAAGGAGTAGCACCCGCCGTATACGGCCAGCGCCATATCCCACAGCGGGATGCTGGCCACCGCGCCGGTGCCCTCGCCCAGATGCAGCCCCGCCGTAATGATGGGTGCCTTGCCCAGTGCTTCCAGCACGATGCGCGCGGCAGGCTCTGCCGAGCAGTGGCTTGCAAACACAGCCTTTGCCGCCGCCGGGCACAGCCGCACGGCGCACAGCGCGGCCACTCCGCTGATAAAGCCATCTGCCAGCACCGGCACACCGGCCAGTGCACCGCCCAGAAACACACCGCACAGGCCCGCGATATCAAAGCCGCCAAGCTTTGCAAGAACATCCAATGCGTCTTCCGGGTCCGGCTCATTGCAAAGGATGCCGCGGCAGATGGCATCCACCTTGCGGGCAAGCCCTTCGTCCGAGAGGCCCGCACCGCGCCCGGTCATAAGCTCCACGGGCTGGCCCAGCAGCACCGCCGCCACCGCGCTGGAGGTGGTGGTATTGCCAATGCCCATTTCACCGGTGGCGATGAGCCTGTAGCCATCCTCTGCCAGTTCCCGGGCAAGGGCAATGCCCTCCCCAACGGCCTGCACGGCCTCGGCCCGGCTCATGGCAGGGCCTTGGGTAAAATCCGCCGTGCCTGCGGCAATGCGGCAGCTGCGCACGCCGGGCACCGGTTCGCCTGCCATGCCCATATCCACGGGCAGAACATCGCAGTGGGCCGTGCGGGCCATCTGGCACACACTGGTGCGCCGCATGGCAAGGTTTTCGGCCACGGCACGGGTCACTTCCTGCCCGGTCTGGCTCACGCCCTGCGCCACTACGCCGTTATCCGCGCAGAGCACCACCACCACCCGGCGGGAAAGATCAAGCTCCGCACTGCCGGTAAGGGCGGCGGCATCCTCCAGCATGGTCTCCAGCCGGCCCAACCCGCCCAGAGGCTTTGCAAGGCTGGCCCAGTGGGCGTGTGCCGCCGCACGGGCGGCTTCGTTGGCCGGGGTGATACCCGCCAAAAGTGCATTCAGTTCCGTTTCGGTCATTTTGGTCATCCTTTTGTTTTGCTGTATCGTTCTGCCGCGCGCACAAAGCGGCCCGGCAGGGGCGTGCCCGCCCAGTATAAATGCGGGAACCCCGCATAGAAATTCTCGTTTGCAAAGCCGCATTCCCACTGCATTTTTTCGTTTTTGCAGGCAGTAAATGCAGTGCCGTTTGCGGTGGAATCCCAGTGGTGGAATTCGTGGATGGGCAGCGTTTCTCCGGCGCAGAAGAGCATACTGTCCGCCTTGGCGGTCATTTCGGCATAGCCAAAGCGCACCAGCCTTCCCACCCGGATGCCATCGCCCGGCAGAACGTCTGCCATGGGCCACGCCTTACCGTCGGCATCCTCAAGGCTCCGGCCCAGATACAAAAAGCCGCCGCATTCGGCCGCTGTGGGCAGGCCCGCCTGCACGGCCTGCCGGATGGAAGCCATCATGGTTTTGTTTTCACTCAGAGTTTTGGCGTACAGCTCCGGGTAGCCGCCGGGCAGATACAGCCCGCCTATATTTTCCGGCAAAACCGCATCCTGCACCGGGCTGAAAAGCACAAGCTCCGCCCCGGCATCCCGCAGTGCGTCCAGCGTTTCGGCATAGGTAAAGCAGAACGCCTCGTCCTTTGCCACCGCAATGCGGACGGATGTGGGTGCAGCTGCTCCCGGCAAAGCTTCCGGCGCAGGCTTTTCGGTCAGCACGGCAAGGCGCTGCCAATCCAGTACCAGTGCATCGGCCAGCAGGGCGATCTTTTCCTGCAGGTCGGCAATTTCATCTGCAGTCTTCAGGCCGAGGTGTCGGCTTTCTACCGCTGCCTGCGGCAAATGGGGCAGATAACCCAGCACCGGCAGGCCGGTCTCCCTTTCCAGCAGGGCCTTGAGCATTTTATACAGCTTTTCGGAACAATCATTGAGCAGGATGCCCGAAACATGGCTGTTTTTGCGGAAGTTCACAAGGCCCTGAATTTGCGCGGCCAGCGTCACGCTGGCACCCTTGGGCTGTACCACCAGCAGCACCGGCAGGCCCAGCGTATCCGCCAGTTCCCAAGCGCTGGCACGGGTGGTCAGGCCCTGACCATCATAAAAGCCCATAGCGCCCTCGCACACGGCGGCACCATGCCCGGCGGCATAGCGGGCAAAAATGGCCCGCACCATATCCCTGTTGGAAAGAAACAGATCCAGATTGTGGCTGTCCACCTGCAGAGCCGAGCGGTGGAACATGGGGTCGATGTAGTCCGGCCCGCTTTTGAACGCACAGGGGTCGGCCCCGCGCTTTTTTAGCGCCGCCAGCACTGCGCAGGCAACAGTGGTCTTGCCGCTGCCGGAAGAAGGCGCGGCGATGAGGAATTGCATCATTTGCGTGTACCCGTAATGAGGAAGATGGGGTTATTGGCCATGAGCAGGTGCAGTCGGCCCGCCGGTTTTGTGCGGCTGACGGCGATCTGCGTTACCTCTGCGGTCAGGCCCCGAGCCGTGAGGGCGGCAATGGCAGCGCCCAGCGTTTCCAGCGCAATGGCCGAAATGCAGATGCGTGCGTTCGGATTCTTGCCGAGCACTTCATCCAGCACGGCTTCCATGCCGCCTTTGGTGCCGCCGATGAACACGGCATCCGGTGCAGGCAGGTCTGCCAGAACATCCGGTGCGCGGCCCTCGATGAGGATGAGGTTGCAAGCATGGAACTTTGCCCGGTTTTTACGGATCAGTTCACAGGCATCCGGTTCACACTCCACGGCGTAAACGCGGCCTTTGGGTGCCGCCAGCGCAAGCTCCACGCTCACACTGCCGGTGCCTGCGCCCACATCCCACAGAGTGTCGGTGGGCATTACCGCCAGCTTTGCCAGCGCAGCAGCGCGCACCTCCTGCTTGGTCATGGGCACCTCGCTCCGGATGAAGCTTTCGTCCGGGAAGCCCGGCGCACGCAGCTGCGGCAGATCAAAGTTTTCCACCAGAAGCACGCTGAGTGGTGCAAAGCTCTGCCCCGCCAGCTCTGCAGCAGAGCCGTAGCGGATGGCTTCCGCCTCGGTGCCAAGGTTTTCGCCCACCACGCCGTGGGCTTCGCCCATACCGGCATCGGTCAGCTTCTGGCACAGAGAGGCGGGCGTTTCAGTGCCGCCGGTGAGGAAGAACACCGAACGGTTCATCATGCACTCGGCCACCGGGTCGCAGGCGCAGCCATGGGCCGAAACCAGCTTCCAGTCCTGCCACGGTCGGCCCAGCGCCGCTGAAAGCAGCTGGATGCTGGAAACGCCCGGATACACCCGCGCGGGGATGCCCAGCGCCCGCAGCGGCGTGAGCAGACCGGACGCACCGGAGTAAAATCCGGTATCGCCGCTGTAAAGCACGGCAGCATCCTGCCCGGGGTTTTGTGCCAGTGTTTCCAGAATGTCAGCGGGCTGGTAGAGCGCGAACTGCCGGGCCGTGCAGTCTGCAGGCAGGCCCGCCAGCAGCCGCTTTGCACCGAACACAAGGCCCGCGCTGCGCACAGCCTGCTGCGCCTGCGCCGAAAGGGCTTCCCATTTTCCGCTGCCCATGCCGATCAGTGTGACCATTGCAAAATCTCCTTGCAATACGCTAAAATTTGTGTTTCCGTCTCGCCAGTTTCCGGCGGGCGGCGCAGCACCACCAGCTGTGCGCCGGTATCGGCAGCGGCCTGCACCTTCTCGGCAAAGCCGCCCGCTGCGCCGCCGTCCTTGGTGACGAGGTACCGGATCTGGAACTGTGTTATCAACGCCTTATTCAGCGCCAGACTGAACGGCCCCTGCATGGCAATGATGTTCCGGTGCGGGACATTGGCCGCTTCACAGGCGGCAATGCCCTCCGTCGTGGGCAGGACGCGCGGGTAAAGCCGCGCCGGTTCCAGCCCGGCAAACACAGCCAGCTCCTTGGCACCGGTGGCAAGCAGGATATTGCCCTCTGTCCCTGCCAGATATTCTGCAGCCTGCGCTGCTGTTTCAAACACCGCACAGCCGGGCGGCAAGGGGCTTTGCGCACGCAGCAGGCGGCGGTATTCCACGCCCGCCTGCACCGCTGCAGCGCGGATGTTCCTGGTGGCATCCACTGCATAAGGGTGGGTGGCATCCACGCAGAGATCAGCTCCCGCCAGCAATGCCGCCATGGCATCCGGCTGCAGCCGCCCGGCGTGCACCGTGATGCCCGCCATTTCGCCCTGCTCCTCGGCACCCAGCGGCGTTGCCACGCACACCGTTACCGCAACGCCAAGCTCTGCCAGCTTTTTGGAAAAGCGACGTCCCTCGGTGGTGCCGCTGAACACGACCGCCTTCACTTACGGTACCCCCGCGGCGTGACCATCCGGCCCGAAAGGGCGCGGGTATTGCTGTTGCCGATATACACGGTGGTGAACATATCCACCGGCGTGTTTTCCAGCTCGGCCAGCGTCAGCACCCGGGCGCTCTGGCCCTCGCGGCCAATGTTGCGCACAAGGCCGCAGACGGTATCATCCGCCTTGCCGTTTGCGCGCAGGATGCGCACCGCCTTTTGCAGGTAGTCCGGCCTGCCCTTGGAGGAAGGATTATAGAGTGCAGCGCAGAAATCCCCCTGCGCTGCGCAGGTCAGCCGCTTTTCGATGACCTCCCACGGGGTGAGCCGGTCAGAAAGGGAGATCACGCAGAAATCGTGGGCCAGCGGCGCGCCCAGCACAGCCCCGCCGCTGAGGGCGGCCGTAAGGCCGGGCACCACTTCTACGGCAACGTCCGGGTAATCCTGCGCCAGTTCCAGCACAGGGCTGGCCATGCCGTAAACACCTGCGTCGCCGCTGCACACCATCACCACGCGCCTGCCGGTATCCGCCTTTTCCAGCGCCCAGCGGCAGCGGTCGATCTCCTGCGTCATGCCGGTGGAATAATATTCCTCACATGGGAACTCCGGCTCGATCAGGTCAAGATAAAGTTTATAGCCGCAGATGGCATCTGCGTGTTCCAGAACGGTCTGGGCTTCCTGCGTCAGGTAGTAAACATCTCCGGGGCCAATGCCCACCACGTAGACTACCTTTTCCGGTTCGTCGATTTCAAATTCCATCGGGTCAAACATTCTGCCACCTCCAGTCCGGGGCATAGGGCCGCACGGCCAGCGCAAAGGTCACGCCGGTATAGGCATATTTGTGAAAAACGAGTGTCCCGCCTGCGGCCAGCACTGCCGACCGTTCACAGACGTTATCCACGCCGGTAACGCTCTGTACAAAGGCCGAAGGCGTAAAGCTGCCGGGAGCGGCACGCAGCTGTTCCGCTGTGAAAAACTGCACCGGCCAGCTGTGGCTCTTACAGAAGGTCAGCAGGCCCGTCTCGTTTTGTTTTAAGTCGATGCTTGCCGCCGCCGTGATGCATTGCGGCGCAAGGCAGTTCTGGGCACAGAAAGCTGCAAAGGCTTCGGCCAGCGTTGCGGCGCTGGTGCCGCGTTTGCAGCCCACGCCCAGCACGCCGATGCGCGGCACCAGATGCAGCGCATCCCCCGCCGGGCAGAGGGTGAGGGCAAAGTCCGGGTCATCTCCCGCCGTGATCCCATCAGGCGGTGCACCCGCAATGGGCCAGTCGGATGCAAACTGCACCGTTTTGCCCGCCAGCAGTGCACCGCTGACAAGCTTGATGCGCTCCGGCTCCAGCACGGTGCAGTTCTGGTGCTTTGCCCACTCGTCCACCGCAAACACACCGTTTGCGTCGGTGGCTGTGGTGATCACCGGCACCGCACCGCACACAGCGGCAAACGCCCGGGCAAGGTCGTTGGCACCGCCCAGGTGGCCTGAGAGGATGGGCACGGCAAAGCGGCCGCACTCGTCCAGCACCACAACGGCAGGGTCCTGCGCCTTGCTTTGGCAGTGGGGCGCAATGGCCCGCACCGCAATGCCCACAGCACCTACAAAAACAAGGGCATCGCTCCCGGCAAACTGGCAGGCCGTCCAATCGGCAAGGTGCACCTGCCCGGCTTCATGGCCGCAGCGGGTCACACTGCCGGGATATGCCGCCGCCAGTTTTTGGGCCAGTGCAAGGCCCTTTGCCGTAAAGGCCAGATAGGCGCGGGTCACTGGTCTGTCCCCTTGCGGAACTCGGTGGTAAAGGCCGGGTCGTAGAGCTTGCTGCGCTCATAATTCCGGCCCAGAAAGCCGCCTGCCACGATGAGCGCCGTTTTGGTGATGCCCGCTGCATGAACGCTTTCCGCCAGCGTACCTACGGTGCAGCGCACCGTTTTTTCTTCCGGCCATGTGGCCTTATACACCACCGCTGCCGGGGTATCCGGCGTATAGGCACCGCCTGCCAGAAGCGCCTGCTGTACTTTGTCCACAAGGCCGATGGATAGGAAAATGACCATCGTTGCCCCGTGGGCGGCAAGGCTTGCCAGCTTTTCTTTTTCCGGCACCGGGGTGCGGCCCTCCATGCGGGTGATGATGACGGTCTGGCTCACGGTGGGCAGCGTGTACTCGGCATTCAGTGCCGCCGCTGCACCGCAGAAGCTGGAAACACCGGGGGTATCATCGTAGGGAATGCCCTCGGCGTCCAGCACATCCATCTGCTCCCGGATGGCACCGTAAAGGCAGGGGTCGCCGGTGTGCAGGCGCACGGTGATCTTACCCGCAGCTTCCATCTGCCGCATCACATCCAGCACCTGCTCCAGCGTCATTTCAGCGCTGTTATAAATGGCGCAGTCTGCCTTTGCAAGGCCCAGCAGGGCCGGGTTCACCAGACTGCCCGCATAGATGATGCAGTCGGCTTTCTGAAGCAGGGCCGCGCCCCGCCGGGTGATGAGGTCCGGTGCGCCGGGGCCTGCACCAACAAAATGTACCATAACGTTACTCCTTTACCAAAACGGTGGCAAAATAACCGGCCTGTTCCTGTGGCCGCTCAAGGGAAAGATCCGGGTAGACCCGCTCGTCCGGCAGACCGCAGTTGCACACAAGTGCGCTTTTTTTCAGCTTATCTGCCTGCTGCAGGGTATCCAATAAGACAGGCAATTGCCTGCCGGCTTTCATCAATACCTTGGTGCCGGGCATTTCCAGCACGCGGTCTGTCCAGCCGCCGGGCGCAATGGTAAGCGGCGTATCCATGCCGCCGGTCAGCGGCACATTCAGCCGCGCCGCCGCCGCACAAAAGCTGGGCACGCCTGCCGCCATGACGGTGGCATAACCCTCGGCCTGCAAGATCTCCTGCAGGTAACCAAAGGTGGCATAGATGGAAACATCACCGATGTTCAGCATGGCAACGTCCTGCCCGGCATCCAGATACTGCCGCACCGCGGCGGCTGCTTTTTCGTGCGAAGCCGCCAGCGCGGCCGGGTCACGGCTCATGGCAAAGTACAGCGGGACGATGGTCTTGCCGTCCAGCGCTTCTCCCAGCGCACTGCGGGCGATGTCCAGCGCCAGCATCTGGCCGGAAGCAGTCTGCGGCGCGGCCATCACCGGGCACTGCCGGATGAGCCGCACAGCCTGCAGCGTCATCAGCTCCGGGTCGCCGGGGCCGACGCTGACACCGTAAAATGTGCCTTTCAGTTCTGCCATTCCCGCATCAGCTCCTTTGCCGTTTTTGTCTCGCCCAGCGGGCCGTGCTGGTTGGAGAACAGCACCGCGCCCACCCGGAAGGCCCCGCCTGCCCGTCGCTCCAGATGCATCTGGATGGCGGCAAGGATGCTTTCCAGCACCGGTGCACGCAGCTGTGCGCCGTCCAGAATGTCAAGGCAGGCATCGGTGGTGGCGGCATCCATCAGGGCGGCGCACACCTCATGCGCGGCACCGCACAGCGCCGCATGGGCGCAAAACACTTCAGCGCGGCCATCCGCCGTGTGGGAGTGGGTGTTCATGACCCCTGCCGCCAGCTTGCAGAGCTTGCCCACGTGGCCTACCAGAAGCACTTCCTCAAATTTGGCCGTGGCAGCCATATCCAGCGTATCCCCGATGAAGTTGGAGGTCTTGACCACCGGGAACCGTTCGAACTGCGGCAGAGCGCTGGCCAGATAATCCAGCCCGTAGTTGCCGGGGGCCAGCACCAGCCGCCGGGGGCCTGGGGCATTTTTTGCGCGCAGTGCGGCCTGATTCATTTCCAGCTGGATGGTATCCAGAATGGCCTGCTGGCTCATGGGCTCCACGATGCCGCTGGTGCCCAGAATGGAAAGCCCGCCCTCCACCCCGATGTGCGGGTTGAAGGTGCGCTTTGCCGTCTCGGCACCGCCTTCCACAGAGATGGTCACCGCAAAGCCGCCGGTGTAGGCAGCATTTTCAGCTTCCCGTTCCAGCGCTTCGGCAATCATCTGGCGGGGCACATGGTTGATGGCGGCTTCGCCTACGGGCTGGTCAAGGCCGGGCTTCGTCACCCGGCCCACCCCCTCGCCGCCAAGGATGCGTACGCCGGGGGCATCCGGTTCCAGCACCACCGATGCAATCACCGGCAGGCCCGTGGTCACATCCACATCGTCGCCGCCGTCCTTGCGGATGGCACATGCGGCACCTGTGTCCGTGCTGCGGCACCAGAGGGGAGCCACCTCCACCACAATGCCCTTGGGCGTGCGCAGAGCCACCGTTTCCGGTTCGCGGCCGGTCAGCAGCAGACGCGCCGCCCCGGCAGCCCCCAGCGCGGCACAGGTGCCGGTGGTATAGCCGCAGCGCAGCAGCTTCTGCCCGCTGCGGACGTAATGCTCAAACTGCGGCTTTCCGGCGGGTGCCTTTTCGGCTTCCGGCTCCGGTGTGCCGAACAAAGCCGTGTACTGCTGTTCGGTCAGGCCGTACAGGGCGCGGATGTTCTCCGGCTGAAACGCCTGTTCCGGGGTCAGCACGCCGGAAACACCTGCGGGCGAAACGCACACCACCGTGTCCGCTATTTTTTCGGCCAATTCCAGCTCGTGCAGGCTCAGGATCACCGCCAGCTGACCGGTATGGGCCAGCTCCTTTAAAATGGTGAGCAGCTCGATCTTGCCCTTGATATCCAGAAAAGAGGTCGGCTCGTCCAGCAGAATCACTTCCGGCTGCTGGCACAGTGCCCGGGCCAGCAGGATGCGCTGGCGCTGGCCGTCGCTGATGCGGTTAAAATCCCGGTCTGCCAGCTGCGCCGCACCCACCAGCTCCAAAGCTCTGTGCACCTGCTGCCTGTCCTCGGCAGACAAAATGCCCAGCCGTCCGGTGTAGGGATAGCGCCCCGCCGAAACAAAGTCAAAGCAGGTGGTCAGCTCCATGCGGCGGCTGTGGGGAGCCATGAGAGCCAGCTTTTTGGCTCGCTCCGTTCCGGTATAGGCAGTAAGGTCCTTCCCCGCCAGCAGCACTGTGCCGCCCATGGGGGCAAGCTGGCCCGCCAGTGTGCGCAGTAAGGTGGATTTGCCTGCGCCGTTGGGGCCGATGAGGGTCAGGATCTGGCCCGGCTGCACCCCGAGGCAAATATTCGAGAGCAGCGGTGTCTTGCCATAGCCAATGGCAAGCTCCCGCGCAGTGCAAAGTGCTTTTTCGTTCATCATGCGCCCTCCCGCTCTGAATTGCGCCGCACCAGCAGCCAGATGACCACCGGTGCGCCGAACACGGCCGTGACCGAGCTGATGGACAGCTCCGTGGGCGCGAACAGACTGCGGGCCAGCAGGTCGCAGAACAGGCAGAAAGCCGCACCGCCCAAGCAGCACCCCGGCAGCACATACAGTGGCTTTGCGCTGCCCAGCAGCTGCTTGACAAGGTGCGGCACTGCGATGCCTACAAAGGAGATCGGCCCCGCAAAGGCGGTGACACAGGCCGCCAGCAGGCTGGAAAGCAGAACCAGCGTTGCCGAGAAAGGCTTGACCTTCACGCCCACGCTGCGGGCATATGCTTCGCCCATCTGGTAGGCGGCCATGGGCTTGGAAAGCAGAAAGGATGCCGCCAGCGCAGGCAGCGTCACCAGTGCCGCAGCCTGCACATTGGCCCATGTCACGCCGGAAAAGCTGCCCTGCGACCAGTTGTGCAGATTGACGATGTTGGAATCCTGCGCAAAGGCCACCACGATATCGGTGATGGCGGAGCAGATATAGCCGATCATCACACCGCAGATGACCAGAATGCTCATGCGCTGCACCCGCCGGGCCACCGCCAGCACAAAGGCCATGGCAGCCATGGCCCCCGCAAAGGCAGCCACGATCATCGTGGCCGAGCTGGTCAGCATCCCGCGGTCCAGAAACACCACCATGGTCAGGGCCACCGCCAGCTTTGCGCCGCTGGAAACGCCCATAACAAATGGCCCGGCAATGGGGTTTGCAAAAAAAGTCTGCAGCAGGTAGCCTGCCGCGCTGAGGGCTGCCCCCAACAGCGCCGCCATGACCGCGCGGGGCAGGCGCAGCTGCAGGATGATGTTCCCCGCAAGCGCATCGCCGCCCTTGCCCAGCAGCGCCGTCAGCACCGCACCCGGTGCAAGGGATACGCTGCCCCAGAACAGGTTCAGCGCAAAAAGCACAGCCACGGCTGCCGCAAGGGCAATATAGGCGGCTGCAAGGCGTCTGGTACGGGTCATAGGCTTTCCTTTCTGTAAAATTTTCCTTCTTTAATCCACATGGGTGAGGAATTTCAGGGTACTGGCGGCAGGTGTGCCCTTGGTAAACACCCGGTTCATATCCACGATCAGGTCTGCCAGCTCCATGCTCTGCTGGAACAGGCTCTGGGTGGTGCACCACACCTGACCGTTCTGCACCGCTTTGAACTCGTTCAGCAACGGGAAACGCTCGGTCAGCTGGCTCACCGATGCGATCATGCCCTCGATGGCGCTGTTGTAGATGAGCACGTCGGCATCCTTTGCGCCTGCATAGAAGTCCTCAAGCGGCAGGTTCATGGTAGCAAGGCTGTTGCCATTGTCCGTCAGGTCCGCAAAGACATAGCTGCCGCCTGCCATTTCGATCATACGGGCTACATAGTCACTGCCCTTGCGCACAGTGGCAAGGTTGTTGGTGGTCAGCGAGAAAAAGGCGCAGCTTTTTCCCGTGGGTTCCTGCGAGAGGATGGGCTGAACGGCTGTCTCCTGCGCGGAAAACACCTGCTCGGCCTGTTCTTCCCTGCCCAGCAGGATGCCGTAAAGCTTGATCCACTCCATGCGGGCCAGCGGGTCGCTCTCGTAGCTGGAACGCTCCACCAGCACCGGGATGCCAAAGTGCTCCAGCTGTTCCTTTACCTCCGGCGTGTGCAGGATCATGGTATTTTCAATGGCAAGGCGGCAGCCTGCCGCCAGGATCTGCTCGTAATCCGGGGCGCTGTACTTGCCGGCGTAGGCGATTTTTCCCTCTTCCATGGCCTGCTGCACCGCGGGCAGATACCAGCCCTCGGCCTTGGTGCCGGAAAAGGCCACGCTGTCCAGTGCATCCAGATGCAAAAGCAGATCCATCACCGAGGTGGAGACCAGATAAATATTCTCCACCGGCTGGCGCAGCACAGTCACGTCAGCGGGCAGGCTGTCCACCTCCGCAGCATCTTCCGGCACAACAAGGAACCGCGCATCCGACTCCGCGATGGTCAGCATGGTATAGCCGCCCTCATAGCAGTCCGCTGTGAACTGCTGCGCATAGTCCAGCTGGTAATGATGGGAGAAAACAAGACTTTCCGTATTGGCAGGTTGAGTCTTGCTGCCGCAGCCGGTCAGCGTCAGCGCCGCAGCGGGGATCAGTTTCAGAAATTGGTTGCGGGTGATCTTCATAGGGAACTCCTTCCGTCACGGCTTACGCCGCGCCACCTCCCTCATAGAGGGAGGCTTTGGCAGTACGGTAAAGTTTATCTTTTTGCCAAAGAAGGTGACTGGAGGAGTCACTTCAGACTTGCAGAATCAAAGGTCAGCGTATACTCGATCTCGTGGGGAGTGCTCATGGCAACGGTGTCGGCAGTGACATCCAGTGCGGTATCCAGCGCCGATACCGGAATTTCAAAGGTGGAGTTGCCCTCGGTGTTGGTGGGCAGATACTTCTCGCCGTCCACGAGCATATAGTCGTAGTTGGGGCTGCTCCACACGATGGTGGCGGTCATCTTGCCATCCGCCACGGTCAGCGCGGCGGGGCTGTCCACAGCAGCACGGCCAGAACCGCCCTCCAGCGTCACATCACAGGTGTAGGTGCCGTCTGCCGGGGTCTCGGCTTCCGCAGCCTTTTCCACGGCATCGCGCACGCTGACGACATGGTCGTACCACTTGCCCTTGGTGCCCAGAATGGCAAGGTCAAAGTCCGTATCCACAGCAGAAACCGGGATATCGAAGCCATACACCTCCTCCGAGGTGCCGTCGGCATAGGTGACGGTATCTGTGGTGGGCTGCAGCCAGTCGGCCTCGTGGTCGGCGGCATCGGAAGCCTTGCCCAGATACAGGTTGACGATGTGGGTGGAAGCAAGGCTGACATGGAAGGTCATCTGGCCGTTCTCCACGGTTAGGGTGCCCTTGCCGTCGCAGGCTTCGTTGGCGTGGAACATGCTGCTGTCGGTGTCAAACTCGGCGGTATACACACCATCCGGCAAAGCGGCGGTCTCAGCGGCAGAAGAAGCCACAGAGGATGCCGCCTCGGAAGAAGCAGCACTGGAAGCTGCAGAAGATGCCGTGGAAGAAGCGCCGCAGCCTACCAGCAGACTCAGTGCCAGAGAAGCAGCGACAACACAGGAAAAAACGCGTTTCATAGGAAATACCTCTACATTATAAAAAATCAGCTTTTATTATACCATTGTTCGGATAAAAAATGAACCCTCTCCACCGGATGCCGCAAAGCGGCCGCGAGACGGAGAGGGTTCGTTTGATCAACCGTTCAGAGAATCGATCGCCGCCTTGGTGTGGGCGACATACAGGTTCTGGACATCCTCGATCTCACCCAGACCAGCGATCTGGCAGTCGATGCTGTCGAAAGCACCGGAAGCCTTGAACTGGCTCAGCCAGGAGTCGGCATCCTCACCGGCCATATCGTTGTTGGCGTGATCGCCGGCAACCACCATCAGCGGGCGCAGGATGACCTTGGTGTAGCCCGCAGCCTTAACAGCCTCGATCACGTTCTCGCAGGCAGTCTCTTCCGGCTTGCCCTCAACGGTGCCAATGAACACATTGTCGTAGCCCAGAGTCTGCATGGTGGTCTGCATCTGGCTGTAGCTCACCTTTGCGGTGTGAGAGGTGCCGTGGCCCATAAAGACAAAGGCGACCTTGTCCGCAGCAGCGGCATCCAGACTGTCGTAGCCGGCTTCCTTCACGGCAGCAGCGGTGACAGCCTTGGCAACATCTTCCTTATCCTGATTGATGATGGTGGCATCGGAACCGACCTCGCCCAGCAGGGGCTCAGCCACAGCGACAGATTCAAACTTGTCGCGGTAGGTGTCGATCATTTCCATCATCTCGTCGTACTCAGCACCGTGCATCAGGTGGGTGGGCTGGACGACCAGATTCTTCACGCCGTTTTCCACAGCGCGGTCCATGGCCTGCTGCATGTTGTCGATCTTTTCGCCGTCACGAGCCTGCACATGGTTGATGATGATCTGTGCGGTGAATGCGCGGCGCACAGACCAATCCGGGTATGCGGCCTGCAGAGCATCCTCGATGCCCTTGATGTCCTTCACGCGGCTGTCGTTGAAGGAGGTGCCGAAGGAGACCACCAGCAGCTCGTTGTCGCCAATGTCGTCCTGATTGCGGGCATCGTCCTTGGAAGCATCGCCGGTGTCACGGCCAAAGTAGTCGGGGTCGGCATTCTCACCTTCCACCAGTTCCTTCTGGGTGTCGGTCAGGGCATCCCATGCAGCCTTGGCGGCTTCGCACTGGGCATCGGTATCCTCATTGCGCTCCTGCACATAGATGGCATCTATCAGGTCTGCCACATTCTTTGCTGCCATTTCGTCAGCCTCCTCGCTGCTCGCTTCGCTGGAAGCGGAAGACGCAGCGGTGCTGGATGCAGTGCTGGAAGCAGCCCCGCCGCAGCCGGTGAGCACGCCGGCGCACAGAGCCAGAGCCGTAACAGCTGCGGCCAGCTTTTTGGTTTCGATCTTTCTCATTGTTCTTGTCCTTTCCTGCTGGATAAATTGCGGTTTGAACCAAACAAAGGGTACAGGAAAGAGAGATGAAAAAAGAGGCCCTTCTGTCCTGCGGATGGCATGACAAAAAGACCTCTGTTGTTTCAGGGCTTTTTGGTACAACCAATTCCTCGTGATCTGGGGTTTGCACCCCCGTACCAACAGCAGGCAGGTTTCCTGACTGAAAGATCGCCGCCCGTCATCTCCTTCCCAGAGCAAAAGCTCCAGTGGCTGGTGCAAAGCACCCTGATGCGGACTCCCTTATCACAGTGACGAGATCGTGCGGGATCTGCACCCGCTTCCCTTTTACCCTTTCCGCCGTGCAGTGCATCGGCAAAAGGCACCTGCTGTTTTTCTGTTCAGTTCGTCCGGCATTATATCATAAAACTGCGCAGAATGCAATAAAAAACGGCATCCTGCCTTTTTATAAGGAAGGATGCCGTTTGGAGATCGAGCCAAATGCGGAGCTTACTGGAGCGCACGGATCGCATTGATGGTGATTTTGTACTGGCAGGTCACGCTGTCAAACAGCTCCTTGGTACCTTCCAGTGTGCCTGTGCGCAGCACCTCGGTCAAATCGTAGGTGGGCTGATACAGGTTGGTAAAGCCCAGGTTCTGGCACACGCCCTTGAGCGTGTGTGCCGCACGGAATGCTTCCTTCACATTTCCTTCCTTCAATGCCTGCTCCAGTTTCGGATAGCTGTCGTCGTTCAAAAACATCAGCGCAAATCTGCAGATCATGCCTTCGTTGTAAAGCCGCTTGAGCACGTCCTCATAATTTGCGCCCATCTGTCTATAACATTCCTGAATCGTCATGGTTTGTCGCTATGCCTTTCCTTTTCTACTTATCCCGCCTGATTTGCCACAGAGTGACAAAAGCACCATCCATTTTGTTGCACTTTGTTACGTTTTTAATATATCACGCCTTACTGTGTTTTTCAATGCAGAGATAAAAAAGTCTTGCACTTTTCACATATTGTCCCGAGTTTTTCTTGCAATTTTCCTATCAATTTCTTCCGGCTGGCTTTTTTCTCCGACTTTGCCGTGCCTGCGTGGCTGCAGGGCTTTTCCCGCCTTTGCTCAGCCGTTTCTCTGCACGGAAAATGCATTTGAAGAAAAACGTAAAAAACAGTTGACAAAAGCCTTCCTTCATGATAAAATAAGCAAGTCGTCCGGCGAAGGACACAAAAAGTGAATATGGGCGTGTTCCCGAGTGGCCAATGGGGACAGACTGTAAATCTGCTGCTTTCAGCTTCGGTGGTTCGAATCCACCCGCGCCCACCAAACAAGAAAAATCCGAACCTATTTCCGATTGGAGAAGGGTTCGGATTTTTCGTTTTCTTCGGGTACAACAACGAAGGTTCCTGTGGACGGCGCAAAACTCCGATACCTTGTCATAGACCGTAAGCCGATAACGAGAATTGGAGGATGCGATTATGAAGTACGATGAAAGAGCCTGCAAATTCAACATGGACACCGGGTGCGTAGAACTGCTGCTCCGGGATGGGAGAAAAATCTCCATTGACTGCACCGGGGTCGAGGATGCTCTGGATGTTACCATGGAGCAGAGGTCAGAACTGGACTACCTCATCTACAATGACCCGCTTGGCTATGCGGATTTGATTCTGAACGGTGACCCGGAGGAATATTTGAAGAATGTGGCCGGGAGCCATGGGTTAGAAGATTGAGGGCAAAAAATAAGAGGTGTGCCCAACTGGACACACCTCGGCGAGATACATCTATGTAAGGCAGGGCGTTCCCTTTACTGGGAGCGTCCTGCTGTTTTTATGCTGCAACAGGCAAGGCTTGTAGAGCTTCTTGCTCTTTCAGCCATTCCTCATATTCACGCTGGCCTTCCTCGCTGTTGAAAAACTCAACCATAGAGGGATAAAAGCAACGTGCCAGCGCCTTGATTGCTTCATCCGGGTAGCCGGATTTGTTCGACTTCTTCTTTTTGTTCAAATGGTATCCTCCGAAAATCAAAGTTCCATATCCTGCCCACGCTTGCGGTTTCGCTGCGGCACATTCATGGTGCGCTCCTGCTTGGGGGCAAGAATCTTTTCCAGAAAGCCGCGCACCAGTTCGGGCGCACGGTGGAGAGCATCCAAATAGGGCTTTACATCGTACCACAGGTCGTGGTACTTGTTGCTCCAATGAATGGCTTCCTTTTTGGCAGTGGAAAGTTCTTCTTTCAGGCGGAGGTTCTCCACGTCCATCATATAGCCATGGTCGGCCTGCTTTTTCAACTTAGAAAATTCCTCTTCGGTCAGCGAGTAGTTACCGAGAAAGGTGCGCTTGCCGATATAATCCAGATCACGCGCATGAATGAGGGCTTCTTTCGTGAGCGTGGTCTTTTTCTGAATGGAGGCAAGTTCTTTCTCCTTTTGGGAGAGGGTCTGACTGGTTTTAGCAAGCGATTGTGCCTGCTGGTCGGCTTGGGCGGTCAGGCTGTCCAGCCGCTCCTGCTCCCGTTGGACTTTGAACTGGGTGACGGTCAGGTGTTCTTCAGTGCTGCCACGCTCACCGCGCTCCACATCGGTATACCCGGCAGAGCGCATATAGTTGAAGAAATCGTCTTGCAGGATGCTGTACGACTTCTTCAAAACAGGCTTGCCGTTCTTTTGCAGGACGGGCTTTCCGGCATCGTCCAGCAAGGGCTTGGATGTCCACTTCTTGCTCCGGCTGACCTGCATGACGGTCTCCTTGACTGTGCCGACCAGTGCCTTATCCTTGCAGCGTTTCGACCACAGGATCTGCTTTTCCACCACAGGTACATAGACCACATGGAGGTGGTAGTGGTAGACCTCCCTGCCTAGTGCTTCGGTCATGGCGCGGTTGATCTCATCTGCGTGCATGACTGCCGAGAGGATATACTGCTCACCACCCACGATCTGAACGGCTGCTTTGTAGGCATCCTCATAGAATTGCTTGGCGAACTCGTAGCCACCGTGATTATCAAAATAGGCCGAGTTGACATCAAAGACAAGCTCGCAATAATGGGTGGCATCCGGCTTCAGGCCGCGCGTGGAAATCGTACCAGCGGTTTCCAGTTGGGCAAATAGGTCAGTGTAGCTGGCGGTAGGCTTTTTAAAGTGGACGTTCCATGCAGTGCGCTGGGGGATAATGTCGGGGTTCCGATAGCTGTCCTTTTCGCGCTCGTTGTGCTGCTGGGTATTGCCAACGGCCTTGTCCGAAACGGCGAGATTTCGGACACTGGTGCGGTCAACGCCATCGTTTCTTGCCAAAGGGCATCCCTCCTTTCGGGGTTCTGAGGAAGGTGACGGGGACGGAGATGCACTTCTTCGGAAGTGTAATAACCCACTATAACACTTTCATCCCTATGGGCTGCAAAGTGTAGTGGGCTCTTCGAGGACTCTCCGAGGGGGAACGTCTCCTGCGGGAGAGTTAATCAAGTTCACGTTTGCGAAGCAATGAAAGCCCCAGTGGGGCTTTTAAGTGACCGAACGGTCTTGCGCCAGTAAGATGGAGGGACCTCGCCCCGACAAGTTCGCACAATGCGAACTTGATTGCTCCGTACGCATCTGAAAAAATTGCGTACGGACTTCAAATAACCCGTACGGTCTGTACGGCGTACGGCGGCACAAAATATACACGATGATGCGTTTCAATTTGCTTCTGATTGCCGTACGGGTGCGTACAAGTACAGACCGTACAGGTTGTACGAACTTCTTCCGTGAAAAAATGCACTTTTTACGGGCAGGGGTGGACAAGCGGTTCGATGCCTACAAAGCCCCGCACCCTGCGGCCACCGGGCAGATAGATGTTGTTGGTGGCTTCAAGGTTGTAGCGGCGGTCATTTTGGCGCAGCTCTGCGCTGAAACGGATGGCAGACACGCTGTGGCAGGCGTTGTCCTCGCACCACTGCTTGTAAATGTCGTAGAACTCCTTGGAACTGATGGAGTAGTCCGCCTTGAAGCGGAAATAGCCCTCGGACTCCATGAAGTCGATGACATTGTTGCTGCTGCGCTTGATGGTGTCCACGTTGGCGGCGGCTCGTTCGCTGACCGGGAAGCGGAAATCGTTCTGCACCAGCCGGTGCAGCCCTTCCAGACACCAGAGCAGGATGCCCTCCAACTCGGCACACATCTTTTCGACAAGGAAAGGGTCATCCATGCGGTCGGTGGGCTTGTCCTTGGTGGTCAGGATGAGCTGGCGGCGGAAGAAGCCATCCGAATGGTCGTACAGCGAGGTCAACGCGCCGTTGCCGAAACAGAGGAACCGGGCGTAGATGTCCCGCTGGTAGCTCTGGACACCCTTGCGCTCCAAGTCCAGCTTGGCTTCGGCGGTCACGATGGTCTTGATATAGTTGGTCTTGGGCAGGGCGTTCATGTCCATGTCATCGTCGATCATCAGCAGGCGGCGCTCCAGATCGGCACGGGCAAAGCGGTTGTTCTCGACTTTCTGGACACTGCCGTTGCTGGCGGCATCTCCCATGAGCTGTTTGAGCACCAGCCCGATTCTGGATTTGCCCTCGCCGCCCTTGCCGACAATGAGCATCATCTTCTGTCCCTTGGTGCTGGGGATGAGGCAGTAGCCCAGATACTCCTGCAAGGTGGGGATGTCAGCATCGTCCAGCAGCTCATGCAGGAAGGTCAGCCAGCGGTCAGGGGTGGCAGCTTTCGGGTCGTAGTTCACAGGCAGACGGTTCTGGCAGAACAGCCGACTCTCCTGAAAAGAGCCGTCCGGCAGATGGTACACGCCGTTCTGGAGGTGGATGCAGTCCTGCTCGATGGGGAACGGGTCGGAAAAGGCCAGCAGCTTGATGGTCTCCAGAATGTTGGTGACCTTTTTGGACAGGCCGGAGGTGACATATTCCTCGATGTTCTCCAAGATGCGCTGCTTGATCTCGCTCTCATCCTCTACCGGGCCGTCTAGCGTGTACAGCGTTCCGTTGACGCATTTCAGCGGCCACTGTTCCAGAAAGGCACGGCCAAACTGGACTTCATCGATCTTTTTGCCGTTGTACCAGTCCGGCCATAAGGGGTTGCGGGAAATGTTTTTCTTCATAGGGTGGATCTCCTTTAGAAAAGTGAAGTGGTGGGTCTCACCGTGAGACCCACCACTTCAGGTGAATAAATCGTCAGGCGCACTTTGCCAGAGCAAGGCGGTCAGTGCGCTCCTCCAGCATCAGCAGGAACGACCCGGACAGCAGCCGTGCGGCGGCATCAGCCTTCTGCTGGGGTGTTCCAAATGCAACGCAGTCCGTCAGGTGCTCGATGGTCTCGGTCGTGTGGAGGGCTTCTTCAAACCGTGGGTCATGCGGCTCCTCCGGGGTGGCGGGCTTGTAGCGCTCCTGCCAGTCGTGCAGCAGGTCAAGATAATCGGTCAGCACCCGCAGGCAGTAGGCGATGTCTGCCCACTGCTCGTCCGTCAGGTCACGCTTGGGCGGCGGCAGGGCGATGGCATTGGCGGGCGGCTTATCCGGGTCAAGCCCGAAGTCGCGTGCGAGCTTCTCGGCGGCTTGCCGGGGGTTCAGGTCGAACAGCTTGGCGGTGAGGTCAATGGCATCTCCGTTGGCTCCGCAGCCAAAGCAGTAATAATAGGTGTCGTTCAGCTTCATGCTGGGGTCGCTGTCAGAATGGAACGGACAGCACACCATGCCATGGCGGTCTGGCTCCATGCCGTACATCTCTCCCACCTGCCGAACGGTGATAGCGGACTTGACAGTTTGATACAGGCTCAAGGGCATTCCTCCTTTGTTTCGTGCGTTGTACCAGAGTACCCAGCGTGGGAACTCTGGTGTTTTTTGCCTTGTGCCTGAATATACGGAAAATTTTGCAGGAAAGGCGAAAAAGCGGCAGAACTGCAACGGAAAAAGAAAAAAGCCCTTACCGGTTGCAGGATTGCAACAGCAAGGGCGGAGAGGAAACCGTATATTGAACAAAACGGCAGAGCGTATTATAATGAGGAAAAAGCTCAAAAAGGAGGGCCGACCACATGGCACAGGAATATCTGCCTGCACCATCCAACATCCGTCTTGCGGACTTGATGAAAGAGCACAACATCAGCCAACCGGAGCTTGCCAAGGAAATCGGCTGCTCTAAAAGCACTATCAGCCGTTTTATCAGTGGTGCGAAAGGAACTCTGACCCATGAGCAGGTGCTGAAGATCGCAAGGCTGTTCAACGTGTCCACGGATTTCCTGCTGGGAGAAACCAACATCCCTGACCGCAAGAACTACGACATTGCCGAGCTGGGCTTGTCCGTAGAAGCTGCAAAGAACCTCTACACAGGGCGTGTCAATGCAGAGGTGGTCAATCTGCTGCTGGAAAACACCCGCTTTGCAGAGCTTACTTACCGCATAGCGCAATATTTTGATGATACTTTTGCATCCGGCATCGCAGCACAGAATGCCATGCTCACGACATTGAGCACCTTGCTGCGCACCAAAGTCAGAACCCCAGAAGCAACCAATGCCGCAAAGGACATCAGTCTCCGAAGAAAGCCGGTGTACCAAGGCGACCTTGATAACATTGAAATGTACTTCATGGCGGCGGTCAAGGAAATCAAAAAGGGCATCGGGAGCCATTACGCCGAACAGGAAGCCATGAGCAAGAAAGTGGCGGAGAAAATGTTCACCGAATTGACCAAAGGGCAGGATGTGCAGCACCCAACGATCACGGCAGAGCAGTTGGCGGATGCCATGCTGGACAGCGTTTCGGGCATGGAAGGAGCTACGCCGGAAGCACTGGAACAGCTGCGGAGCGGTCTGCTGGGAATCTTGCAGTCTGCCGCAGAGCAGGAAAACGCCCATGAAGCAGACGAATGAACGGCTTTGTGTGCTGGCGCAGAAAGGCGATGCAACTGCGCTGGACAGCCTGATTGACAACAACAAGTCCTTTATTGGCAAGGTGGCAAATGACCTTTTTCGCAGCATGAATCTGGCACAGGCTGGCTTGAACCTTGACACGGACGATTTGAAACAGGCGGGCAATCTGGGCTTATGGAAAGCTGTGCCGAAGTTCGATGCAGCGCGCGGCATGAAGTTCCTGACCTATGCGGCTCCTGCCATTCATAACGCCATGATGGACATGGTGCGGGATGCCTTTGCCGCTTTTGAGCAGCGGATGGTGACGGAGGACAAGGACGGTATTTGCTACCAGCGCGTTTCGCTGGACGATGTTCTGCCGGGAGAAGAGCAGCTGCGGCGCATTGAAGCCATAGCCGACCCCTACGCCATGCAGCCGCAGAGCGTTATGGAAGAGCAGGAATCGCGCCGGGAACTGTACGATGGCCTGAAACGGCTGACCCAGCGCGAGCAGACCTACCTACTGTACCGTTATGGCTTTACCGATGGCAAGGAACATCCGCTGATTGGCACGGCGATATACTTTCACCTGACAAAAGGCCGCGCCAAAAAGACGGAGGAACAGGCCATGGATAATCTGTGGCTGGAACTGCCGTGGTGGTTTCTTTGAATAAAAAGAAAAAAATCGTGATTGTGCTACAAGCTTTCTGGAAATTTATGTGCAACCATACGATTTTGAAAAAAATTGTGGACGGATGAAACAAAATAGGATTAAATCTAAGTATCTAAGGAACGTTGATTTCACGAAGCTGCTGATTACCGACTGTAGGATTTGAGGAGGATGCCGTTTTATGAAAATTACACGAGATAAAATGTTTTTTTCAAAAGATCTTATTCATACACTGGCATATGTCGGAATGTTCGTGGCGGCAATTATATCGGTTGGAGCGTGTAAGTCTGGTATTTGGGTGGCTGCGATATTAGCATGGATTGTAGCAGGTATAATTATCGGATTGGCGATTATTTCCGACTATAAAAAGGCAGAACTTTTGAAAAATGGAACAAGAATCATCGGAAAGGTTACAGCAACAAAACGAGTACATATAAAATTTCATATGAGTACCTACCACCTTGCCGATGAAGATGTAATCTATCCATATGTGGTACATTATCAGTATAAAGTTAAAGGTGAAACCTATAATGGAAAGTCGCAGTGGTTTTCGTTCAATCCATGTATTCCGAAAGGGGCACCAATAAAAATTCTAGTAGACCCAAAGAATCCGGCCCGAAGTACAGTTCTCAAACCAGAAAGCTAAAGATGGCTTTCAATCGAGGTAAAACAAAAAGTTTATCCTTATAGCGTGTTTATTTAAAAGAAGATTGCGATTGTGCTACAAATTTTCAGGAAGTTTATGTGCATCTATACGATTTTGAAAAATTTTGTGGACAAACGAAATAAATCAGGCTTAAATTTCGTTATCTAAACAAAAAAGCAAGGCGGGAAGGTTTGATGATTTGTAAAAAATGAGGGCATAAAAATAAAGTAGGCGTTTGATATTTCCAGCAATGTGGGCAGTAGTGAAAGAAGGTATAGACAATGAAGAAAACTTTATATACATTTTTGGTTTGGAATTTTCTGTTGTTTGTAGCTGGTTTAAGTGATATTATTTTTTATAGAAATCTTACATCGGTAGAAGGTATGACAATAAGCTGGACCCAGCCAGCGCTTGTAAGTATTACTTCATTTTTAATATTGCTTTCAATATATTATGGGATGCACCAGCTCCTTTTCGGGAAAAATTTTTATTTGAAACTGGAAATCAAGCAGGAAGACATAGATAAATTGCGAAATTCAATTTATGATTTTCTGAAAAAAGGCGAAATTGACCCCGAAAAATTGCAGCAACACTTGAAGTGTTTGATAATTGCTGAAGTTGTTTTGTGGGGTGGATTCATCGTTTACTTATTTATATCAAAGGGCTACTAATTTTCAATTCTAATAATGGGGTAAAGTGGTACGAATGAAAAAGATACAGAACTTTTTCTCGACGATTTTGCAAAAGCTGTGGAAAAGTTCGATAACTATCGTTTATCATTAAAAACTACGGAAGCTTTACGCTGAAAGCTGTAACTTTAAGCAGACCGGAAAGCTTATAATGAGGGTAGAACAGAAATATGACCAACGAAGATACCACTGATTTTGACGAGCACTTCGCTAAAATTTCGTCCTATATTGTGGACACATTGCACGGCGTTCCACTTGAGATGACCGAGGATGAAAAAGAACAATTTCGCATACAGGTTATTTCAAATCAGTATGCAGAACGGTTGCTAAGTGAGGCCGAAAAGACAGAAACGTATAGAGGTTTATCAAAAATTGATATTCTCCATACAGTTTCTATCCCTCAACTGGCTAGAACAATCCCACTTAAAGGTTTGAATCTCAGTTTAGAAAAATACAGAATGCCGGATGGTGTAATAATAGAGGTTGAGAGTTCGTCACATTATTTGGGGTCATTTAGTGAGAAAAATGATTCTTCCACAAATTGGATAGAAAAGATCATGGAGGGTGTCGGTATTCACTAGATGGATTCTCAAGAAGCATAAACAGCCCGCTATTTGCAGAGAATTCTGGAAGAAAATTGAAGAAAGCATCCTTCCGGCAACAGCACCCCGGACGTTTGTGAACTCTCACAACAGAGATCAAGAACCAATCCCTGCTTTGCGCTTACACCGTTTTGGTGACATTTTTTCTCCGTCTTGCTACAATATTGTGGGTTTTTTTCTATTTGTGCTTTGCTATTATCAACATCTAAAATGAAAACCGTGATGGAGGTGATTCCAATGCAGATAATTTCCTTGAAAACAAATTGAATGCTTTGGCAAACGGTGGCCAGTTCTCCATTTCCTACGACATCACGATTCCGTAATAAAAGCATTAGATAATGGGTATAAAAGCCACGATTCTTTAGAGTCGAAAGAAAAGAATCGTGGCTTTGTACGTTTGAATTATGGAGCAAACCAAATGAATAAGAAATTGGAATTTTTTAGCAGTATGGCGGTTGCCTTTATAGTTTTGATATTGGTCTTTCTTTGCATTCGTTTTTCAGGTCAGGGAAAATTTGCTACACATGGAGGAACCAATCCGTCTGATGTAAAATGTATTTATACTTCAGTTTGGCCGGATAATGAATACACTAGGCTTATTTGTGAGCCGGAAAGTGGAACGATAGAATATATATTGGATGGTTCTAATGCTGGGTATTATGCAATCTTTTATAATAATATCTCTGAAGAAGAAATACAAAAATATATTGACCAATTGAAAACCTTAGGATACGCTGAAGAGGCATCGGCTTCAGAAAGCGTTTCGACAGGCGTTTTGCTAAGAAAAGATGAAACATGGATAAGCATTGCATACTCAGAGGGAGGATTTGGAATCCGGATTTCAGTAGAAAAATCCTGAATAAAAGAGATGCTGGGGAATTCCGGTTATCCCTATGATGCAGTGGAAAGAAAATGGATTGCTCAATATGCGAGCCTCCATGACTTGATTTTGATGTTCGGTCACTCAAACCAATGCCGTCAAGCCGGTGGTGGATATATAGTTTCTGATTGTGCTAAACTCCAGTGGGAACTTACTATCGCAAGAGGAGTAAGCGATTTTGATATCGAACATCGACAATTCGGCAATAAGTATATTGTACAATACAGAGAATTTTCAATTGAGGTTTCGTGCTTGATTGACTTGCAACGCAAAATACGTTACAATGAGACTGAGGTGATAACCATGGAAAAAACAATGACGCTCAATCTCCGTGTGAACCCTACCGTCAAGCAGCAGGCCGAGGATGTGCTGAAGCAGCTCGGCATCCCGATGGCAACAGCTATTGATATGTACCTGCGCCAGATCACTCTGACGGGCGGCATCCCCTTCTCGCTGTCTTTGCCGAAAGCTCCTGCGGCTCTGAATGCTGACACCATGACCGATGATCAGCTTCATGCAGCCTTGCAGGTAGGCATTAAGGAGATTCAGAACGGTGATACCGTGGATGCTGCAAGCGCATTCGCACAGTTCAGGGAACAGCACCGATGAAGCAGTATGACGTGAAAATTTCTCGTGCAGCCCTCAGCGATATGGGGCAGATTTACAGCTATATTGCTGACCGTCTGCTGGAGCCTGACACGGCTATGGGACAGTATAATCGTATTGCAGAAGCCATCCAATCGCTGAACATCCTGCCGGAACGCTGTGCGCTGGTGGAAAGCGAGCCGGAGCGCACCCAAGGGCTGCGGCAGATGCTGGTGGACAACTACTCGGTGTTCTACATCGTGGGCGAAGATGCCGTGTCGGTGGCGCGTGTGCTGTATAGTGCATCCGATCTTGTGCGCCGCCTGCGGAGAATGAAGTGAAAGGGGTGTTTGCATGACCGCCGTGATTTACGCCCGCTATTCCAGCGATAACCAGCGTGAGGAATCCATCGAAGGGCAGATTCGTGAATGTACGGCCTACGCCGAAAAAAACGGCATCACCGTGGTCAAGCACTACATTGACCGCGCCCTTTCCGCCAAAACCGACAACCGCCCGGACTTCCAGCAGATGATCAAGGACAGCGAGAAACGGTTGTTTGACATTGTGCTGGTCTGGAAGCTTGACCGTTTTGCCCGAAACCGCTATGATTCGGCCCACTATGAGTACCAGTTGGAACGAAATCATGTCAAGCTGGTATCTGCCACGGAGCCTATCTCTGACAGCCCTGCGGGTATCATGGTCAAGAGTATGCTCACCGGCATGGCTGAATACTATTCCGCAGAACTTTCTGAAAAAGTTGTGCGCGGCATGACTGAGAATGTGCTGAAAGGCAAGTACAACGGCGGCACGATTCCCATTGGCTTCAAGGTGGACGAAGAGAAGTTCTTTCAAGTCGACCCGCTGAAAGCTCCCTTTGTGGTAGAAGCCTTCCAGCGGTACAACGATGGTGCGACTATGAAGGAACTGATGAACTGGCTGAATGACAGTGGCGTGACCACCAATCGCAACCAGAAGTTCACCTACAACAGTGTTCAGAAGCTGCTGACGAACAAACGGTACATCGGAGAAAACCACTTCAAGGACATCGTAATGCCGGACAGCATCCCGGCCATCGTGGACAAGGACTTGTTTGAAGAAGTGCAGCTGAAAATCAAAAAGAACAGCCGCGCTCCTGCCCGCCACAAGGCCGAGGATGATTATCTGCTCACCACCAAGCTGTTCTGTGGAATGTGCGGCGCGATGATGTTCGGCGAGTGCGGTACGGGTAGAAACAAGGTCGTTCATCATTATTATAAGTGCGCCACCGCGAAGCGTTTCAAGACCTGCAAGAAAAAGACCGTCCGTAAAGAGTGGCTGGAAGATCTGGTCGTAGCTGAAACCATGAAGCTGATTCAGGACGATGCCGTGATTGATGCCATCGTTGCGGAAGTGATGGAGTTGCAGGATCAGGAAAACACCACGCTTCCTTTGCTGGAAAAGCAGATGCGCGAGGTAGAGAATGGCATTGAAAATATGCTGAACGCCATTCAAGCAGGTGTGCTGACCAACTCCACCAAATCGCGTTTGGAAAAGCTGGAAGCCCAACAGAAAGAACTTGAAGTTCGGATTGCCGAAGAAAAAATCGCTCGGCCTCGGTTGAGTGAAAATCAGGTTCGGTTCTGGCTGACCCGGTTCCGCAAGCTCGACCCGAACGTGAAAAGCCACCGGGAAACGCTTATCAATACATTCGTGAATGCTGTTTATCTCTATGATGAAAAAGTTTTGATTACATTCAACTACAAAGACGGCACAAAAACCATCACTTTCGATGAGATCGCCGCGAAAGATGCCCCAGAGGGCAATGGTTCGGATTTAGGTTGCTTCGCTCCACCAAAAAACCTCAACGTATGCAAGTACGCTGAGGTTTTTGTTTTGCGACAAGGCTAAACTTATCGGGCGGGTGGATTCGAACAGCTGCGGCACCGTTCAGCAGGACGATCTCCAGCAGTGCAAGGATCAGCAGAACAATAAGAACTGTAGTAACCATAGTGTACCGTGCATCATAATATTTTGCAACGGTATTCAGGTTGGTACTCTGTGCAATGATTTTTTTAATTTTTCAAAAAATCATTGACAACGCTTTCTGTGCATGATAAAATCACATTTGATTTTGAGAGACAAAGCATGGCAGAGTCTTTTCAAAGCAATTTACCATGGACCGCCCAGCGGGGCTAAGGCCATACGGACAGCCGGGTCCACTGCCGACCGGCGGCACGGCCGCCATTATTGATTGAGCGTAGCAGCTCAAATTTTATAAGTTGGTTCCTTTACAACCATGAAATTGCGCAGTCAGTGTGCAGACTTGTGAAACGGTCAATAAAGAGCAGTAAAAGCAGAATTGCTATATAGACTCTCATAATCCCGTCTTTTTGAATCATGCGAAGCGGCCTTTGTACTCTGGTGTTTCTTCCGGGGGTCTTTGGCGGCGCATTCAAATGCTTTTCAAAGCGCAAGTCTGCACTTTTTGTGCGGTACTTGCGCTTTTTTGTTTGCATCGGGATCAGGGACGGAGGAAAAACATGAGTGAGAACCGAACACGGTTCCGGCTGAACCAGAACCGTGCGCCCATCTATGAAGCGCTGGAACAGTTCCGCAAAATGCGGGTGGTGCCCTTTGATGTGCCCGGCCACAAGCGGGGCCGCGGCAACCCGGAGCTGACCGCCTTTCTGGGCCAGCAGTGCGTGGGCGTGGATGTGAACAGCATGAAGCCGCTGGATAATCTCTGCCACCCGGTATCGGTCATCCGGGAAGCAGAGGAGCTGGCCGCAGATGCCTTTGGCGCTGCCCACGCGTTCCTCATGGTGGGTGGCACCACCAGCAGCGTGCAGAGCATGGTGCTCACCGCCTGCAAGCGGGGCGATGAGATCATTCTGCCCCGCAACGTGCACCGCAGTGTGCTGAACGCACTGGTGCTGTGCGGCGCAGTGCCGGTATACGTGAATCCCGAGGTGGACAAGCGCCTTGGCATTTCGCTGGGCATGAAGCGGGAACAGGTGGAAAAGGCCATCAAAGAGCATCCGAATGCTGTGGCTGTGCTGGTGAATAACCCCACCTACTACGGCATCTGCTCCGACCTGCGTGCCATCGTAAAAATGGCCCACGATGCCGGGATGCTCTGCCTTGCGGACGAAGCCCACGGCACCCACTTCTACTTTGGCGGCGGCCTGCCGGTGTCTGCCATGGCGGCAGGGGCTGATATGGCATCCGTCTCCATGCACAAGAGCGGCGGCAGTTTAACGCAGTCCAGCCTGCTGCTCATCGGCCCCAATGTGCACCCGGGCTATGTGCGGCAGATCATCAACCTGACCCAGACCACCTCCGGCAGCTACCTGCTCATGTCCAGTCTGGATATCTCCCGCCGCAACCTTGCGCAGCGCGGGCGGCAGGTATTCCACCAAGTGGCCGACATGGCCGAGTATGCCCGCGAGGAGATCAACGCCGTGGGCGGCTACTACGCCTTTGGCAAGGAGCTGTGCAACGGCGACTCCGTTTTTGACTTTGATACCACCAAGCTCAGCGTCCACACGCTGGATATCGGCCTTGCAGGCATTGAGGTATACGACATCCTGCGCGATGAGTACGACATCCAGATCGAGTTCGGCGACATTGGCAACATTCTGGCCTACCTTTCCATCGGCGACCGCCCGCAGGAGGTGGAGCGTCTGGTCAGCGCGCTGGCCGAGATCAAGCGCCGCTACCAGACCGACGGCTCCGGCCTGCTGAGCCAGGAATACATCGACCCCGTTGTGGCCGCCAGCCCGCAGGAAGCGTTCTATGCGCCCAAAAAGAGCCTGCCGCTCCGGGAGACCGAGGGCATGGTGTGCAGCGAGTTCGTCATGTGCTACCCGCCGGGCATTCCCATTCTGGCCCCGGGCGAGCGCATCACCAAGGAAATTTTGAACTACATCGAGTACGCCAAGGCCAAGGGCTGCAGCATGACCGGCCCCGAGGACCCGGACATCGAGCGGCTGAACGTTCTGGCATAAGGAGGGAATGCAGATGGAATTTTGGTTTTCCGAGTTTCACACCCCGGATGTGAAGCACAGCATCCGGGTGAACAAACAGCTCTACTCCAAGCAGAGCGATTACCAGCGCATCGATATTTTTGAAACGCCGGAGTTTGGCCGGGTGCTCACATTGGACGGCAATGTGATGCTGACCGAGCGCGACGAATTCATCTATGACGAGATGATCGTGCATGTGCCCATGGCGGTGCACAAGCAGGCAAAAGACATCCTTGTCATCGGTGCCGGTGACGGCGGCGTGGTGCGGGAGCTGACCCGCTACGACCGGGTGGAGCGCATCGACCTTGTGGAGATGGACCCGCAGGTGGTGGAAGCCTGCCGCGCCTTCCTGCCCAGCAACGCCTGCCGCATGGATGACCGCCGGGTGCACATCTATTTTGAGAACGCCCTCAAGTATATCCGCCGCTGCGAGGAGGAGTACGACCTCATCATCGTGGACTCCTCCGATCCCTTCGGCCCATCCGAGGGTCTGTTCACCCGCGAGTTCTACGGCAGCTGCTTCAATGCCCTGAAAGCGGACGGCATCATGGTGAACCAGCAGGGCAGCCCCTTCTATGCCGAGGATGCCAGCGCCATGCAGCGCAGCCACAAGCGCATTGCGTCCACCTTCCCCATCAGCCGAGTGTATCAGGCACACATTCCCACCTTTGCAGCTGGGTACTGGCTGTTCGGCTTTGCCAGCAAAAAGTATCATCCCATCGATGATCTGGATGCAGACGCATGGAAGGCGCTGAACATGCGCACCCGCTATTACACCGCCCGGCTGCATGTCGGCGCATTTTACCTGCCGGCATTCCTTGAGGAAATGCTGCGGGAAGTGGAGGAACACTGATGCAACCCAACATTGAAAACTTCATCGGCTGTGACAGCAGCTACCGCGCCGCCAGCATCGTGCTGTACGGTGCGCCCTACGATTCCACCACCAGCTACCGCCCGGGCGCACGGTTCGGCCCGGCGGCCATCCGACACGAAAGCTATGGTCTGGAGACCTACAGCCCCTACCAGAATGCCGACCTGACCGATTTTGACATCTTCGACAGCGGCGATCTGGAGCTGTGCTTCGGCTCCAGCGAGAGCGCCCTTGCGGACATCGAAGCCCGCGCAGAGGAGATCCTGCAGGACGGCAAGTTCCCGTTGCTGCTGGGCGGTGAACATCTGGTGACGCTGGGTGCCGTGCGGGCTGCTGTGAAGAAATATCCGGATCTGCACATCGTGCACTTTGATGCCCACGCCGACCTGCGGGACGACTACCTTGGTGCAAAGCTGAGCCACGCCTGCGTGCTGCGCCGCTGCCACGAGCTGGTGGGCGACGGCCGCATCCATCAGTTCTGCATCCGCAGCGGCGACCGCGCCGAGTTCGAGTTTGCAGCCCAGCACACCGAGATGCACAAATTCGATTTTACCGGCCTTGCCGAGCTGACGGAACAGCTGTGCGAGAGCAAGGTGCCCGTCTACCTGACCATCGACCTCGACTGTCTGGACCCCTCCTGCTTCCCCGGCACCGGCACGCCCGAAGCCGGCGGCGTGAGCTTTTTGCAGCTGCTGGATGCCATCCGCACCGTGACGAAAGCCAACATCGTAGCCGCAGACCTCAACGAGCTGGCTCCCACGCTGGATACCACCGGCGTTTCCACCGCCACCGCCTGCAAGGTGCTGCGCGAAACGCTGATTGCGCTGGACAAGGGCTGGCCCGGCTTTCAGGTCTGACCGAATTTGCACACATTGACATAAAGGAGAAAAATCATGAGCAAAGTTCTGATTATCGGCTGCGGCGGCGTGGCCTCCGTTGCCATCCACAAGTGCTGTCAGGTACCCGAGGTGTTCACCGAGATCTGCATCGCCAGCCGTACCAAGTCCAAGTGCGACAAGCTGGCTGCAGAGCTGGCCCCCAAAACCGCTACCAAGATCACCACCGCACAGGTGGATGCCGACAAGGTGGACGAGGTGATCGCCCTCATCAAGGCTTATCAGCCCGACCTCGTGATGAACATTGCCCTACCCTATCAGGACCTGACCATCATGGATGCCTGCCTTGCCTGCGGCGTAAATTACATGGACACTGCCAACTACGAGCCGGAGAACACCGACGACCCGGAGTGGCGTGCCATCTACGAGAAGCGCTGCAAGGAAGCAGGCTTCTCCGCCTACTTTGATTACAGCTGGCAGTGGGCCTACGCAAAGAAGTTTGAGGAAGCCGGCCTGACCGCCCTGCTGGGCAGCGGCTTCGACCCGGGCGTGACCCAGGCTTACTGCGCCTACGCCAAAAAGCACGAGTTCGACACCATTGACACCATCGACATTCTGGACTGCAACGGCGGCGACCATGGCTATGCCTTTGCCACCAACTTTAACCCGGAGATCAACCTGCGCGAGGTGTCTGCCCCCGGCAGCTACTGGGAGAACGGCCACTGGGTGGAGATCCCGGCTATGAGCATCAAGCGGGAATACAACTTCGATCAGGTGGGCGACAAGGATATGTACCTGCTGCACCACGAGGAGATCGAGTCCCTTGCCAAGAACATCCCGGAGGCAAAGCGCATCCGCTTCTTCATGACCTTTGGCCAGAGCTATCTCGACCACATGCGCTGTCTGGAGGATGTGGGCATGCTGTCTACCACCCCGGTCAACTTCAACGGGCAGGAGATCGTTCCCATCCAGTTCCTCAAGGCTCTGCTGCCGGACCCCGCCAGCCTTGGCCCCCGCACCAAGGGCAAGACCAACATCGGCTGCATCTTCACCGGCAAGAAGGACGGCAAGGAAAAGACCTACTATATTTATAATGTGTGCGACCATCAGGAGTGCTACAAGGAGGTCGGCTCTCAGGCCATCAGCTACACCACCGGCGTACCGGCCATGTGCGGCGCACTGATGCTGCTCACCGGCAAGTGGACCACCAAGGGCGTGCACACTGTGGAAGAGTTTGATCCGGACCCGTATCTGGACGCTCTGGACAAGTACGGCCTGCCCCGTTCCGAGAGCCACAGCCCGGCGCTGGTGGACTGATGCGGCTGGCCGATACCCGCCCGCCCTTTGCGGGCCTTGCAAACCTTTCTTGGGAAGCGCTTGCCTCTCTGCCCACCCCCTGCTACCTGCTGGACGAGGGGCAGCTGCGCCGCAACGGCGAACTTCTGCTGGGGGTGCAGCAGCGCACCGGCTGCAAAATTCTGCTGGCGCAGAAGGCTTTTTCCAACTTTAATGTTTACCCGGTGCTGGCTCCTTATCTGGCGGGCACCGAGGCCAGCGGCCTGTACGAGAGCCGCCTTGGCAAAGAAGAGCTGCCGGAAAAAGAGAACCATGTGTTCTGCGCGGCCTACCGGGCAGACGAGTTCGCGGAGCTGCTGCAGTACGCCGACCACATCGTGTTCAATTCGCCCAGCCAGCTGGCAAAGTTCGGCCCGTCAGCAAAGGCGGCGGGCAAGAGCGTGGGCCTGCGGCTGAACCCGGAGTGCTCCACGCAGGAAGGCCATGCAATTTACGACCCCTGCGCCCCGGGCAGCCGCCTTGGCACCACCCGCGCCCAGTGGGATGCCGCCGTGCAGGCAGACCCGGCCCTGCCCGAATTACTGGACGGACTGCACTTCCACACCCTGTGCGAGCAGGATGCCGATGCACTGGCCTTAACGCTGGCGGCGGTGGAAGCAAAGTTCGGGGATCTTCTGCCCCGGATGAAGTGGCTCAACTTTGGCGGCGGGCACCATATCACCCGCCCCGGCTACCGCCTTGCCACGCTGGAACAGTGCATTACCGAAACACAGAAAAAGTACGGCGTGCAGGTGTATCTGGAGCCGGGCGAAGCATGGGCGCTGAACGCCGGGTATCTTGTTACCACTGTGCTGGATACTTTGCAAAATGGCGAGACGAGCCTTGCCATTCTGGACATGTCTGCGGCCTGCCACACCCCGGATGTGATCGAGATGCCCTACCGCCCGCCGCTGCTGGATGCCGGGGATCCCGGCGAAAAGCCGTACCTCATCCGCCTTGGCGGCCCCACCTGCCTTGCCGGGGATGTGGTGGGCGACTACAGCTTTGCCTCCCCGCTCACCGAGGGGCAAAGGCTCATTTTCGGCGATATGGCCATCTACACCACCTGCAAGAACAACACCTTCAACGGGATGCCGCTGCCGCCCATCTGGGCAATGGACGAAAACGGCACCTGCCGGGAGCTGGTGAAGTTCGGTTACAGCGATTTCAAGATGCGGCTGGGACGTGCAGCGGATTAAAGTATGACCCTTACGGCAAATCTGTATTTAACCAAAAGACAGTCTGTATCAAAACCGCCCAAAATGCACGCCGTTCAAATACAGTTTCTTTTTATCATCTGACGAAAATTTAAAAATATTCATATTCAGCCTAGACAAGTTCCTTTTCATGTGCTAAAACAATGCTAAGAAACCCGCAACGATGCAGGATCTGAGGATCACTGCGCCGCTGCGGGTTTTTCTTGTTTTATCTGGGAAAGTGTTAAGAAATAATAGAGGAGGCAATTCTTATGAAAGCATTCATTTCTCGTCGTGATTTCCTGAAAGCGGCAGGCATCACCGCCGCAGCAGCAGCTTTGGCAGGCTGCTCTTCTTCTGGCGGTTCCGCAAGCGGCTCTTCTGCAGGCGGCAAGACCATTAAGATCGGCGTGTTTGAACCGGCTTCCGGTGATAACGGCGCAGGCGGCAAGCAGGAAGTGCTGGGTGTCGAGTATGCCAACAGCCTTGCTCCCACCGTGGAGATCGGCGGTGAGACCTATAACGTGGAGCTGGTGGAAGTGGATAACCAGTCCAGCACCGATAAGGCCGTGACTGCTGCACAGGAGCTGGTCTCCAAGAAAGTCTCCATCGTGCTGGGCAGCTACGGCTCCGGTGTTTCCATTGCAGCCGCTCCCACCTTCCAGTCCGCTTCCATCCCGGCCATTGGCTGCTCCTGCACCAACCCCGCCGTGACTGAGGCCAACCCCTACTACTTCCGTGTCTGCTTCCTTGACCCGTTCCAGGGCTCGGTCATGGCAAACTTTGCAAAGGATGAGTTCAGTGCTGCCAACGCCTACGTGCTGAGCATGCTGGGCGAGGACTACGGCTCCGGTCTGGCCACCTACTTCGTCAACGCTTTTGAGGATCTGGGCGGCACTGTTACCAGCGAGCAGTTCCCCGAGGGCACCTCGGACTTTTCCGCCTATATCCAGAACGCCATCAACGCCGGTGCAGATGTGATCTTTGCTCCCTGCGCCACCACCTACGCAGCCCAGATCATCACACAGGCTGCTTCTGCAGGCTTTGACAAACCCATTACCGCAGGCGACACATGGGAGTCCAGCGTTATTCTGGATGCCCAGAAGGGCACCAGCGTGCAGGTGTATTGCTCCACCTTCTTTGATGAGAACGATGATTCCGGCGCAGCCAAGGAGTTCGTGACCGGCTTTAAGGAGTGGCTGAACGCCGACAGCCAGAAGCTGACCAACAACGGCGGCAATGACATCGTGGCAGCTGTTTCTGCACTGGGCTACGACGGCTACATGGTGGCTCTGGAAGCCATCAAGGCAGCAGGCAGCACCGACGGCACCGCCATCCGCGATGCTCTGTACGGCGTAAACTATGACGGCGTGACCGGCAGCATCACCTTTGACCAGACCACCGGTGATGCCAACAAGGATATGGCTTACATCAAGAAAGCTGCCGACGGCGCATTTGAGTTCGTCAAGACTCAGAGCGTGGAAGGCTGAACAAAACTTTAAACTCCCTCAGTCAGCGAGGGAGCCTTTTTGTAGCCTTCCGGCAGGTTTGGCCCCCTCTGGGAGGGGGCTGTCACCGGAGGTGACTGGAGGAGTTTATTTTATTAAAAGTTGTAAGAAATGGAGGGTCCCCCTTATGGCTGCAAAGTTTCTGCCCTATTTGCTGGCAGGTATCTCGGTGGGCGGCCAGTATGCATTGATCGCCATTGGCTACACAATGGTGTACGGCATCCTGCGCCTGATCAACTTTGCCCACGGCGATATCTTTACCGTAGCCGGTTTTCTGATGGTGTACGCTACTGCTTCCCTTCCGCTGACCATTTCCATCCCGCTGGTGGTGGTGGCAACGGTACTGCTGGGTATCACAGTGGAAAAGATCGCCTACAAGCCCCTGCGCACTGCGCCGCGCATGTCGGTAATGATCTCCGCGATCGGCATGTCCTACCTTTTGCAGAACTCGATGTGGTATGTCACCGGCGGTCTGGCCAAGCAGTACCCTGCTCTGCCGTGGATCAGCGACACCGTCACGGTGCTGGGCTGCCAGACCAAGCGGGTGACGGTGGTAACGCCGTTCCTCGTCATTGTGCTGGTGGCAGCGCTTGTTACCCTGATCCAGAAGACCAAGATCGGCATGGCCATGCGCGCCGCTTCCCGCGATTTTGAGACCGCCCAGCTCATGGGCATCAAGATCAACAATATCATCTCCTTTACCTTTGCGGTGGGCAGCTTCCTTGCGGCCATCGGTTCCATGATGTATTTTTCCAACTACACGGCAGTCACCCCCACTGTGGGTGCCATGCCCGGCCTGAAAGCCTTTGTGGCTGCGGTGTTCGGCGGCATCGGCTCCATTCCCGGTGCGGTGATCGGCGGCTTCATCATCGGCATCTGCGAGAGCCTTATTAAAGGTGCAGGCGCTACCACCTTCAGTGATGCGTTCACCTTTGCACTGCTGATCGTGGTTCTGGCCGTCAAGCCTACCGGCCTGTTCAGTGAAAACCTGACCGAGAAAGTGTGATGACCATGAAACAAGAGAAAAAACGCATCTATCTCCGGGCCGCACTGGCGCTGGCCGCTCTGCTGGTGGTGCTGCTGGCACTGGATAACCTGAGCTTTGTGCCCTCCATGCTGCTCACCGTGCTGCGCAAGGGTGCCATCTATGCACTGGTGGCTGTCTCCATGAACCTGCTGAACGGCTTTACCGGCCTGTTCAGTCTGGGTCAGGCAGGCTTTATGCTGCTGGGTGCCTACACCTACGCCATCCTCACCATTCCCGCCGCTTCGCAGAAGTCCATCTATCAGCGCTATGCAAACGGCGGCATCGGCTTCTCCATCCCGGAACTGCTCTCCAAACCTCTGGGCGGCTTCGGCCTGCTGCTGGGTGTTGTGTTCTGCCTGATCCTGGCCGGTTTTATCGCAGCGCTGTTCGCCTTCCTCATCGGCCTGCCGGTGCTGAAGCTCAAGAGCGACTATCTTGCCATTGCTACACTGGGCTTTGCCGAGATCATCCGTGCCGCCGTGGTTTACGAGGGCTTTGGCCCGTTGACCAACGGTTCCAACCTTCTGTACGGCTTTACCAGCTTTGCCAGCTTCAACCTTTCGCTGGGCAGTGTAACTCTGCATCTGGAGACCGTGATGCCCTTCCTCTTCTCCGGCATCTGCATCGCCATCATTCTGCTGCTCATCAACTCCACCTATGGCCGTGCCTTCAAAGCCATCCGTGATGACGAGATCGCTGCCGAAGCCATGGGCATCAACCTTGCCAGCCACAAGCGCATGAGCTTTATCATCAGCAGCTTCTTTGCCGGTATCTCCGGCGCAATGCTTGCCATGTATCAGGCCAGCGTGCAGGCCACCACCTTCAAATCCAGCATGACCTACGAGATCCTGCTGATCGTGGTCATTGGCGGCATTGGCTCGGTGTCCGGTTCCATCATCGCATCCTTCCTGTTCATCGCCAGCTCCGAATGGCTGCTGCGCTTCCTCGACAACGAGACCTGGATCGTCGGCTTCCGTGTGCCGCTGCTGCGTTCCGGCTTCCGCATGGTGGTGTTCAGCATCATCATTATGGCGGTGATGCTGTTCTTCCGCAAGGGCATCATGGGCGACCGTGAATTGTTCCAGAAAAAGCCCGCATCCACTGCAAAAGCTGCCAAAAAGGAGGCGCGTTCCAAATGAGTGAAAACGTATTGACCATTGAAAACGCCACGATGCAGTTTGGCGGCGTGGTGGCTGTGGACAATCTGAACCTGAAGGTGGATAAAGATCAGATCGTCTCCCTCATCGGCCCCAACGGTGCCGGCAAGACCACCGCGTTCAACGTTGTCACCGGCGTGTATGCGCCCACCAACGGCGCGGTGTGGTTCGAGGGACGCAAGATCATTGAGAACACGCCCCACGGCAAGATGAAAAAGCTCTATAAGGGCCAGAACGCGGGCAGGTATTCCCACATGATCGTCCCCACGCCCGATAAGATCACCCAGATGGGTATTGCCCGCACCTTCCAGAATATCCGTCTATGGAAGAGCCAGACCGTGTTTGAGAACGTGCTCATCGCCAAGCACTGCCGTCGCTCGGCCAACCTGCTGAGCGCCACCTTCCGGCTGAACGCAGACGAGGAAAAGCGCCAGCGCGAGGAGTGCGAAAACCTGCTGCATGTGCTGGGACTTGAGGATGTGCGCAATGAACTGGCTACCGGCCTGCCCTACGGCCTGCAGCGTCGGGTGGAGATCGCGCGCGCGCTTGCCACCGAGCCGAAGCTGCTGCTGCTGGATGAGCCTGCTGCCGGTATGAACCCGCAGGAGACCGAAGAACTGACCGCCTTTATTGACCGCATCCGCACCGATTTCAGACTGACCGTGTTCATGATCGAGCACCACATGGATCTGGTGATGGATATTTCCGACCGGGTCTATGTGCTGGACTTTGGCCGCTTGATCGCCGAGGGTACGCCCGCCGAGGTGCAGAACGACCCGCGGGTGATCGACGCTTATCTGGGGGTGGACGAAGATGCTTGAGATCAAGGATTTACATGTTTCCTACGGCGGCATTCAGGCCTTGCGCGGTGTGTCGCTGAACGTGCCGGACAGCAAGATCGTTACCCTGATCGGTGCCAACGGCGCAGGCAAGTCCACCCTGATGCGCACCATTTCCGGCCTTGTAAAGGCACAGAGCGGCTCCATTTTGTGGAACGGGCAGGAACTGCTGGGCAAGCCCATCGACCAGATCGTTTCCAGCGGCATTGCCATGTCGCCGGAGGGCCGCCGGGTGTTTGCCGACCTGACTGTGCTGGAAAATCTGAAGATCGGCGCATACCTGCGCAAGGATAAGGCCGAAACCGAGAAAGACCTTGAGTGGGTGTACAGTCTGTTCCCCCGTCTGAAGGAGCGCAGCTGGCAGAGCGCCGGCACCCTTTCCGGCGGCGAGCAGCAGATGCTGGCCGTGGGCCGCGCCCTGATGAGCAAGCCGAAGCTGCTCATGCTGGACGAGCCAAGCCTCGGCCTTGCGCCCATCGTGGTACGGGAAATTTTTGATATCATCCGCACCGTGAACCAGCAGGGCATCACCGTGCTGCTGAACGAGCAGAACGCCAACATGGCCCTGAAGGTGGCCGATTACGCCTATGTGCTGGAGACCGGCACCCTGACCCTTTCCGGCACGGGTGCTGAATTGCTGACCAATGAACAGGTCAAGGCCGCATACCTCGGCAAAAAGCGCGCTGACCGCACCTGAAACTTTATAAGAACCGCTAACGGCAGAGAGGGGCTGTTGCAAAATAGCTCCCTGAAGAAATCATGCATAAAACCCGGAACCTTTTCGGGGCCAAAATGGTTCAAAAAGGGTTCCGGGTTTCTGATTTTGCGCTATTTCTTTGTGCAAATTGTTCAGTCCAAAGACAGTCATATTATAAACAGCGGAACAGGCTCATCATGCAAACAACGAAAAACAGGAAGTTCCCGCTGGGGAACTCCCTGTTGTACATATCGCTATCGTATATGGATTTTTCAGGGTGCGTTCTATTCGGGGGCGCACCCTGTTTTTTACTATGCTTCATCGTTTTCCACACGAAGCATCCGGTATCCGACACCAACATGGGTCTGGATCAGATGCGGCGCATTCGGGCATCGTTCCAGTTTTTTGCGCAGGGCTGCCATATAAACACGCAAGGAGGCAATATCATTTTCCTGCGTGCTTCCCCATATTTGCTGTGTGATGGATGTATGCGTCAGCACTTTGCCCACATTATGCGCCAGCACACACAGCAGTTTGTACTCGATGGGGGTCAGATGCAATTCATTCTCACCCAGCCAGACGCACCCGGCCGAGAAGTCGATCTTTAAAGGACCATTGACAAAAACCGGACTGTTTATGCCGTCAGAAGCCAGCAGATTCAATCGACGCTGCGTTACACGCAGTCTTGCCAGCAGCTCATCCACGGAAAACGGCTTTGTCAGATAATCGTCTGCGCCGTTGTCCAGTGCTTCGATCTTATCAGAATCTTCGCTCCGGGCACTCAGGACGATGATGGGCAGGTTCGACCATGTGCGGACGCTGCGGATGACCTCGATGCCGTCTATATCGGGCAGCCCAAGATCCAGCAGCATGATGTCCGGATTGTGGCTGGTGGCCATCATGATCGCCGTTTCCCCATTGGAAGCAGTCAGATATTTATAGCCGTGGGTCTTCAGGGTCGTTGTGATCAGACACCGTACAGGAACATCATCCTCTACGACCAGAATGGACGGCTTATTCATGAATGTTCACCTCACTTTGTGGCAATGCAAAGGAAAAGACACTGCCATTGGGAATGTTGTCACACAGGGTCAATGTTCCGCCGTGAGCCGTCAGGATCGCACGGCAGAGGGGCAAGCCCAAGCCAAGGCTGCGGTGGCTATCTGCAATACGGCTCTGCCCGGTATAAAACATCTCGAACACCTGTGCTTTTGCGCGATCCGGAATACCGGGGCCGTTATCTGCAACTTCCACTACGACCTGATGGTCTTTCCGGTAAGCCGAAATCCGAATGACCGAGCCCACAGGGGTATATTTGATGGCGTTATCCACCAGATTGACAACGACCTGCATGATCAGCCGTGCATCCACATTGACCAGGAGGATCTCGTCCCCATACTGTGTTGTGATGGTGTGTTCACAGCTTTTCCGGTTGACATGGTGCAGTGCTTCTTCGATCATTTCGTCCATCAGCTGCGGTGAGATCTGCAGATTCATCCGGCCATCTTCAATGCGGGTGATGGAAAGCAGATTTTCCACCAGACCGATCAGCCATTGTGCATCATCAAAAATATCGGTGCAGATCTTGTTCCGGGTCTCTGTATCCAGCGTTTCTCCGTTGGAAAGCAGATTGCTGGCATTGCCGGAAATGGAGGTCAGCGGGGTGCGCAGATCATGCGAGATCGTGCGCAGCAGATTTGCCCGCAACTGTTCATTCTGCGCCTGCATGGTAGCTCGTTCTTTTTCCAGCGCAATGCGACGGTTTTCCACTGCCAATGCGCATTCACCAAGGATCGACAGCAGGACGCTGTTTTCAAACGCATCCATGGAGCGTTCTGACAGGTCGATGCCGATAACACCAAACACACCGCTGCCTGTACGAATCGCAAGGTACAGTCCTTTTGCATCGGTACAGTAATCCGTTGATGCACCCGAACGCTTCTTATTTGCAAAGCACCACTCAGCGGCACTGCGTTCCGGCGCAGAATCAAAACTGAGTCGGCTGCTTTCTTCCACTGTGTTAAAAATTTGCCCCTGTCCAAGAGAACCATCCTGCTCTGGATACACGATCAGGTTCCGGTTTAGCAGTTTGGTAAGCTGCGCTGCCGTCAGGGATAAAATTTCGTCTTCGTTGGTCGCTTTCTGCAAAAGCTGGCTGGTATCAAACAGCACCTTCGTCCGAAACGCCGCCTGTGCAGACATTTTTGCCTGATCTTTCAACCGGGTCGTCAGCGTACAGGTGACGATGGCAGAAGTCAGCATCAGCACAAAGGTGATTTGATACCCCGGATCATAGGCATGGAATGTCAGTCTTGGCTCCGTCAGGAAGAAGTTATAGAGCGCAACGCTGGCAATCGAGCCCAAAACGCCGCAGGAATAGCCAGATGTTGTAAGAGCCGTGAGCAAAACACCCAACATGTAGAACATAATGATATTGTAGCGCGCAAAGTCCAGTTGCAGGAACAAAAAGCCGATCACCGTGATGCAGGCTAGAATCCCTGCCGTAATCAGCAGGTCACGGAACGATGGGACGATGGAACGGGCAAACAGCCTTCTGCCAGAGCCGTAATCCTGCTCCACTGCTGCATCCGGGATGATATAAATATCCAGATTGGGCGCAGTCAGCGTCAATTTTTCAGTCAGTGACGGTCCACTCCAGAAATGGCGGCGATGTACGCTGGAGCGCCCCAGTACGATTTTTGTAATGCCGGAGATCCGGGCAAACTCTGCGATCTGCTGTGGAATGTCATCGCCGTAGAGGGTCGTAATATCTGCGCCCGCCTGTTCCGCCATGTGGATATGCTGCTGCAAGCGCTGTTTGTCCTGCGCACTCATCCAGTCGGCATCCGGTGTTTTGACATACAACGCAGTAAAAGAGCCGCCGAATGCCTTTGCCATTGTTGCCGCCGTCCGCACGATTTTTGCATTGGAGGGAGAGGACGACAGACACGCCAGAATATGTTCTGTGGGTGGGTCGTTCTGATTCATAAAAATCACCTGCCTTGCCCACAGTATAGCACAATTTGACGGTCACGACCACCAGCCACGTCTTTTTCCTTCCTGTCGAAGGATCTCCTTCCGCATGTGATCCAACGCATCTGCTGCCCAAAAGCCACTCAACATGACTCCAAGAACCATCAGTAACAAAACGACATCCATATGATCCGTCCTATCCTTTTTAAAGCCGGAAACACTTCTGGATCGATGCGTATTTTCCCAAAACCAGCATACTTTCATCCCGGCACAGCTGCGTATCCGGCGTGATGTTCATATCAAGCTTTCCGTCTTTTTTCAGCGCAAGAATATTGATGTTATACTTTTTTCGGATATTGATCTCACCGATCGTGCGATCCGTCCATTCCGGCGGAATGGTCACTTCCATGATGGCGTGGTCGTCCTGCAGCTCGATATAATCCAGAATGTGTTCGGAGCTGTATCGGATCGCTGCCCACTTTGCCAGCTGCTTTTCCGGGTAGACCACTTCATCCGCACCGTTGCGCAGCAGAAACTTGGCTTGTACATCCCGCTCTGCACGCGAGACCACAAGCTTTGCACCCAGCTCCTTGAGCAGCGATGTTGTTTCCAACGAATTCTGAAAATTGCCGCCGATGGTTACGATACACACATCAAAATTGCCAACACCAAGGGAGCGCAGAAAGTATTCGCTGGTGCTGTCACCGATCTGTGCATTCGTCACATAGGAAAGCACGGCGTTCACACGGTCTTCGTTGCTGTCGACCGCCATGACCTGATGACCCAGCTCATTCAGTTCCTGCGCAATATGGCGGCCAAAACGGCCAAGCCCAATCAAAAGAATCGATTTCATACTTGTCTCCTTTATCCGATCGCGATTTTCTCCTGCGGCAGACGAGAGTGGGCAGGGCTGCTGCCAAATGCCGCATAGATCAACGTCAATCCACCAACACGTCCCAAAAACATCAGTGCGATCAGCACCCCCTGCGAAAGGACCCCCAACTGCGGCGTGATGCCCAATGTCAGACCTACCGTTGCCACAGCCGAAGCAGTCTCATACAGACAGACTGACATCGGCAGCTGCTCGGCCGCAGCAATGACAAAGGCTCCGAGGAAGAACAGCGTCAAATACATTCCTGCAATGGTGGCAGCATTCTTGACCGCAGAACCATCTATGCGCCGCCCGAAAAATTCGGCATCTTCTCTGCGGCGGAATGTCGCCCACATATTGGCCAGCAGAACGGCGAATGTTGTGGTTTTCATGCCGCCTGCCGTGGAGCCGGGCGAACCGCCCAACAGCATCAGAACCACCATCAATGCCTGTGAAGTGCTGCCCATCGCAGCAAGATCAGCAGTGTTAAAACCGGCAGTACGGGGGGTAACGGATTGAAACATCGACAATAAAATGCGCTGCCGGGCAGAGCCTGCCGTGAACTCGAAGCAATAAAAGTACAGCGTCGGCAATACCAGAAGAAATGCCGTTGTGACAAGGATCACCTTGCTCTGCATCCGGTAACGGCGAAAATCAAGGCGATATGTACAAATGTCCTCCCATGTCAGAAAGCCAAGGCCGCCAAAGACGATCAGTGCAGCAATCACTGTGGTAAGCAATGGGTCACCTGCATACCGTGTCAGCGAAACAAATTTTGCACCCTCTGTTCCCAGCAGGTCAAAACCGGCATTGCAGAATGCCGAAATGGAATGAAACAGTGCATACCAGATCCCGCGCAACCCATAATCGGCGCAAAATGTCGGCAGCAGCAGTGCAGCACCGGCCAATTCAAACAGGGCGGTGATCCGCAGAATAAAGCCAGTCAGCCGCACGATGCCGCCCATCTGTGGGGCAGCAGTAGCTTCCTGCATCGTGCTGCGCTGCTTGAGGGAGATCTTTCGCCCGGAAAGCAGTGCAAAGGCAGCGCCCACCGTAATGACACCCAATCCTCCGATCTGGATCAGAAGAAGAATCACGCTTTGCCCAAAAGCCGACCAGTAGCTGCCGGTATCCTGAACCACAAGTCCGGTCACACAAAGGGCGGAGGTGGAGGTAAACAGTGCCTCATGGAACGGTGTGACGCACCGCTGCTGTGCAGCGATCGGGAGCATCAGAAGCAATGCGCCCACCAGATCGACTGCCGCAAAACCTGCAATAATGACCTGAAAAGAAGAAAAACGGTGCCGCTTGTAACGAAGATATTGAATCATAAAAGCTCCTTTACCTATCCGTGTGCATAAAGATTAGCATGGAATAGATAAAAGAGCCGTAAAGAAAATTGTAGAAATATAAAGATTCCATTAAAATTGATCGATCAACACCAAATAATAAATGCTGGACATCACCAGCTCAAAAAAGCGGTAATGTCCAGCATTCATTCAGATTTCTAGCCCGTGGCTCCCGGCCGCATTCTTCAAGTATTCCTCCGGGTCGCCATTCAGAATCAAATCCGCGTAGCCCAGCGGGTCATTGTAGATGAGATAGTCCAGTTCAGACCGCTGTGCGCCGCCGCCCTGTTCAAGTCCTCTTATCCGCTGTTGCAGCTAAAGGGAACCGGTCATGTAAAACAAAAAAGACAGCTATCAAAAGCTGTCTTTTTTGTGGTGCAGTTACGCAATCAAAATCCGAACCATTTCCCTTTGCTTTGGATTCCTCTACTTTTTCAAAAGGAATGGTCTGTGTACCCTCTTTATAGTTAAAGGTAATCAAAACCTTATCGTCATACAGGTAAATCGAATTGATGAATGTATCCACCAATGCCTGCCGCTGATCTTTCTGGTTCATGTTGAGCTTACGAAACCGCAGCAGCCAGAAGCGGATGAAATCTTCCGTGACCTTGGGTTTTGCCAGCTTTTCTTCCGCAATGCGGGCTTCAAGCTCACGCTTGGTTTCTTCGAGCTGTTCCAACCGCTCCTTGGTGGAACTGGTCAGGATACCGGCCTGAATCGCATTGAGCATATTCTGGATACCAGATTCCGCATCTCGAAGCTGTTTCTCATAGAGGGGAATGTTGGTGTTCTCCTTGTTTTGCAGCTCCATGACCTTGGCGATGATGGATTCCATAGCGGCATCGTCTTTCACAAGCTGCATGGTCTGGTTGACCACCAGATCTTCCAGCCACTGTTTACGGACGGTCTTTTTCTTGCAGCCCTTATGCTTCTTGGCAGTGGCACACTTATAATAGCGGTGGACTTCTCCCGTCCGGCTCGTGCCGCTTTCTCCAAACATCAGTGCCCCGCAGTAGCCGCAGAACAGCTTGGTGGTGAGCAGATAGTCGTCCTCTGCCTTTCTACGGGCAGGGGCTTTCTTATTTTTAGCGATCTTCTCCTGCACATCCTCAAACAGTTCCAGCGGAATGATGGGCGGGATAGCATCCGGTACGACCACATCCCGGAATTTCAGTTCCCCGATGTACCGCCGGTTTTTGAGCATATGTTCGACACTGTTATAAGTGAACGCACCGCCCACCGGGTTCTTGATGCCGTTTTCGTTCAGCCAGTCCCGGATCTCCTTCATGGTGGAGCCTTCATTGTACTTTTTGAACGATTCCAGCACAAAAGGCGAGGTGAGAGGGTCAATGTGGAACTTCCGCTCCGAATCCAGCGTGTAGCCAAAGGTTCCACGACCACCGTTGCAGCGGCCTTTCAGAATGTTCTCGGTCTGTCCACGGACAACCTTTTCGGCAAGGTCAGCGGAATAATACTCGGCATAGCCTTCCAGAACCGATTCCAGAATGATGCCCTCCGGCCCCTCGGAGATGATCTCGGTAGCAGACATGAGCTTGACACCGTTTTTCTTCAGTTGGGTCTTGTACCGGGCACTGTCGTAGCGATTCCGGGCAAAGCGGTCAAGTTTCCAGACCAGCACGATGTCAAACAGCTTTTTGTCGCTGTCCTTGATCATCTGCTGGAACTCCGGGCGGTTGTCCGTCTTGGCAGAGATAGCACGGTCGATATAGTGCTTGACGATGGTGATGCCATTCTTTTCGGCATAGGCCGTGCATTCCCGAATCTGACCTTCAATGGATTCTTCACGCTGGTTGTCGCTGGAATAGCGGGCGTATATCACGGCAGTCATGGCAGGCACCTCACTTTACACATCATTAAACGGCGAACGGTTCTTTCAAAATGCGGTTTCGTATAATGTATATACCATATTTTACAACGGTTTGCAATGGGAAAATCAGCGAACAGCATTTAATTCTTTTCGTAAATCAGATGCCCACCGACCTATGGTTTTCGCCATAAGCTGGTGGGCATCTGCTGTTCTGGTTTATAATTCACTGATGGTTGCAGTAATGGGCTGCATGAGGATTCGCCTGACCGGGTTATATACTGCCAGCACCACCGCCGCCAGCACGACTACGGCAATCACGGCAAGACAGCCCCACGGCACCTGCCACGCTGCACCGAAATAATGGGTGATGAGCAGGATATACAGCTTCAGATTCAGCACAAGACCCAGCGCAATGCCCACCACAAGGCCGGACACTGCATAGGTGCCAGCTTCGGCAGAGACCATGCGTTTCAGCTGTGCATCATCCATCCCGATGGCACGTAGGATGCCATACTGCTTCATTCGTGCCGACACGCTCATGGAAATGCTGTTGACGATGTTCAGAATGGTGATTCCTGCAATCACGATGAGAAACGCATAGACCACCAGATGGAACGCCCAGTAGGTGCTTTGTATCATCCGATTTCCTTCGATTCGGTTGGAAAAAACAACCCGCTTGTTTAACGTGTCACTCAGCAGGGTGTGTATTTGTGCAATGGCTGCGTCTGCTGTGGTATCTTTTAGTTGAATATCGATCACCGCATAGCGGTTTTGCCCGGTCAGCTGATGGAAGGTTTCTTCGGTGCAGATAACAATCGGGGAATCGGTACTACTGAACGGGCTGTCGTTCAATACACCCACGACTGTGAGCTTTGCATCCTCCAGCTGGATGGTATCACCCACGGTCAGGGAGTTGCTTTTGTCGAATACCGTCAGCACAGGGTATGTGCCATCCTCCGGCTCCTGCGGAAGGGTTCCGCCAATCAGGTCTTTTTTCGCCCAGCCAAACTGTATCGTATCGTATGAAATCAGGTCGATGGACCCCTGTTTTCCCTGATATTCCGCCGGGAGCGGGCAATACATCCGCCCGAATGCGTGTTTGACTTCCGGCAGAGCTTCCAGCTGCTCCACCAGCACCGGGTCAAGGACATTTTGCCCGGATGTTTCAGCCACCGATAAGTCCGGTGCGTAGGACTGCAACGGATTCAGCGCAAATCCAACCCATCGAAGCAAAACCGAAAAGCTCAAAAACAGGAGAATGCTTAACGCAAAGGAACCTGTCATCAAAAGCAGATTCTTTTTGGACGAGGTTGCATGGCTCATGCCCAAAGAAAGCTCTGCACGACTTCCAAACAACCGAGCATGACACGGAGAAGCCGCTGCATTTTCCACCGCATTCCCGGTTGCTGCTGTGATTGGAGAAGCTTTTGCCGCCCGCCGTGCCGGAGAAGATGCCGCGAACCAAACCGTGACTAGTCCCAATACCATTCCGCAAACAATGCCGACCGGGCTTATTCCGAACACCGGCAAAGAGCTGAACTCATCGCCGATAAATCCACGCAGAAAGGAACACAATCCCCATGTGGAAACGATTCCCAGCACACACCCTGCTGGAACAGCAGTTTTACACCAGAAAAGAGCTTCCAGCCGGACAAGCGTCCGAACCTGATTTTTTCCTGCCCCAAGACAGCGCAGCATTCCATAATAGCTGGTACGCTGCGCTACATTGCTGTTGATGCTGCCTGTGATCATAAAAATTCCGGCAAGGACGACCATGCCAGCCAACACAGCCGCTACCGCATATAAGCCTACAATATAATCGTTGTTGCTGCTTGCGTTCAACGCCATCAGGTAAGTATTTTCGGAGATTTTTTCTTCTGAAATTCCGTACTTGTTTTCGATGTTCACAATGGACTGCCGCAAATTGGTATGTGGCTTGAACTGGATGAAATACTGTGTTTCAAAGGATTCTTCTACCTGTGCGGCAATCTGAGAAAATGTACTGCGGTTCATCACCAGCACAACAGCATCATACTGGTTCGCATCGGAGGTATCCTCATTGAAACCTGCGACAGTAAGCGAAATGGTCTGTCCATCCGGGAGCGTCAGCGGAATCGCTGTACCGACCGTGACATCCAGCCAATCCCGGATGTTTGCTGTCACGAGCACTTCGCCATCCGCCGGGGCAGTGCTGCACTGCATTCCCGGAAAGATTTGAAGGATCGCATCATCTGCTCCTACCAGTGCGGCACGTTTATCTCCGGCAAAGTAGTTTTCCGTAAGGGAAGCGTTGATGTCGCTATACGCCGAAAATGCAGCAACATCCTCCTGTGCGGCAAGCTCTGCGGCTGTTTCAGGGGAGATATCCTTTACCATGATATGCCAGTTTCCGTTTTTGTTCAGCTGGTTTGAGGTTTCCATCCGAATCGCCATATCTGCCATACTGAACACCGCCGTAACCAGAAACACCGCAAGGACGATGCACAAAATCGTCATGCGGTTCTGCCGTCTGCGTACCTTGGCAGAAATCGGGATCAGGCTCAGATAGCTTTTCATTTCTGTGCTGCTCATTCCCGGCACCTCCCAAAATCGGTCAGGCAGCCGTCCGATACCTGCAACACCCGGTCTGCCGTCTGCGCAATGCTGCGGTTGTGGGTGATCATCAGGATGGTCTGCTCGTATTTTCGGGATGTTTCTTTTAGCAGGGCAATGACCTCGCTGGTGTTCTGGGTGTCCAGATTGCCGGTCGGCTCATCTGCCAAAATCAGTGAAGGGCGGGTCATCAGGGCGCGGCCGATGGCTACCCGTTGCTGCTGCCCACCGGAAAGCTGGCTTGGCAGATGCTTCCGACGGTCTTTCAGATTCAGCACGGTCAGCAGTTCTTCCAGATATGCCCTGTCCGGCTTTTGGTAGTCCAGCAGCACCGGGAACAGGATGTTCTGCTCCACGGTCAGCTCCGGGATGAGGTTGAATGCCTGAAAGATAAAACCGATATTGCGGCGGCGGAAGATCGTCAGTTCCCGGTCTTTCATGGCAAAAACATCCTTGCCATCAATCAGCACCTTGCCGGAAGTCGGCGTATCCAGTCCGCCAATCAGATTGAGCAGGGTGCTTTTGCCGGAGCCGGATTCGCCAACGACCGCCACATATTCGCCTTTCGGCACGGAAAAGCTGACATCTTTCAGCGCATGGACAGCAGTTTCTCCGCTGCCGTAGGTCTTGCAGAGATGGTTGACTTCTAAAAGTTCCATAGTGTATCCCTCACTTTGCAGGTTCCTTCGATTCAGACGGATTATCTCTGTCTGTGCAGAAAAGGATAACACGTCAACCTTACTGCAAGCCTACACGCAGCCTACAATTTTGTAGGAATCGGAAAATTCAGAGTAAAGGTCGTGCCCTTTCCCAGCTCGCTGTCTACTTCAATGGTGCCGTGGTGGGCTTCCACAACGGCTTTTGCCAGCGGCAGACCCAGCCCGATGCCCTGTGTATCCTGTGAAAAGCGGCTGCGATAAAACCGTTTGAAGATATGGTACAAATCTTCCGGATGGATGCCGCTGCCGTTGTCGCGCACTTTGATCTGAACCATGGACGGCAGTGCATTCCACTCTACCCGAATCGTATCTCCGCTCTTTGTGTGGTCAAGGGCATTCTTTACAAGATTGTCCACAGCTTCCTGCATCCAGTCACGGTCGCACCAAAGTGTAACCGCCGCTGAGCCAGACAGAACGAGCTTTTTCTGTTCCCGCTCTGCACGATAGTGATACTGCCGCGCGATGTCCTGCACCATTTCAGCAACATTTTCGTCTTTCTTCTCCAAGACGACCGAACCGGCATCCAGCCGGGTGATTTTGAGCAGATTCTGCACCAGCGTTTCGATGCGGTCCAACTCCTGTTCGGACAGGTCTGCAAACTCTTTGACCTCCGACGGCGAAACAGCTTCGTCCTGAAGCAGACCGTTGTAGATATTCAACGCCGCCAGCGGTGTTTTGAGCTGGTGCGAAATATCTGCAATGGTATTTTTCAAAAAACGCTTCTCCCGTTGCTCGTTGTCTGCGTGTGCGCTCAGAACTGCCGCCAATGCATTAACGGAGTGAAACAGACGGTAAAGTTCTCCCTCCCGGTCGCAGTCCAGTCGTGCATCCGGGTTGCCATCCAGACAGCTTTGGATTTGCTGGACTGCCTGTTCCAGAAGCGCGCTCTGCCTTTGGAAATAGCGAAAAAGCACGCCCCAGAGACAGCCGCCCAGAAGCAGAAAAACCAATAGTAATCCGAAAGAAAATACATGCGTCGTATGCCATACGATGCCCTGCGTGAGAGCCAATGCCGCCGCCCAGACCGCCAGCACGGCTTGGAACAAATTTCGGATCTCCCGGTTTGCGAATACTTTCATACGGCACCTTTACCCATTCCATTTATAGCCCATGCCGCGGACAGTCAGCAGCATCTGCGGTTTGCCGGGATCGTCCTCGATCTTCATCCGCAGCCGCCGGATGTACACTGTTAAGGCACTGCTGTCAATGTAATCCCCATTGCAGTCCCACAGTGCATCCAGAATTTGTTCCTTGGATAGCACGGCATTCGGATGCTGCATAAAGAAGCAGAGCAGCTTGTACTCTGCACCGGTCAGTTCCAGCAAGATTCCGTTTTTGTATGCCTGCCCCTGCAACAGCCGGACGGTGATGCTGCCCGATTCCAGCACGGGTTCTCCTGCGCTGGACGCATTTGCACGGCGAAGCAGTGCATTGACCCGCGACAACAGGACACCCAGCTTGAACGGCTTGGTCAGGTAATCATCCCCGCCCAGTTCCAGTCCCATGATGATATTCATTTCCTCATCCGAAGCAGTCAGGAACAGAATCGGCACGTTGGATGTGCGCCGCACCTTCTGGCAGAAATCGAAGCCAGAGCCATCCGGCAGGGAAACATCCAGCACCAGCAGGTCATATTTTCTGTCCGACCACAGCACCTCGGCTTCTGCCAGCGTCCGGGCTGTATCCAGTGCAAAGCCCTGTTTCTTGAATGCAAAGGTCAGCCCACTGATCAGGCTCAGATCATCTTCCAAAAGGAACAGTTTTCTCATGATTTCCTCTCTTTTCTGCGTTTTGTGTGTCCTACAGGTTCAAAAGCATTATAAGTTTTTTCTGCGAACATTACAATGCGCGAAACGGAAATTGTTTCTTGCCGTATGTTAAGTATAAGTCCTACTATCACCGCTTTACTGCAATAAAATTTGCAAAATCATCTTGACGCACCCCACGAACCATGATATTCTCTGTCACAAATCCCACTGATTTTGCGGATTGGTCAAAAGCCATTCACAAGATGTGGTCGTGTTCATTCTGAACACTGCCTCACCGTGGATTATCCCTAAAAGATTAACCGCCCCGCAACACACCCGATTCATTTTGCCGCTTACTTCACCCGACAAAATCATCGCTGCGCTGCGAGGGCGGTATTTTTCTTTATGGGAGTTGTACCTTGAAAATTTTATGAGCCGACTGGACGTGATACCGACTTTCCGTCAACGCCGCTGCACAAACAGGGGCAGGAACTTCGTTCGGAGCAAACGGTGACCCACATACATGAGCAGCACAACCTCTACTTATTTTTACGCCTTAACAATTCGGAAACAATTACCTGGAAACGATTTTGAGCGCAGCGGTAGAGGGCAAGAACCGTCCCGTGGCCACAAATTTTCAATTCTTGAAAATTTCCTGTCCATCCGGGACTTCACTTCTACAATGCGTCTGCATTTCCGAAGTGATCTTGTTGGGGTAGCGCTTGTCGGGGCAACGCCCCTCCATCTGCTATCGCAGACCGCGCTGCCGCTTAAAAGCCCCACTGGGGCTTTCATTGCTGCGCTGCGCTTCGCAAACGCGGTCCCACCCCAAACCCTGCTCATGGTTCGCACCTGACGGTGCGAACAGCAACGGCGTGTCGTGCTTTACATAACTTCACCGAGGAGTTATCGAACAGACAGGAGGTACAATGACCAAAACGAATGTCAAAGCAAATCCTAGCACGCCCCACCGCCACGACACGCCGAACAACAAACCAAATAGAGAGCAGACTGTTCTTCTTTCACACACCCATTATATAATTTTCCTGAATCTGCTTGACGAATATTACGGTTAGTGATATATTTATTACAGTAACCGTAACAAGGAGGCAAACCATGCGCGATAATGCAAAAGGTGGTGCGCTTACAGAAGTCACCTTTTATATTTTGCTTTCTCTTTATACGCCAAAACACGGATACGCTGTTATGCAGTTTATTGAAGAAAAAACAGACGGACGGCTTTCCCTAGGCGCAGGCACTTTATATGGAGCATTAAACTCTTTGCAGGACAAGAAGTGGATTGAACCTTATGGCGATAGTGAGGGAAGAAAAAAAGAATACCACATTACAGCACAGGGAAAAGAAATTGCAGAAAAAGAGCTTGCAAGACTAAACGAACTTGTAAGCATTGCAAGTGAAATTATTGGAGGTGCAGTATGAGTAAAAAATGTTATCGCTTCTTTGGTGGATTGCTAAATGCACAGGCAAAATGGTTAAACAAAATGTCCGAAAAAGGCTATCGACTTGTCCGGACAGGGAGGGTGCTCTATGAATTTGAAGAATGCAGTCCTGATGAAGTGACCTATTGTGTAGAGTTTATCGGAGAAAAATCAAAAGAGAATGCAACGGACTACGCTGATTTTTTGGAGGATATGGGCTACAAGGTATTTTTCAAGAATATCAATCTAAACTATTCTGTCGGAAAAGTTCGATTGCGTCCATGGGCGGAAATGGGCGGTCGTATTGCAACAAACGCAACAACTTTTAACAGGGAACTATTGATTGTAGAAAAATCAAACGACGGAAAGCCTTTTGAACTTCATACTTCTTACGCCGACAAAGAAAAATACTACCGCAATTTGCGTAACCCATGGCTATTCCTGCTGCTCCTATTCGCACTGTTTGCGATTATCAAGCATTCTATTGTCTTGGGTATTTTTTCATTGGTTTCTGCAATTCCCAGCATTCTATACCAGCTCCAAATTATAAATGTCCGACAAAAAGCCAAAACGTGGGAACAATAAATAATAATCAAGAGGGCGACAACAGAAGCTGTCGCCCTCTTGATTATTATTTATAGAAATACCAAAAAGATTGCTCCGCAGCCTTTGAAGAACAGCACCGTGCAGAGCTGACAGGGTACCGGGCGGCAGCAGCCTATCTCAAGGCAAACAACATCACCAAGCTGCCCAGCCCGAAAAAGCTGGAAGCCGAGTATGCACAGCTGGCATCCGAAAAGGCGAAGTTCTACGAGCAGTACAAGGAAGCCAAGGAAGAACTGCTCAAACTGAAAACCGCAAAGCAGAATGTTGCGTCCTACTTCCGGGAGGAAGAACCGGCGCAGCAGGAGAGATAAAGGAGTGTGCGTATGATCAACTTGAAAATCGACCCGGAGTTCCAGTCCCAGATTCCCCCTCTGACCGATGATGAATTTAAGCAGCTTGAAGAAAATATCCTCAAAGAGGGCAAGCTGCTCTCTCCTTTGATCGTGTGGAACAATACACTTGTTGATGGCCATAATCGTTATGAAATCGTTCAGGAGCATCCCGAAATCTCTTTCTCCACCATGCCGCTCCCCTTTGAAAGCAGGGAAGAAGTTCTCGCTTGGATTTGTAAGAACCAGTTGGGGCGGCGCAACCTCACCCCGGAGCAGAAGAAGTTCCTCATTGGAAAACAGTACAGTGTGGAGCATCGGAAGCCCGGTGGAAACGGCAACAACCAGCACACGGCTGCTGCCAAGAAAACCGTCCCGGAGGAATTGTGTCAATTTGACACAATTCCTCCCACCTCTGCGGAAGCAAGCATCCGCAAGCAGATTGCAGAGCGGAACAACGTCAGTGAATCTTACGTTGCCCGTTCTGAAAAGTTCATGCGAGGCGTTCAGATCATGGATCAGATGATACCCGGTATGCAGGAGAAAATCCTGTCCGGGCAGTTCAAAGTCCGTGATGCCGATATGCACCGCCTCGCCAGAGCCGATTTTCCGAACCGCAAGCAGATCGTGCACGAGATTCTGCACCCGGAGGACCGCTCTGCTCCGCAGAAACGCATCTACGGAATCAACTATTCTGCGCTGGAAGCTGCCGTCCGGCGAATCCAGCAGGATGTTGATTTCCTGATGAAGTATCTCCCCAAGGTGCCTGATGATGCCTATGTGAAAGTGGAGACCACGAAGATTCTCAAACAACATAAGGCATATATGGCACAGTTTGAAGAAATGCTGAACGATGAAAAAGTCGCATAACGACAGGCAGTTGTAAGCCATCAATGAGCCACCAGCCGCAAGTGCAGGGCGGAAAGCATCCGCGCCCTTGCGCCTGATAAAAATTGGAACTTTGATTTTCTCGCCCGACTTTGCCACGGTGGGATGATCAAAGGAGCGTGCGTTTGAACAAAAAGAAAAAGTCCACAAACACTTCCCCTTACCCTGATGAAGTCATTGACCGTCTGGCACGGGCGTTCTATCCGGCCATCCTTGCCTGCTGGAACAGCGAGGAAGGTCAGCGGGAGTTTGCCGCGTGGCAGGCAGAGCAGGCTCATCATGCCCCCAGCAAAGAGAAACAGAGCGTTCCCAACTGCTGGGTATCCGTAAAACAGTTTTCGAAAAATGACACGGCAACTGCCTGTCAGGATTGGTTACGGAGTACCCGGCTAGGCCGAGGAAGCATCAAGTCCCATGTCCGCACCGTTAAGGTGTTGGGTATGGGGCTTTTTGCATTTCAGGAACGTATACACCTCTGGAAAGGTGTAACACACTAGACTTTGTACCAAAGTCGTGTGCCAAGGGTGCTGCGCCCCTTTGGAATCCCTGCTTACATCGCCTGTGGGCGATGTGGATTCGCCGCACAGAAAGCTCTCACAAAAGGCACACCCGGCTGTCTGCGGCGAGGAGAAGGCACTTCTGCGGAAGTGTAATAACCCACTATGACACTTTCATCCCTGTGGTCTGCAAAGTGTAGTGGGCTCTCCGAGGGGGAACGGCTGTATAGAGTGCGTTTCGGGCAAATCGCCGCATACGTGTATACGGAAGATGGGTACGCACGTACGCAGTAAATCGGCCAAGTTCTCCCATGTAGAGGGTGTAATTTCGATAAAGAACGTGGTATAATTGACTCAACAAATCGATTTGTGGAGGCGATTATTTATGAAAAAAGAAACCAAGAAATCTATCTTATTCTATGCAGCTTCTGCTTTGTTATATATGGCTTCACTTATTAGCTTCATAAGTGGAAATGATAATTCTATGGCTGTTGTATGGTTGTGTCTTGGTTCATCATTTCTTTGCCTTGGCTCGACGCATCTTTGTTTAGGTTTGTCTCGTAAGAAAAAGGGAAACGACAAAACCGATGCAAGCAATAAATAAATTCCTAGTATATCGCACTCACTCCTAAGCAGGGTTTGGGGCAGGCACGCCCCAACAAGAAGCTGTCCCAAAAGGGCAAGAATTTTCAAGAATTGAAAATTTGTGGCCACGGGACGATTCTTGCTCTCACGAAAACCCATACTTTTTGAAAATCCACTTTTCGCAGCCAAAGGAGGATGCACCATGAAAAAAGAGATCGAAGCCTTCGTCAACGCAGCCAACGAGCAGGAGTTGGAAGCCGCATGGAATAACCTCTCGGCAGAGGAACAGCGAGTTTTCGAGCAGCTCATGGAGGAAGAGCCACCCGAAGATGCACTGGCATTTTTCGCACAGCTGTATGATGATGCCCCGAAAGAGCGGACCAGCGAGACTGTGAACATCTCCGAAAATGAAATCTATTTCAAGCGGAAGCCCTTGACCGAAGAGCAGAAGAAACACAGCTCTTATGTGGACGAGAACGGCAACCTCCATGTCAAGAACCTGTCCGCTTTCTGGATTCCAGAACTGACCACCACGGAGAAAGTCGGTCACACCACCTACACCGTGACCGGCAGCTATGAGGGCAAGGAGTCCTTTTTGAAGAAGCTGGAGCGCATTGTTGCCAAGAACGCCCAGCAAAAATTTGAAGATGAGGGTGCAGACGAATGACAACTGCGTCCAATTCTGCTATACTTGACCCGGTAACCAATCCTGTACCGACAGTTGCTCCACAGAGTAAGGAGGACACAACAATGTCTGGAGCAACGAATAAAATCACCGCACTTTACTGCCGACTGTCGCAAGAGGACGCACGGCTCGGCGAAAGCCTGTCCATTGAGAACCAGAAGGCTATTCTTCTGGAATACGCTAAGAAGAATCACTTTCCGAACCCGGTGTTCTTTGTGGACGATGGATATTCCGGCACGAACTACGACCGCCCCGGCTTTCAGAGTATGCTGGTCGAGATTGAAGCGGGGCGTGTAGGAATCGTTATCACGAAGGATTTGTCCCGACTGGGACGCAATTCTGCCTTGACAGGTCTGTACACAAACTTCACTTTTCCCCAGTATGGCGTTCGCTACATTGCCATTAACGACAACTACGACACCATTGACCCGAACAGCGTAAACAACGATTTTGCGGGCATTAAGAACTGGTTCAACGAGTTTTACGCCCGTGATACCAGCCGCAAGATTCGGGCTGTTCAGAAGGCCAAGGGAGAGCGTGGAGTACCGCTGACGGTCAATGTGCCGTACGGCTATGTGAAAGACCCGGAGAACCTGAAACATTGGCTTGTTGATCCAGAAGCGGCTGCAATCGTGAAGCGCATCTTCTCCATGTGCATGGAAGGCCGTGGCCCGACCCAAATTGCAAACCAACTGTGGGTGGACAAAGTTCTGACTCCCACCGCCTATAAGTTGAGCCATGGCCTGAGTACGAACTCACCCGCCCCGGAAGACCCTTATCGTTGGGATAAAAGAGCAGTAAGTTCGATTCTGGAACGCCTGGAGTACACTGGCTGCACAGTCAACTTTAAGACCTATACTAACTCTATCTGGGATAAAAAGAGACATCTGAACCCCGTGGAAAATCAGGCTATCTTCCCGGATACACATGAGCGCATTATTGACGATGATGTATTTGAAAAGGTTCGGGAGATTCGTAGCCAGCGTCACCGCATGACCCGGACAGGCAAGAGCAGCATTTTCTCCGGTATGGTCTACTGCGCTGACTGCGGTTCCAAGATGCAATATGGTTCGTCCAATCACAGGGACTTCAGTCAAGACTTCTTTGATTGCTCTCTGCACAAGAAGAACGGGAGCAAGTGCAAGGGACACTTCATCCGGGTAAAGGTTTTGGAGGGCCGTGTGCTAAGCCATGTTCAGCGGGTGACGGACTACATCCTCTGTCATGAGGACTACTTCCGCAAGGTCATGGAGGAGCAGCTTCGGGTGGAAAGCACCGAAAAGCTGACTGTCCTGAAGAAGCAGCTTGCCCGGAATGAGAAGCGGATCGCAGACCTCAAACGGCTGTTCATGAAGATTTACGAGGACAATGTTAACGGAAAGCTTAGCGATGACCGCTTCGACATGATGAGCCAGAGCTACGATGCCGAACAGAAGCAGCTGGAAGAGGAAGTTCTCTCCATCCAGCAGGAAATTGAAGTACAGGAACAGCAGATCGAGAATATTGAAAAGTTCGTTCAGAAAGCGCACAAGTACGTTCATATTGAAGAACTCACCCCTTATGCTCTCCGTGAACTGGTGTCGGCCATCTATGTGGATGCCCCGGATAAGTCCAGCGGAAAGCGGGTGCAGCACATCCATATCAAGTACGATGGGCTGGGGTACATCCCTCTGGATGAACTGGAAGCAAAAGAAAAGGCGTGACCGAAGTCACGCCAAATCTTCCCCATTTCGGGAGCTTTTGCAAATACTGTTTTATGGGAACTCTGCTACGGGGAACGCCCTGTTGTACATATCGCTGTCGTATGCGGATTTAATCGCAAGTTTTTCAAGCAGTGCAATTCTCAACAACGTATTTGCGATATGCAATTCACGGTTGTTGCCAACAAATCAAATTGTGAATTGCGATGGCAGGGTGCGTCCTATTCAGGGGCGCACCCTGTTTTTGTTTTTATGGAAACTCATGCTGTTCCATATGCAACGAGCGGGTCATTTCTGCGAACGCCCAGTGCAGTGGTCTCGTACAAAACCCGCCCTGCAAATCTTGCACGGACCTCGCAGTTCTGCGTCCCATCGGAGCTTTTCCACCTGCCCAGCAGTGCATCCTTTAATACTTCCTGCCCAGCACAGACTTGCGGAAACCAGTATCCATCTGCCGGTGCTTCTTCGTAGACGGCTTTTGCAATTTCTGTTTGCGGAACAGCATCGAACGCTTCTTTTCTTATTCCAAGATGGTTCATCAGACGGAGTACATCTTCGCAATCTGCATCCACCTCTTCGGGAGTCCAGCGGCCATTTCCGCCCCGCTCCAACAGCAAAGCAGGGATTCCTTTTTGTGCTGCCAAGCTGTACAATCCATTTCGGGCTGTTGAACAGACCCGCATGGAAACAGAAAGAGCCTGTGCCGCCCTGCGGGTCTCCTGCTCCACTTTTTGCCCGGCTCCACAGGGAAAGAATACCAACGGGGCCAGTTCTTCATTCCAGTCTCCGCCGTGAAGATCCAGAAGAAAATCCGCTTCCGGGTAAAGGATTTTTTCGATCGTCCATGCCATCCGCTGTGTTTCGGTTCCGTCCGCCTTACCGGGAAATTCCCGGTTCAGGTTCCTGTCATCTGCCGGATTCAGTTGTTTTACCCCTGCAAAAAATCCTTTGGAATTGACTAGCGGCAGCAAAATGACCTGTCCAAAAAGAGTGGCACAGTCCAGCGTTTCCACTAATTTTTGCAGAGCCAGAATGCCGACGTACTCACAGCCATGCACCCCAGCTGTGACCACCAGCGTCTTTCCGGGGTGCGCCCCGCACAGCAGCCATGCTTCCAGCGGTGCACCGCCGGGAACAGGCAGTTTCACCTGCCGTTTTTCGCCGGGGGCGATTTCAAAGCCGCACAGCGTCATGCAGATTCCTCCGTATCAAAGACGACAATGGATTCCAGCAGCTTACGGGCATACTCGTCCTTCGTTTCACTGATGCGCTCTACCGGCAGATTCTCTGTTACCCGGCCCTGATACAGGAACAACACATCATCACAAAGATAGGTAATGGAGGTCAGGTCATGGGTGATAAAGATGTACGTCAAACCAAGGCGGTCTTTCAGTTCCCGCAGCAAATCCATGACCTGTACCTGCGTGTGTGCATCCAGCGAGGAGATTGCTTCATCAAACAGAATGATCTCCGGCTTGCAGGCCACTGCGCGGGCAATGCAGACACGCTGCAGCTGTCCGCCGGAAAGCTCATGGGGAAACCGGTCAGCAAAATCGGCAGGCAGACCGACCAACGCCAGCAAACGGCTCGTTTCTGCTTTCCGATCCAGTTTTTTGCCCTCTCTGCGTTCCTGTACGGTCAGACCTTCCCCAATAATATCCCGAATGCGGAACCGGGGATTTGCGGACGTCGTGTAATCCTGAAACACGATACTGAGTTTGTTTTGCAGATTTTGACGTCCGGCACGGGAAGCGTAGACCGAAACGCCATCCAGAACGGCTTCGCCACTGTCCGGTTTGAGCAGTCCGCAGAGCACACGGCCCATCGTAGATTTGCCGGAACCGCTTTCCCCCAGAATACCGAGACAGGTGCCCTCTTTTACGGTAAGTGACACATCAAACAACACCTGCTGCCGGGTATGGCCAAAAATTTTATCCTGCCGCTCACTGCGGAAGCTTACATTGATGTTTTTGAGTTCAAGCATGGGCAGTCTCCTTTTTGCCATTCAAAACAGCGGTGTACCGACGCATAACATCCGCGCGCTTCTCCACCAGCAGTTTCGTATAGGGGTCTTGTGCATGATGCAGGATATGCTGGAAATCGCCGCGGTCCACCACTGCTCCGTGATTCAGCACCACGATACGGTCTGCCACGCGAGAAATGGCATTCAGGTCATGTGAAATAAAGATCATGGCCGTGTTATGATTTTCTTTGATATGCAGAAGTTCGTTCAGAATCTCATACTGGGTGATGGCATCGATCGCCGTGGTAGGTTCGTCTGCAATCAGAAGAGACGGTTTCATGGCTGTTGCAATGCCGATCATAATGCGTTGGAGCATACCGCCGGAAAGCTGATGCGGATATTTCTCCAGCACTTCCTCCGGGTTTCGGATGCGCATTTTTTCCAGCAGTTCCAGTGAGCGGATATGGATTTCCTCTGCTGTCCAGTTATTATGCGCCGAAAACGTCTCAGCGATCTGTTGCCCAATGCGGTACAGCGGATCAAAGCAGGTCATCGGGTTCTGAAGAATGATGCCCACCTTTCCACCGCGCAGACGGCGCAGTTCCTCGGCACTCTTGCCCAGAAGCTCTTCCCCCTGAAACTGTGCACTGCCCTTGACATGGAAGCTGTGGTCCAGCAGGCCCATCGCCGCTTTCATCGACATTGACTTGCCGGAACCACTTTCCCCCAGAATGCCGAGGCACTCGCCGGGATCAACCGCGAAGGACACCCCGCGCACCAATTCGATTTCCTTATGGTGGCTCTGCAAAGAAACGTGCAGATCGTTCAATTCAAAAACAGGGTTCATTTCTGCACCTCCTTGGGGTCCAGCACATCGCGCAGAGCATCGCCCATCAGGTTGAACACACAGACCAGCACCACAATGGCGATACCGGGAGCGATCATCTGCACCGGGTTCGACGTCATCACATTTTTTGCCTCATTGAGCATTGCGCCCCATTCCGGCGTGGGAGCCTGTACGCCCAGTCCCAAGAACGACAGCGTGGAAATGTTGATGATCGCCCAGCCCACATCCAGCGAAGCCAGAACCACCAAGTCTGAAGTGATGGAGGGCAGCAGATGGCGGAACAGGATGAACCGCTCCGGCATTCCTACGCAGCGGGAGAACTGGACAAAGTTCCGGTCGCGGTACTGCATGACGCCCGTGCGGATCATACGGGCATACCACGCCCACTTGATGAAAACATTTGCAATAATGACGTTCTGAACGCTGACACCCAGCAATGCCACCACAGCGAACACCATGATCTGGCTGGGAAAAGAGAGCATCACATCCACCACACGCATGATAACTTCTTCTACGATGCCCCGGAAATAACCTGCCATGATGCCAAGGATCGCACCCAGACTGATGGTGCCGAACATGGTCAGCAGAGCAAGGCCGAGGGTGGGACGGATGCCATAGATCATGCGGGAAAGGACACAGCGGCCAAGCTGGTCGGTGCCCAGCGGATATTGCAGGCTGTAGGATGCAAATTTGTTCAGGATATTGGTCTCATAGGGATCGTTGGGCGCAATGACAGGAGCCAGAATGCCTACAAGACCCACCAGCAGCACAAACACAACGGTAAACACTGCCGTGCGGTTGCGGAAGAATCGTTCTTTCATGGTCAGTCCTCCTTGCGCAGACGGGGATCGGAGACGGTCTGCAAAATATCAAACAGCAGATTGAACAGGACAAACAGTACACCGATCAGCAAAACATAGGTCTGGATGACCGGGTAATCCCGATTGAAGATGGAACTGATGCAGAGCGTACCAAGTCCCGGCCACGAAAAAACATTTTCGACCACGATGGTGCCGGAGATCAGCTGCGGGATGCTCATACCCATCGCCACGATGCAGGTGTGCATGGAGTTTTTCAGAATGTGCTTGACCAGAATCGACTTCTGCGGCAGCCCGCGCACATTGGCATAGAGCACATAGTCCTGTTTCATGTTTTCCAGCATATTGTTACGGATCAGACGGATATACGTCGAAATATAGCTCAATGCCACCGTAAAGGACGGCAAGATCAGATGCCGCCATGTTCCGTTGCCGTTGGTGGGAAGCCAGTTCAATTTAACGCCAATGCCCCACATCAGCAGCAGACCCACCCAGTAGGCAGGCATGGCAGTCGTCACAAAGACCAGTCCACGCATAATTTTGTCAAACCAGCCGTCCTTATAGACTGCACAGAGGAAGCCGATAGGGATGCTGAGCACCGCCACAATGACAAAAGAGGTTCCTGCCAGCTGAAGCGTTGCAGGCAGGCAGCGCAGAAGCTCGCCCGCCACGGTACGTTTCGGGTTGACATAGCTGATGCCAAAGTCGCCGTGGAGACAGCCCAGCACCCAGTCAAAATAACGGACAAAGAAGGGTTTGTTCAAACCAAGCTGCTCTTCCATCGCAGCGATGATTTCCTCCGTGATCACCGGGGTCTGCTGGACGCGCAGCGCGACTTCCGCCGGGTTGGACGGGATCAGATTGATAAAACAGAAGCAGACGAACGAAATGGCCAGCAGCAACGGAATCGCCATCAACAGTCTGCGTACAACATAGCGTTTCATGGACAGTCCTTTCTTCAAGAAAAGCCGCTCCATACCCGAAGCGGCTTTCCCTGTCAATTCTTATTCAAAATACATATCCGCAAAGGGCACATCATACTGGTCGGTGCCAAAGTGGACGCCGTGCAGAGCAGAGGTGTACAGAGCCTTATTGCACTCATAGGTCAGCGGCAGATACATTGCATCTTCGTGCAGGTTGGTCAGAACCGACTTGTACAGCTCCTGACGCTCGGTCTCGTCCGTAGAGGTCAGGATTTTGGTAATGGCATCGTCGATCTCTGCCTTGTCCTCAAGACCCTGCTGAGCGGCATAGTCGCCATAGACCGGGGCACGCATCGCAGCCAGCGAGGACTGCGGGTCATACGGCATACCCCAGCAGATATTGAACACCATATCGAAGTTGCCGGCCTTCATGTTATCACGGTAGGACTGCTCTTCTTCGCCGTGAATGGTCATGGAAATGCCCAGCTTGAGGTACTCGCTCTGAAGATATTCGGCAATGGTCTTTTCTGTCACGCTGTCGCTGTTGTAGAGCAGGTCGAGCGCCAGCTGCTTGCCATCCTTGGCGCGCATCTTGTCGCTGCCCAATACCCAGCCTGCTTCGTCAAGGAGCTGCGCTGCAGTCTCGGTGCTGTACTCATAAGGCTTCAAGCCGACATTGCAGTAGGGGACCGTGGTGGCGTAAAGCATATCCGCAGGCTGCTCCAGACCGTAGAAGATGCCGTCAGAGATGGTCTGACGGTCAGTAGCGTGCTGCAACGCCTTACGAACTGCCGGGTCGCTCAGGATCTCATGGGTGGTGTTCATAACGATATGCCTGGTAGAGGTGGGGTCAGACAGACCGACCGTGAACTTGTCGCTGTCCAGATACTGGCTGATGGCATCGGCGTCGATCATGTTCTTGCCGAAGATCAGGTCGATCTCGCCGGATTCCAGAGCCATGATACGGGTCTGGTTGTCGGGAATGACCTTGACTGTGATCTTGCGGATGGCCGGAGCTTCGCCCCAGTAATTCTCGTTCCGCTCAAACACGGCATATTCATCGGTCACAAAATCCGTCAGCACATAGGGACCGGTGCCAATGTGGCCATTGACGCCATCCTTCGTGCTGCCGTTGATCATGCAGTTGGGGGAGATCATGGCAAAGGGACGGATGCAGCCCAGCTCCGTCAGCATGGGGTAGTAAGGCTCGCTCATCTCAATGACGAAGGTATTTTCATCGGGAGCCGACACGCCCACCAGCAGGTTCATCATTTCCAGCCAAGTGTGGCGCTCGCGGTTTTCCAGAATGGCATTGAAGTTGGCAAGAATGGCATTGGCATCGCACTTTTCACCGTCCGAGAACAGAACATTGGGACGAATGTGGAAGGTGTAGGTACAACCATCCTCGCTGATGTCCCAGCTTTCTGCCAGACAGCCTTCATAACCGTCCGCCGTAATGCTGACCAATGTATCGTAGAGGATGCTCTGGGCATACATTTCGCCTGCATACAGATGCGGGTTCAGATCACGAATATCCCGATAGTTGACAAAGATCAGTTCATCACGGACTTCGCCGGATGCCGCCGCAGAAGCGGATGCTGCGCTGGACGAAGCAGTGGACGAAGAACTGGAGCCGCAGGCAGCCAGCACGCCGGTGCAGCAGGCACCCGCCATCAGCAGGCAGAAGTTTCTGCGAGAGATTTTCATAGTGTGTTTCCTCCTGTGGTATCAAAAAACATCAGTTATAACGAAAAAGGAGCCCCACGCTTGCTGCGCGGCGCTCCCATAGGATACCACAGTTTGTCTTGCCTGACCAGTGATAAAATCGGCATAGCTTTCCATAACAAATCGTTATAGCAGGTCAAGCCTTTCCTAGAGCAGCTTTTTGAAATTTTCGATGAACCATTGTGCTGCTTCGCTCAGTTCATCGCCTTCTGGTCGAACGATTCCGATCAACAAAAACGGCTCACATCCGTTGATTTTCAGATTTTTAATGTCGTAGTGTTTATACGGCTGGTGCATAAAATTGATGCCAAGGCTGCACAGGTCGGTCTGCGTCAGCGCATTGATGGTCATGTGGTCGCTGTTCGAGTAAATGGCATAGTTCAGGTCTTTGGTACTGATGGCACCCAATGAGACCCGGTCCAGATGATGCTCCATAGAAAAGTAATCCCGTACCGCCCCGATGAAGCGCAAGCTGGACAACTCCGAGAAATCCACGCAGTCTCTCTCGTAGTATGGGTGATTGGGGCCCACATAGACACAGGCTTCTTTTACATCGAGCGGTTCAAATTCCAGATTTTTATGCCCAAGAATGTGCCGAAACGCCGCCAGCTGACGCTGTGCAATGTAGACGATACCGATTTCCGTCTGCCCACTGGCCACCCAGTTGCTGACCTCTTCGACACTGCCCTCCTGATGCTCGACAATGTACCCGTTGCCCCAGTGCCGGTAAAAATCCACCAGAAGATTCGTGATCATATTGCTGGGGTAAGTTGCCAACGTAAATTTTTTGCCATTGTGGTGCGTCGCCATCGAGCTGATCAGAGAAGCGTGTTTCAGAATGACTTTTGCATAATCGCGCACGGTCTCACCGTAGGGCGTGATCCGCAGCCCCCGGCTGCTCCGCTCCACCAGTTTTCGCCCCAGCTCTTTTTCCAGCGAGGAAATCACCTTGCTGACATTGGGCTGTGATGTATAAAGACATTCTGCCGCTTGGCTGAAGCTTCCTTTTTCACATACAATGGTAAAATACTCTAGCTGTTTGAGTTCCATCTTCTTTCGCGATCTCCTGAATTCGGTCAAATATGCATCGGTTAGCTTTAGCTTACCAAGTATAGCATTCTTTCCCGTGCAGTGCAAGATGAAAATCGCCTTTATGCAACTCAAAAAACGGAGCACCTTATAAAAGGTCTCCGTTTTGGGTATTTATTGATTTATCTTATGATTTTAGTCCATGACCTCCAGCTATATTTTTCAAATATTCCTCTGGGTCACCGTTCAGAATCAAATCCGCATAGCCCAGCGGGTCATTATAGATGAGGTAATCCAGTTCTGACCTCTGCGCCATGGTCACGTCCAATTCATCCTCGATCCCGGTGCAGTCGATAGAGATCTTCCTCCCATCCCGGAGCAGCAGCTCCACGCAGCCGGTGTCCATGTTGAACTTACAGGCTCTTTCATCGTACTTCATGTTTGTGTCCTTTCTGCCTTACGGAACCTTTACAGTTGTGACTTTCGTGATACGTCTTTTTTGATAAGGTTTTGGACACACAGCCGTTTGGAAAGAGCCTCCGTTCTGCTTTCCGAAGAAAACAAAAAATCCGAACCCTTCTCCTATCGAGAAAAGGTTCGGATTTTCATCGTTTGGTGCGAGTAGTGATACAGCATTTTTTGAAAACAATCGTAGTACAATTTGTTTTTGAGGTCATCGGATAGCAACTTGCTTG